>NZ_AUEX01000024.1:0-53996 GCF_000426205.1 Acidovorax sp. JHL-9
GAACTGGCAGCCCTGATCGGAATGAACCATGACCGGCGCATGCGGCTGTCGGCGCCACAGTGCCATCAGCAGTGCATCGAGGACCAGGCTCGTGTCAATGCGGCTGCCCATGGACCAGCCCACTACTTGGCGCGAGAACAGATCGACCACAACCGCCAGGTACAGCCAGCCTTCGTGAGTTCGGATGGACCTGCATCACATTGCACATGCGCCGCACGCTGTATTCCTGCGCATGGCGCTGGATGAACGCGTACCTCACCCGGACTGTCTGGCAAAGTACGCGGCGGCTTCCTAAGAAACACCCGCCTCGGTCGGTTGCAATGAGAAACCAAAGTGAGCGGCACGTCGCTGTAACTGCTTGACGACGCGTTCGCGATATCGCTGCTCGTATTGATCGACGCCAGGATCTTCGTATCGCATACCGAAGCGCATCGTTCGGTAAAAGAGAATGGCGAGCTTGCGAGCTGTAGCCGTCACGGCCTTGGCTTTGCCGATACGCGCCGCCAGCCGTCGATAGAACGCTCCGAGTGCAGTTTCGGTGCGCCCGACATTGGACGCGGCGAGGCGCAACTGTGATGCCAAGCGGTTGGAGCTTTTACGGGTCCGCGCAGAAAGCACTTTTCCGCCGCTGATCTTGCATCCCGGCGACAGGCACAACCATGATGCGAAGTGCTTTTCAGTGGGCCACTTGCTCATGTCAGTGCCGCACTCTGCCACCAGCGACAACGCGATACTTGGCCCGATGCCGTGGATCAAGGTCAGGTCAGTGCCGGTTAATTGGTACAGCATCGACCGCACATCGAACTTGGGTGTATTGGCCTGTTTTGTCTTCGTCCACGCAGCAGGGAGCGGGGTCTCCAATTGCGGTCTGTCCGCGTTCAGCACTTGCAACGAGTTCTCGATCTGCTTATCGCAGTCCGCGATACGAGCCTGGTACGCATCGAACAGCGCCAGTGCCTGTGACCTTGCCCCTGAACAGTGGAGTTCTTGGCCTTGTTGAAAATACCGACAAGGAGTCAAGAGATGACGGCAAAGCAGGTGCGTGCGCAGTACACGCAAGAATTCAAGTTGGAGGCTGTGCGGCAGGTACGCGCGGGTCAGGCTATTGCGTTGGTGGCCAAGGTGCTGGGCATCCCCAAGGCCAGTCTAGGCAACTGGGTGAGGCTGGCGGCCAAGAGGCCATTGAGCGGCGTCGGTGACGCTGACAAGGCGATGAAGGTCTCGCCCGAGCAGATGGAGATAGCGCGCTTGCGCGCTGAGGTGGCTCGGCTTCGCATGGAGCGTGACATCGCAAAAAAAGCCGCGGCGTACTTCGCGCAGGACACGCTGCGAGGTACGCCTGGATTCACCAAATGAGGAGCCAGTACCCGGTGAGCATCTCGTGTGGCGTGCTGGAGGTCAGCGCCAGCGGCTACTTTAACTGGCTGCGCCGCCCCAAGGGCATGGCTGGCAGGCCTGGCGCTCGCCACAGCGACGAGGCCGTGCTGGCCCACATCCGTGCCATCCACGCACAGGTCAAGGGCGAATACGGCTGGCCGCGCATGCACAAGGAACTGCTGGCCCGTGGCATCCGGGTGGGCAAAGACAGGGTGCGCAAGCTCATGCAGCAGCACGGCATCCGGGCCAGGACTAAGTGCAAGTTCGTGGTCACCACCGACAGCAAGCACAGCTTGCCGGTGGCACCAGACCTGGTGCAGCGGCGCTTCAATCCCGAGGTACTTAGTATTTATCCGTAAATAACATTGACTGGTAGCTCAATCTTGCGCAGAGCGATGATGGCCGCAGCAAGGTGGTTGAGCGCCAGGAAGGTGTGTTCGAGCTTTTCGTAGCGCACCAATAGTTTCCTGAATCGGTTGAACCAGCCATGACAGGCCTCGACCACCCAGCGGCGGGCCTTCTTCTTTGGCTCTCGCTTTTTCTGCGCCGCTTCGCTCTTGCGACTGACCACATGCGGGATATAGCCATGGGCAAGGATCACGGCCATGGCGCCTTTGCCCCGATAGCCCGCATCGGCGCACAGATGTTTGGATCGACGCTGCTTGGGAGTCGGACGTTGGACCACGATGGCATCGAGCACGGCCTCAATTTGCGTCACGTCGTGCGCGTTGGCTCCCGTCACGACGAGGGACAACGGGACGCCACGCCCGTCCACCAGCAGATGGCGCTTGCTGCCGTTTTTTCTCCCGATCCGTCGGATTGGGGCCCACTGCCTCTTGCGCCAGCGGTGCCTTGAACATCGCTCCGTCGATGCTCTGCCAGCGCCAGGCAATGCCTTCGAGGTCGTCGTATTCAGCAAGGCCTGCCTTCCACAGTGCCTCGAAGAACCCGGCCCTGGACCATTGCATGAATCGCTGGTGCACCGCGCTGGCACTGCCAAAGCGTTCGGCTGGCAATGCCTTCCATTGGCAGCCCGTCCTCAGGACGTACACGATGGCCTCGAAGACCAATCGCGGCGCCTTGGGTGGGCGCCCCGCTCCCGCACTGCGCAGGTATTGCTTGTTCGGGTCGCGCACTGGCTGCGGCACCAGGGGCTCTACCCGGGCCCAGAATTCATCCGTCACTTCCCACGAATGGGCATGGGCCTTGGCCATCTGTCTGTCCTGCGCCGAGTGAAGGTCGGCTCAGGTTTGGAGTTTACTTAATTTACGGATAAATCCTTAACCAGCTGTGGAGTGGCGACATCACCTACATCGCCACCGACGAGGGCTGGCTGTACCTGGCTGTGGTCATCGACCTGTTCAGTCGCCAGGTGGTGGGCTGGAGCCTGCAGCCGCACATGCAGGCCAGCCTGGTCAAGGATGCACTGGCCATGGCGTGGTGGCGCCGTCGCCCAGAGCCAGGCCTGATATTCCACAGCGACCGTGGCAGCCAGTATTGCAGCCATGAGATGCAGGATGCCTTGAAGGGCTGGGGCATGCGCTCATCGATGAGCCGCAAGGGCAACTGCTGGGACAACGCGCCGACCGAGAGCTTCTGGGGTCGACTGAAAAACGCCAGTGTGCATGGCCACAAATTCGCCACCAGAGAGCAGGCCAAACAGGCTGTGATGGACTGGATGGCTTTCTACAATCACGGCAGGCTGCATTCGTCTCTGGGCGATCTCCGTCCGAAGCAGTTCGAGCAACGCTGGTACGAGGTACAGCGTAAAAAAGCCGCGTAAACGTGGGCTAAGAGCTACACGGAACGAGGGCAAGGTCAGTTCACCAAGGTTTCTGGGGTTTGACGCCGCTCACTTCGCGTAGCGAAGTTATGCGGCGGCACAAGCCGCGCAGCCTGGCCAAGAGCGTCACGGTGGAGTAGTCAGTTCCAGAAAGTGGTCCAGCATGTGGAAGTGGTCCTCAAAGAACTCTTCTTCCAGCGCGGCCAGCTTTTCGATATCGACCCACTCCACCTGCATGGCATCGTCGTCGGCCCGCACGGCCGGAAACGGCGCATCGCCCAGGTCGAAATAGTGCGCATGGGTGATGGTGCGGCCGCGCTGGCTGCGGTCGGGGTGGTCGAACACCGCCACCGACTGCAGCGCCGCGCGCATGCGGGCTTCGGGGAGTTCGCAATGGGTTTCCTCGGCCAGCTCGCGCAGACAGGATTGCCACACGGTCTCGCGCTGCTCGATGAATCCACCCGGCACCGCCCGCAGGCCCTTGCCGGGGGCGTGGGCGCGGCGGATCAGCAGCACATGGTTCTGGCAGCGCAGCACGGCATCCACCGTGACGAACACCGGCGGGTAGGGGGCTGCAGCCCAGGCCTCGCGGTAGCCACGCAGCATGCGCCACTCTTGCTGCAGCGCGGGGTAGTCGGTGGTCTGTGCAAAGCGCTCCAGAAAATCCAGCGTGCTCGCGGGCATCTGGGCGGCCAGGTTGTTCAAGGCGGCCCGCACGGTGCCGGGCGTGGCGCCGAAGTAGGCATCGCGGATGGCCGTGGCATCGATGCGGCCCTGGCGCTCGACGTGGATCAACTCCCAGCCTGGAAAGGCGCTCAGGTAGCTGCTGGTCGCATCCTTGAAGTGGCCGACCACGCCGATGCGGGCATCCGCGGCGGCGATCGGGGCCACGCCCTTGCGCACCGCCTGCACCCACAGGGCCTCGTTGTAGTAGTCGCGCATCGGCAGCGCCTGCACGCGGGACCGGTTGGCTGCGGGCAGGGCAGCCAGCATCATGCCGGCGCGTTCGTCGCAGGTGAAAGGGTTCTTGGGCGAACGCGCCTGCCAGGCCGAACCCATCACCACGATCACGTTGCCGGCGCTGTCGAGCGCACGCTGCAGCAAGGCCATGTGGCCGTTGTGAACGGGTTCAAAGCGCCCGATGTAGATGGTGGTGTCGAACATGGGTCTCCGGTCTGTTCTGGCGCAAGGCGGACTGGGCTGCATCAAAAGCAATAGCGCCCTGCGCTAGATTTTCCACCATGGAGTGTCCGAGGTGCTTCATCTGCAAGCACCTGGCGCTCTTCATGTGATAGCAATTGCCGGGTGAGGCAAGGGTGAGCGGCAAACGCGGTTGGCGGTCTTGGGTCTGTGCTCACATCGCCGCGCGATGTGAGCCTGTGCCGAAAGCCGGCCAAGCGCGCTGTGCGCGAGGGCCTTACAGGCCCGCAGCTGCGCGCAGTGCAGCCGCCTTGTCCGTACGTTCCCAGCTGAACTCGGGTTCTTCGCGGCCGAAGTGGCCGTAGGCGGCGGTCTTTTCGTAGATGGGGCGCAGCAGGTCCAGCATCTGGATGATGCCCTTGGGGCGCAGGTCGAAGTGTTCCTTGACCAGCGCGGCAATGCGCTCGTCCGGGATCACGCCCGTGCCTTCGGTGTAGACCGTGATGTTCATGGGCTCGGCCACGCCGATGGCGTAGGCCACCTGGATCTGGCACTGCTTGGCCAGTCCGGCCGCCACGATGTTCTTGGCCACGTAGCGCGCGGCATAGGCGGCCGAGCGGTCCACCTTTGTCGGGTCCTTGCCGCTGAAGGCGCCGCCGCCATGCGGGCAGGCGCCGCCGTAGGTGTCCACGATGATCTTGCGGCCCGTGAGACCGCAGTCGCCTTGCGGGCCGCCGATGACAAAGCGGCCCGTGGGGTTGATCAGGTAGCGCGTGTTCTGCAGCCAGTCCGCAGGCAGCACGGGCTTGATGATTTCCTCGATCACGGCGTCGATGAAGCTCTGCTTCATCTTGGTGGCGGTTTCCGACTGGTCGGGGTGGTGCTGGGTGGAGAGCACCACGGTGTCGATGCTGTGGGGCTTGCCGTCCACGTAGCGCATCGTGACCTGGCTCTTGGCGTCAGGGCGCAAAAAAGGCAGGCGGCCGTCCTTGCGCAGCTGGGCCTGGCGCTCCACCAGGCGGTGCGCGTAGTAGATCGGCGCGGGCATCAGCTCGGGCGTCTCGTCGCAGGCGTAGCCGAACATCAGGCCCTGGTCGCCGGCACCGGTGTTCAGGTGGTCGTCGCTGGCATGGTCCACGCCCTGGGCGATGTCGTTGGATTGCTTGTCGTAGGCCACGAGCACGGCGCAGCCCTTGTAATCGATGCCGTAGTCGGTGTTGTCGTAGCCGATGCGCTTGATGGTGTCGCGCGCCACCTGGATGTAGTCCACATGGGCGTTGGTGGTGATCTCGCCCGCCAGCACGACGAGGCCGGTGTTGGTCAGCGTTTCAGCGGCGACGCGGCTGCGGGGGTCTTGTTGGAAGATCGCATCGAGGATCGCGTCCGAGATCTGGTCGGCCACCTTGTCGGGGTGGCCTTCGGAGACGGATTCCGAGGTAAAAAGAAAGTCGTTCGCCATTTGAATAAACTCCAGTGCTTCGGCATTTAGGGCGCCGCCCTGACCCCGAAGGAGCTTTGGCGAACGCTTTAGCAGATTTTTTTAACGTCGCCCTGCAAGTTGCTCATTTAACTCAGCGACCTGTCTATTTTAATGCCTGTCGTCTTCCGATTCTTTTCCGTATTTCCACTGTGGTTGCTGCATGTCATGGGTGCAGCCATGGGCTGGGTGGCTTTTTGCGCGTCTCCCTCCTACCGGCGCCGCTTTCTTGCGAACTCGGCGCTGGCCGGGTATTCATTCGGCGCGGTGCGCGCCGCCGTGGCCCATGCGGGCCGCATGGTGGCAGAGTTGCCGCGGCTGTGGCTGGGTGCTCCCCTTCCTTGTCGGCTGGTGGGCGAGGCCTGTGTGGAGCAGGCCTATGCAGCCGGACGCGGCATTGTGTTCCTGACGCCCCACCAGGGCTGTTTTGAGCTGTCCGCCCAGGCCGCGGCACGCCACTGGAGCGCTGTGCGCGGCCCCATCACGGTGCTCTACCGGCCGGCGCGCCAGCCCTGGCTGGCCACGGTGATGGAGACTGCGCGCAATCGCCCCGGCATGCTGGCGGTGCCCACCACGCTGGCGGGCGTGCGCCAGATGATCAAGGCGCTGCGCCGTGGCGAGGCCGTGGGCCTGCTGCCGGACCAGGTGCCACCCGATGGCCAGGGCGTCTGGTCGCCCGTTTTTGGCCGCGACGCCTACACCATGACGCTGGCCGTGCGCCTGGCCCAGCAGACCGGTGCGGCCGTGGTGCTGGCGCGTTGCGAGCGCCTGCCCTGGGGCCGTGGTTTCGTCACCCGCTTCGAGCCTTTGTCAGCGCCGCTGGACGAGCGGCTGGAGGATGCCGTCTTGCAAATCAACCAGGCCATGGAACATCTCATCCGCCAGTGTCCCGAGCAATACCTGTGGGGCTATGCCCGCTACAAGCAGCCGCGCGCTGAAGCTGCCGGGGGCGTCGCATGAGCGGGCGCCTGGGTGTGTGGTTCATGCGGGTGCTGGCGCATGTGCCCTTGCCTGCGCTGCGCGCTATGGGCTGGTGCCTTGGCCAGTTGCTGTACCTGCTGGCCGTGCCGCGCCGCAAGGTGGCGCTGCGCAATCTGGCGCTGTGTTTTCCGGATGCGCCGGCGGCGCAGCGGCGCCGCTGGGCGCGCGAGGTCTTTGTCGTGTTCAGCCAGACCTGGCTGGACCGCAGCTGGCTGTGGGCCGCGCCGCGCGAGGTGGTGCTGGAGCGCGTGAAGCTGCAGGGCGCGCTGCACGAGCTCGACGGCGACACGCCCACCATCATCTTTGCGCCGCATTTCTTGGGCATGGACGCCGGTGGACTGGCATTGCCCTTGCGCACCCAGCGCGCGTTCACGTCGATCTTTTCGACCCACCCCGACCCGGCCGTGGACGCCTGGTTCATGGCGGGGCGCCAGCGTTTTGGTGATGTGCGCATGCTCAACCGGGCCGACGGGGTCAAACCGATCATTTCCAACCTGCGCAAGGGCGGGCTGCTGTACCTGCTGCCCGACATGGACTTCGGCCCCAACGAGTCGATCTTTGTGCCGTTCTATGGCGTGCGGGCCGCCACCGTGCCTTCGCTGCCGAGGTTTGCACGCCTGGGGCGGGCCAAGGTGGTGGGCATGTACACGCGGCTCACGCCCACCGGCTACGTGGCCGAGATCACCCCCGCCTGGGAGGGCTATCCGTCCGACGATGTGGAAGCCGACACGGCGCAGATGAATCTGCGCCTGCAAAGCTACATCGACACCATGCCTGGCCAGTATTACTGGGTGCACAAGCGCTTCAAGACGCGGCCGCCGGGCGAGCCATCGGTGTACTGACGCGTATGGCCCGCGGCTCCAGCCGCCGGTTGGGGGCGCCCCGTCAACGTCATTGGGCGGGTCTGCGCCCTGATCGAGAATATGAACAAAAAGGCTTGCAGCGCTTATGTGAAAAGCGCTGGCGGCTATTGTTTGGATTGCAAGAAGCGCTGCAGCTCCATGGCGACGCGCTCGGGGTGCTCATGCACGATCCAGTGCGTTGCCCCTTCCACCCGCCGCAGCTGCAGCTGCGGCACCCAGCCGGGCAGGCCGTCGAGCAGGCCTGGCAGCAGGGCGGGGTCGTCCATGCCCCACAGGACCAGCGTGGGCACGGTCACCGCCAGCATGGCATCGGGCAGGGTGATGGCCTGGGCGCCCGGGTCGCACCCATCTTCCGTCTGTCGCGGCGGGCGCAGCGGGCTGGCGCGGTAGTAGTTGCAGGCGCCGGTCAGGCCCTGTTGCCACAGGGCGCGGTACTGGGCGCGCACGGTGTCGGTCAGCCAGGCGGGGGCGCGGCCATCGGACGTGTTGAAAAAGGCGAACAGGCGGCGGAAGCCGTTTTCGGCCAGCAGCGCCTCGGCATCGGGCCTGCACAGGAAGTGCATGTACTGGCTGGCCGCCTGCTGCGCCGGGTTGTGCTGCAGCTCGCGCAGAAAGGCACCCGGGTGCGGGGAGTTGAGGATGGCCAGCCGCTTCATGTGCTGCGGCTGCTGGTTGGCGAGGTTCCAGGCCACCGCGCCGCCCCAGTCGTGGGCCACCAGGCATTCCAGCACGGCGCCAGGGCATTCGGCGGCGATCAGCGCCACCAGGTCCTGCACCAGGTGCTTGGCGCAGTAGGCGGCCACTTCCGTTGGACGGCTCGATGCGCCGAAGCCGCGCAGACAGGGGGCCACGCAGCGGTAGCCGCCATTTTCGGGGCGGGAAAAGTGCAGCAGCAGTTCGTCCCAGATGAAGGCTCCCTCGGGGAAGCCGTGCAGAAACAGCAGCACCGGGCGGCCCGCCACGCCGCTCACGCGGCATTGCAGGGTGGTGCCATGCGGCAGGGAGATGTCCCGGGTAGAAATCATGATGCTATGCATTCAGTAGCTTCTGCCGCTTGATGCATAAGCGCCAGTGCCTAGTTTGGGTGAGAATCCTCGGGGGTTTCGGGGGCGGGCTCGGGGGCATCATCTGCGGCCACGGGCGCTGGCAACACCGGGTGTGCCCATTGCCACAGCAGTTGTGCCACCTCGTCCACACCTTGCTTCTTGAGGGCCGAGAACATCTTGACCTCTCCGCCGCCCGCATTCAGTCGCGTAATCGACAGCACCTTGGCCTGCTCGGCGCGGGTAAGCTTGTCGGCCTTGGTCAGCACGATGAGGAACTTCAGGCCTTCTTCCACACGCGGGCGCACCACTTCGAGCAATGCTTCGTCCAGCTCGGTCAGGCCCAGGCGCGGATCGCACAGCAGCACGATGCCGGTGAGCCCGGGGCGGCTGACCAGGTAATTGACCATCACCTGCTGCCAGCGCACCTTGTCCGAGCGCGACACGGCGGCATAGCCGTAGCCGGGCAGGTCGGCCAGCACGGCATCGGTCACGCCCTGCTTGCCCAGCGAGAACAGGTTGATGTGCTGGGTGCGCCCGGGTTTCTTGGAGGCAAAGGCCAGCTGCTTTTGCTGGGTGAGCGTGTTGATGCAGGTGGATTTGCCCGCGTTGGAGCGGCCCACGAAGGCGATCTCGGGCACGTCGATGGGGGGCAGATGGTGCAGCTGCGCAGCCGTGGTCAGGAACCTGGCGGTGTGCATCCAGCCCATGGCGATTTTGGCGTCGGGTGCGGGCGGAAGTGAGCCAGCTATTGGCGCGGTGGAGGGTGTCGTCATGGAAAGTTGGGATGCGTTGGAGCCTCATTGTAGAATCGCGAGGTTTTGCGGACTTAAATACAGACCCTCGATATGAAGTTTCTCGCCTCTATGCTGATGGCTGCCGCACTGGCAGCACCCGCTCTCCCGGCTTTTTCTGCGGGCGCGGCCCCTGCGGCGCCGACCAAGGCGGCCAAGCCCGACCTGGTCAAAGGCGAGGCCAGCTTCACCGCGGTGTGCGTGGCATGCCACGCTGCGGATGGTAATTCCACCATTGCGGCCAATCCGAAGCTGGCACAGCAGCACCCGGAATATCTGGTCAAGCAGTTGCAGGAATTCAAGTCTGGCAAGCGCAACAACGCCATCATGGCGGGCTTTGCGTCGATGCTGACCGACGAAGACATGAAGAACATTGCCTACTGGGCGGCCTCCAAGCCAGCCAAGGCGGGTTTTTCTTCTGACAAGGATCTCGTGGCCCTGGGTGAGCGTATTTACCGCGGTGGCATTGCAGACCGCCAGATCGCCGCCTGCGCCGGCTGCCACAGCCCCAACGGCGCCGGCATTCCGGCCCAGTACCCCCGCCTGTCGGGTCAGCATGCCGACTACACGGCATCGCAGCTGAAGATGTTCCGCGACGGCTCGCGTGCCAACAGCCACCAGATGACCCAGGTGGCTGCCAAGCTCAACGACCGGGAAATCAAGGCAGTGTCCGACTACATTGCCGGCCTGCGCTGAGGTTTTGTGATTTTTCCAGCCCCGCCAGGCGGGAAGCCTGGAACCAACCGCCAATAACAAACCCCAAGACGGGCGGGCCCATCGTTCAGATGGCCCCGCCCTTTTTGTTTTAGTGCCTCGCGTTCAACCACCCATGTCTGACATCACCCACGGCGTTCAAGTCCGGTCTGGCTCCCAGGCCCTGCGCGCAGGCATCGAGCTGCTGTCTTCCATGCGCTTTGCCATTTCACTGCTGACGGTGATCTGCATTGCGTCGGTCATCGGCACGGTGCTCAAGCAGCATGAGCCCGCGGTGAACTACGTGAACCAGTTCGGCCCGTTCTGGGCCGAGCTTTTCGCGGCCCTCCAGCTCAATGCGGTGTACAGCGCATGGTGGTTCCTGCTGATTCTGGCTTTCCTGGTGGTCAGCACCTCTTTGTGCATTGCCCGCAACACCCCCAAGATCCTGGTGGATCTGAAGGTCTACAAGGAAAACATCCGCGAGCAAAGCCTCAAGGCCTTTCACCACAAGGCCGAAGCGCCACTGCTGGAGTCGGCCGAGGTGGCGGCGCGGCGCATTGGCAGCACCCTGGCCAGTGGCGGCTGGAAGGTGAAACTGCAGCAGCGGGATGGTGCCAAGGGCGCTGGTGCAGGCTGGATGGTGGCGGCCAAGGCGGGGGCGGCCAACAAGCTCGGATACATCGCTGCGCACAGTTCCATCGTGCTCATCTGCCTGGGCGGGCTGTTTGACGGCGACCTGATCGTGCGGGCCCAGATGCTGCTGGGTGGAAAGACACCTTATGCCGGCAGTGGCCTCATTTCCGAGGTGAAGCCCGAGCACCGCCTGTCCGAGCGCAATCCCACCTTCCGTGGCAACCTGGTGGTGGCCGAGGGCACGCAGTCGGGCACCGCCATCCTGAGCCAGTCCGACGGCGTGCTGCTGCAGGAGCTGCCCTTTGCCGTGGAGCTCAAGAAGTTCATCGTGGAGCACTACTCCACCGGCATGCCCAAGCTGTTTGCCAGCGAGATCATCATCCACGACAAGGCCACGGGCGAGAAAACGCCCGCCCGCATCGAGGTGAACCACCCCGCCAGCTACAAGGGCATCGAGATTTACCAGTCGAGCTTTGACGATGGCGGCTCGCACCTCAAGCTGCGCGCCGTTCCCATGACCGCAGGCGCCAAGGCGTTTGACATCGAGGGCACCGTAGGCGGGTCCACCGAACTGGTGGGCAAGGGCGGGGCCACGGGCGGCGAGAAACTCACGCTTGAATTCACCGCCCTGCGCACCATCAATGTCGAGAATTTTGCCGATGGTGCCGGTGCACCCGGGTCGGGTGCCGATGTGCGCAAGGTGGACCTGCGCGAGTCGGTGGAGTCGCGTCTCGGTGCCGCCAACAAGACGGTGACCAAGAAGGAGCTGCGCAACGTGGGCCCCAGCGT
The DNA here is from genome assembly GCF_000426205.1 of Acidovorax sp. JHL-9. NCBI lineage: Bacteria > Pseudomonadati > Pseudomonadota > Betaproteobacteria > Burkholderiales > Comamonadaceae > Acidovorax > Acidovorax sp. JHL-9. The sequence goes on from NZ_AUEX01000024.1 coordinate 11,577, forward strand.
GAGCTACAAGCTGCGCGATGCAGCCGGCCAGGCGCGTGAATTCCACAACTACATGCTGCCGGTGGACACGGGTGATGGTGTGCCGGTGTTCCTGCTGGGGGTGCGTGAGAACCCTTCCGACCCTTTCCGCTACCTGCGTGTTCCGGCCGATGACCAGAGTTCCATGGACGGGTTCATGCGCCTTCATGCTGCGCTGGGCGACCCTGCTGCGCGCGAGCAGGCCGTGCAGCGTTATGTGTCGCAGGCGGTGGAGGCTTCGCGCCCCCAGCTGGCCGAGCAGCTGACGCAGTCTGCGTTGCGTGCGCTGGCGCTGTTCGCCGGGAGCAGCGGACCCGATGGCAAGAAGACCGGTGGCTTGCCGGCCATTTCCGACTTCATGGAGGCCAACGTGCCCGAGGCGGAGCGTTCCAGGGCGGGCGAGGTGCTGGTGCGCATTCTGAACGGAGCCCTGTTCGAACTGAACCAGCTTGCGCGCGAGCGTGCCGGTCTGAAACCACTGGTCCAGAGTGACCAGACGCAATCGTTCATGACGCAGGCGGTGCTGTCGCTGAGTGACGCCCAGATTTACCCGGCACCGCTGGCGCTGGAGCTCAAGGACTTCACCCAGGTGCAGGCCAGCGTTTTTCAGGTGGCTCGAGCCCCTGGCAAGAACATTGTCTATCTGGGATGCGCCTTGCTGATTCTGGGCGTTTTTGCCATGCTCTACGTGCGCGAGCGCCGCGTGTGGGTGTGGGTCGCTCCACAGGGGGACCAGTCGCACGCACTGATGGCACTGTCCACCAATCGCAAGACCATGGACGGCGACCGGGAGTTCGTCCAGCTCGCTGAAAAACTGATCGGGGCCCATCCCCACCGAGGCAACGCATGAATACCGCCACTACCACTATCCTGCTCAACGAGGGGTTCTTCGCCCGTCGCAACTGGTTCGACTGGCTGTTCGCTGCCATCGTGGCAGCGGGAGGGCTGTATGCCTTGCAGCGCTATGGCAGCTACATGGATGTGTACGAAAAAGGCATCCTGCTGGGCGCCATTCCCTGCACCGTGTGGCTGGGCTGGTTCTGGCGCCCGCTGCGGGCGTTGATGCTCGTGGTGGTGGCGGTGGCGCTCATGGCGATCGGCCTCTACCAGCAAGACGGCGCTGGCAGTCTGGCGCGGGCGGACACGGTCTTTGGCCTCAAGTATTTCCTGTCGAGCCAGTCTGCAATTTTGTGGATGAGCATGCTCTTTTTCATGAGCACCGCGTTTTACTGGATGGGCATGTTCGCGCGCGGTGAAGGCCGCACCATGAGCATGCTGGGCTCGCGCATTGCCTGGGTGGCCGTGGCCATGGCGCTCATCGGCACGCTGGTGCGCTGGTACGAGAGCTACCTCATCGGCCCGGACATCGGCCATATCCCGGTCAGCAATCTCTACGAAGTGTTCGTGATGTTCTGCTGGATGACGGCTGCGTTCTATCTGTACTACGAGCAGCAGTACGACACGCGCGCGCTGGGTGGCTTCGTGATGCTGGTGGTGAGTGCCGCCGTGGGTTTTCTGCTCTGGTACACCGTGATCCGCGAGGCGCACGAGATCCAGCCGCTGGTACCCGCTCTCAAGAGCTGGTGGATGAAGCTGCATGTGCCCGCCAACTTCATCGGCTATGGCACGTTCGCACTGTCGGCCATGGTGGCCTTTGCCTACCTGATCAAGCAGCAGGCCGGTGAGACGCGTTGGTACAAGCTGGCGCCGCTGTGGCTGCTGGGCGTGGTGCTGTGTTTCGAGCCCATCGTGTTCCGCCAAGGTGCTGCCGAGACCGGCGGCAGCTACTGGATGGTGTATTTCGGCATCTCCGCCCTCGTCGTGGCGGGCATTCTGCTGGGGCGCAAGCGCATTGCGGCGCGCCTGCCGTCGTTCGAAATCCTGGACGATGTGATGTACAAGTCCATTGCGGTGGGGTTCGCCTTTTTCACCATTGCCACCGTGCTGGGTGCCCTGTGGGCCGCCGAGGCCTGGGGTGGCTACTGGAGCTGGGACCCCAAGGAAACCTGGGCGCTGATCGTCTGGCTCAACTACGCCGCCTGGCTGCACATGCGCCTGATGAAAGGGCTGCGCGGCACCGTGTCGGCCTGGTGGGCGCTGGTCGGGCTGGTAGTGACCACCTTTGCGTTTCTGGGGGTGAACATGTTCCTGAGCGGCCTGCACAGCTACGGCACGCTCTGATGGTGTGATGGGGGCATCGGGCTTGCGGGGTAGGCCTGCAACCATTGCGTCTTGGGTGTAACCTGGGCGATCCAGGGAACGAACTGGCGGTTGTTGTGCTCTATCGCTCAACTGTCCCACCCAAGAACGACCGGAGCTTTCCATGCTGATCCCATCGCGCGATTCGGGTTTCAACCACCCGCATTCCTCCGAAATCACCCCACGGTCGGTGTACGAAGACCGGCGCCACATGCTCAAGCGCATGGCGGGCGGTGCTGCCGGGGCAGTCTTGGCCTCCTGGGCTGGCCGCGAGGCCTTGGCACAGCCGCAGGCGGCGCGCCCTGGCAAGCTGGCCGCGCTGGCGGGCGCCAGGTCGGCCGTGGCGGGGGCTGTCACGATGGAAAAGCTCACCGACTACAAGGACGCGAGCAGCTACAACAACTTCTACGAATTCGGCACCGACAAGGCCGACCCTGCCCGCAATGCGCACACGCTGAAGACGTCTCCGTGGACGGTCGAGGTGGAAGGCCTGGTCAAGAAGCCCGGCAAGTACGGTATCGAAGACCTGCTCAAGCTCAGTGCGCAGGAAGAACGCATCTATCGCCTGCGTTGCGTGGAGGGCTGGTCCATGGTCATCCCCTGGGTGGGGTACTCGCTGGCCGAGCTGATCCGACGCGTGGAGCCGCAGGGCAGCGCCAAGTATGTGGAGTTCGTGACGCTGGCCGACAAGGCCACCATGCCTTATGTGGGCTCGCGCGTGCTGGACTGGCCCTATGTGGAGGGTCTGCGCATGGACGAGGCCATGCACCCGCTCACCCTGCTGGCCTTTGGCATGTATGGGGAAGTCTTGCCCAACCAGAACGGTGCGCCGGTGCGCCTGGTGGTGCCGTGGAAATACGGGTTCAAGAGTGCCAAGAGCATCGTGAAGATCCGCTTTGTCGAGAAAGAGCCGGGAACGGCCTGGAACAAGGCGGCCCGGCAGGAATATGGCTTTTATTCCAACGTGAACCCCAGCGTGGACCACCCGCGCTGGAGCCAGGCCACCGAGCGCCGCATTGGCGAAGACGGCCTGTTCGCCAAGAAACGCAAGACACTGATGTTCAACGGCTACGAGGCCCAGGTGGGGCAGCTCTACGCCGGCATGGATCTCCAGAAGTTTTACTGATCCAGCGCCGTTGCGGCCCCTCTGGCGAAGCATTCGGCCCGTCGTGCCATGAAAAAATTCCTGCTCCATCCAGCGGCCAAGCCGGTGCTGTTTGTGCTGTGCCTGCTGCCCCTGTCGTGGCTGGTTTACGCCGCCGCCACGGACCAGTTGGGTGCCAACCCCGCCGAGGCCCTGGTCCGCGCCACCGGCGACTGGACCTTGCGGGCTCTGTGCCTTGTGCTGGCCGTCACGCCGATGCGCGTGGTGACCGCCAGCCCGCAACTGGCCCGCTTTCGGCGCATGCTGGGGCTGTTCGTGTATTTCTATGCACTGCTGCACCTGCTGAGCTACAGCTGGTTCGACATGGGTTTTGACCTGGCTGAAATCACCCGCGACATTGCCAAACGCCCCTTCATCCTGGTGGGTTTCCTGGCGTTTTGCCTGCTGACCTTGCTGGCGGCCACCTCGTTCAACCGGGCCATTCGGGCACTGGGAGGGCGCAGCTGGCAGGCCCTGCACCGGGCGGTGTATGGGATCGCCGGATTGGCGATCCTGCATTTTTTCTGGATGCGCGCCGGCAAGAACGATTTTGCGGAAGTCGCCCTCTACGGCGCCCTCATCGCGGCGCTGCTGGGCTGGCGCCTATGGCGGCACCTGGCCGCCGGAAAAGCGCGGCCCGGTGGGCAGGGCAAGGTTGCTTCGGTGCCGTGAATGCGATGTTCTGGGTGGCGGCAAGCGATTATTCTGTAAGCACTGGAGCCTGTTTTGCCAGGATTTCGCCGTTACGCGTTGACCGCCCGCAGCGCTGGCCGCAGTTGTCTGGTCATGGGGTCGATGTGGGCGGTCGGGAGCTGGTAGGCGCGATCATCAAAGAGGTCGATGCCGCACATGAGGTTTTCGATCCAGTCCAGAAAATCGTTGATCGCCTTCTTGCCCATGATGGGTGCGCCATGCTGGGGAACCAGCATGGCGATGTCCAGCTGGCGCGCCATGCGCACCCACAGCCGCAGGATCTTGTTGGACACCATGTAGCGGCGGTGAAAACCTTCCATGCGCGGGATGTGCGCTCCCAGATCTGTCACAGGAATGCGCGCCTCGGCTCCGGACATCATCGACACCCCGAGGTCGCCGGTGAACAGGATGCGGCTGACCGGATCGTAGAAATGGAAGTTGCCCTCGGAGTGCATGAAGTGCGCTGGCAGCAGCACCAGTTCATGGCGGCCCAAAGGCAGGTGGCCACCACCGTCCGGCACGCCAATCACGCGGTTTTCGGTCTTGCCCACCTTGGTGAAGTGCGGGGCAAACCGTTCCCATACGCGTGAAATCACCAGGGATGCCTGGGTGCTGCTCATCCAGCGGTCCAGCGAGGCAATGATGTCCGGATCGGCATGTGAAGCAATGATGTACGACAGCTTGCTGGGAGGGAAATGCTTGGACATCCCCATGAACAGCTCATTGAAAGCCAGGTTGCCACCCGGGTCGATGATGGCGCCCGTGTCATCGTCAACGATCAGGAACTGGTTGGCTTGGACCGCTTGCCCATCTTCTTCGATGAGGTCGGTGAACATGAGGCAGGCGTGGTTCTTGTCGCGATAGAGTTCCTGGGCCATGTCGATACAGCGGTGCGATAAAACGCCGACTGTACGATTACCCATGTTTTTAGTGCTTGATAAAGATCAAGTCTTGATTTCTTGATCTTTGTCACCTGATCGCCGGCCACGTCCGGCGGTGCAGTTACCGGGGCGCGGACGCGGGTGCTGCGGGTGCTGTCTCTAAAGGGGAGAGCGTTTCCGGCAACGTGGCCCTTTGTGTGGCCTCGGGTGCGGCGGGGAGATACAAGGGGCCGCGCTGCCCGCAGCCCACCAATGCCGCCGCACTGGCAGCAAGGGCAAAGGTCCTGACTAGAATTTGGAAAACTTTCACCATGCGTAATTGTAATGACCGACCTTGAATTCCTGGACCAGGCCGAGAAACTGCTGCTTGCCGTGGAGCGCAGCTGCGATCGCATCAATGACGAGGGCGATGCGGATGTGGACAGCCAGCGCACTGGCGGCATGGTGACCCTGACATTTCCCAACCGCAGCCAGATCATCATCAACCTGCAAAAGCCATTGCATGAAGTGTGGATGGCGGCAAAGTCGGGCGGATACCACTACCGGTTTGATGGGGTCGCCTGGCAAGACACCAAAGGTGCCGGTGAATTCTTTCAACAGCTGAGCCAGGACGCCGAGCGCCAGTCTGGTACATCTTTGCGATTCCAGGCCTGACCCGCGTCGCATTGGGGGGGTGGGCGCAGGCAGCCATGCGTTGGCAAAAACCAGTGCCTGCATTGCGCCTGCGGCGCCCGCTTTGCAGGCACTGCAGGGCCGCCCCTGCAGCGGATCAGTTGCGAAACAGATCGAGGATACGACCGCGTTCTTCGGGCGGGGGCGGTGCCTGGGGTGCCACCGTCGATGAGGCGGAAGGCTGACTTGCCAGTCCCACGTTCGCAACGCCTGCGTTGCGCGCGAATTCTTCATAGAACCACTCGCCGCCCACATTCACCACGCCGGGTGGCACAGTGGCTTCCATCACTGGCACCCCCTTGAGGGCCTGTTCCATGAAGTTGATCCACACCGGCAAGCTCAGCCCGCCCCCGGTTTCGCGGCTGCCCAGGTTACGGGGTTTGTCGTAGCCAATCCAGGTCACTGCGGTCAGAGTGGGCTGGTAGCCCGCGAACCAGGCGTCCACAGAGTCATTGGTGGTGCCGGTCTTGCCATGCAAGTCGGGCCGTTTCAGGGTGGCCTGCGCTCTGGCGGCCGTTCCTGAGCGCGCGACTTCCTGCAGCAGGTTGTCCATGATGAAGGCATTTCTTGCCTCAATGGCGCGTGGCAGTTCGCTGGCAGCGGGAGCCGGGTTTTCGGAAATCACGCGGCCTTTTTGGTCGGTCACGCGCGTGATCAGCCAAGGGTTGACGCGGTAGCCACCATTGGCAAATACCGAATAGGCAGACGCCATCTGCAATGGAGTGACCGAGCCCGCACCCAATGCCATGGTCAGGTAGGCAGGGTGCTTCTCTGCCTCGAATCCGAACCGGGTCACCCAATCCTGTGCCGTCTTAGGGCCCACCGCCTGCAAGATGCGGATGGAAACCATGTTCTTGGATTTTGCGAGGCCCGTGCGCATGGTCATGGGTCCATCGTATTTGCCGTCGTAGTTCTTGGGCTCCCAGGGCTGACCACCAGTGACGCCTGCATCAAAAAAGAGCGGGGCGTCATTGATGACGGTGGCCGGAGTAAAGCCCTTCTCCAGTGCCGCGGAGTAGATGAATGGCTTGAAGCTGGACCCTGGCTGGCGCCAGGCCTGGGCTGCGTGGTTGAACTTGTTCTTGTCAAAGTCAAACCCGCCCACCAGCGCCTTGATGGCGCCACTGCGCGGATCCAGCGCAACCAGGGCGCCTTCCACCTCGGGCAATTGGGTGATTTCCCAGGCGTTCTTGGGCGTCTTGACAACGCGGATGACAGCGCCACGCCGAATCTTGATGTTGGGTGGCGCTTTGTCGCTCAGACCGGACTGTGCAGGCTTGAGCCCGTCGCCCGTGATCTCCAGCGTGTCTCCATTGGCGCGCGCTGCCACAATCTTGCGTGCAGTGGACTCCAGCACCACGGCGGACATGACATCGCCATTGTCCGGATGACTGGCCAGTGCCTCGTCAATCGCGTCCTCCACATCCTCCGGGGCTCTGGGGAGATCGACGAACTGTTCTGGGCCGCGGTACTGCTGGCGTCGCTCATAATCCATGATGCCACGCCGCAGGGCCGCGTAGGCGGCATCCTGGTTGGCTGCGTTCAGCGTGGTGTACACGTTCAACCCGCGGGTGTACGCCTCATTGCCGTACTGGCTGAAGATCAGTTGCCGCACCATCTCGGCGACATATTCGGCATGGACACGGGTGTTGTCCTGCCCTGATCGGATCTTGACTTCTTCCTTCTTTGCGGCCATCGCTTCCTGGGCCGTGATGAAGCCGTTCTCTTCCATCCGTTCAATGATGTAGAGCTGGCGCACCCGGGCGCGCTTGGGGTTGCTGATGGGGTTGTACGCAGAAGGCGCCTTGGGCAGGCCTGCCAGCATCGCCGCTTCCGCAATGGACACCGACTTGAGCGGTTTGCCGAAATAGGCCTCGGATGCAGCCGCAAATCCATAGGCACGATTGCCCAGGTAAATCTGATTCATATAAATCTCGAGAATCTGGTCTTTTGTGAGCAAATGTTCGAGTTTGAATGTCAGTAATATTTCGTAAATTTTCCGCGTAAATGTTTTTTCAGGTGAGAGATAAACATTGCGCGCCACTTGCATTGTGATGGTCGATGCGCCCTGGCTTTTGACGCGTCCCAGATTGGCAAGGACTGCACGCAGCATGCCTTTGTAATCAACGCCACCGTGCTGAAAGAACCGGGTGTCTTCGATGGCCAGCACAGCATCTTTCATAACGGTGGGAATTTCCCCGATGGGCGTCAGGTTGCGGCGCTCGTCACCGAACTCCCCCAGCAATGCGCCCTCCGACGAGTAGACCCGCAGCGGCAGCTTGGGTCTGTAGTCGGCAAGGTCGGACACGTCGGGAAGATTCGGGTAGGCCATGGCGAGTGCCACACCAATGGCCAGAAGCAAGGCCAGCGCGCCCGCCAAGCCGAGTCCGCCGGCCCAGAGAACGGCGCGAAAAATCCAGCGCAGCCAGCCAGAGCTTTGGGTGTCCGTCGAGGCGGCGCGTTTGCGGGGTTGTTTTTGGGTGGGCGGCGGCGTCATATCGCTCCGGAAGAAAGCGACATTATAAAAACGGCGGCTTCCGATGGGGTCATTCAGGAAGCCACATGATCTTACGGCTACCCACGGTTGCGCGCGAACGCACCCAAGACACTACTGGGTGGTCAACAAGCGTCTGCTTTTGACAACGTTCAAAACAATGCACGCGGCCAAAACGCTTTGCTGGTGAAGTACCTTACTGATAGCATTCATGTGAAATGTTAAGTTTTGTTGCTTTATGTTGGCAAGTTACAGGAGACCAATCTTGATCTCTACGGGGTCTTTTTTTAGTCGCCAGTCCGCTCCGTTGCTAGGTATCGACATCAGCTCTTCCAGCGTCAAGCTGGTGGAGCTAGGGCATGACAAGGCCGGTAACCTGGTGCTTGAGCGTTGCGCGATTGAGCCGCTGGAACGTGGGTGGATTACAGACGGTAACATCGAAAAATTCGATGAGGTTGCGGATGCGTTGCGCCGGCTCATCAAAAAGAGCGGCACACGCACCAAGAACGTTGCCTTGGCATTGCCTCCATCTGCCGTGATCACCAAGAAGATCACGCTGCCTGGCGGGATGACCGAGCAGGAGCTCGAGGTCCAGGTCGAGTCCGAGGCGAACCAGTACATACCCTTCTCGCTGGATGAGGTCAGTCTGGACTTTTGCGTGATCGGCCCCAGCAAAAATGCACCCGGCGACGTGGATGTATTGATTGCTGCCTCGCGGCGTGAGAAGGTGCAGGACCGGCAAGGACTTGCCGAAGCGGTGGGGTTGAAGCCCGTGGTCGTAGACATCGAATCGCATGCCTCCAGGCTTGCTGCTGGCCGTTTGATCGAAGCACTGCCCAATAAGGGTGTCGATGCGCTGGTGGCATTGTTTGAAGTGGGTGCGCTCACGACGAGCATGCAGGTCATCCGTAACGAAGAAGTCTTGTACGACCGCGATCAGGCTTTCGGTGGGGCGCAACTGACCCAACTCATCGTGCGCCAATACGGTTTTTCCGTCGAAGAGGCCGAGAGCAAAAAACGCAATGGCGACCTTCCCGAAGACTATCAAGTGGCCGTACTTCGGCCCTTCGTGGAGAGCATGGCCCAGGAAATTGGCCGAGCGTTGCAATTCTTTTTTACCAGCACACCGCACAACCGGGTTGATCACATCATGTTGGCGGGTGGCTCGGCGCCGCTGCCTGGCTTGACGGAAGCGGTCACCCAGCAAACCGGTTTTGCTTGCAGTGCCGTCAATCCGTTTGATGGCATGGAGATTGGAAGTTCCGTCCGGCTGAAAAAAATGGTGCGTGAAGCTCCGTCGTATCTCACTTCATGTGGTTTGGCTATGCGGAGGTTTCTGCAGTGATATTGATCAATTTGCTCCCGCATCGGGAGGCTGCACGTAAACGCAGGCGCGAGGCTTTTCAGGCAACGATGTTTGCATCGTTTCTTCTGGGCCTTGCTATCGCTGGGGCTATCTATTGGTGGTTCCAGGTGATGATTACGGAGCAGCAAGAGAAAAATAGTTTTCTTCAAGGTGAAATCAAGGTCCTTGAAGGACAAATCAAGGAAATTGCATCCATTGAAGAGGAAATTGCTGCTCTGCGTGCAAGGCAAAAGGCCGTGGAAGATCTGCAGTCTGACCGCAATCTGCCCGTGCATTTGCTGAACGAGCTTGTCAGGCAATTGCCGGATGGTGTCTACATCACCAGCATGAAACAAGATGGCCAGACCATTTCCATGCAGGGCATGGCGCAATCCAACGAGCGTGTTTCGGAAATGCTGCGAAATCTCACCAACAACACCCCCTGGTTTTCGAAGCCGGAGCTGGTGGAGATCGTGGCCAGCAATGTGGCATTGACTCCGCGGGACCAGCGCCGTGTGGGTGCTTTTAATTTGAGGTTCCAGCTTGTGAGATCCAGCGAGGCTCAAAAGGCCATGGATGCTGCTAGTTCAGCTGTTGCTACGTCGGCTGGAAAGTAACGTATGGCAAAAAAACAACCCTCAAAGATCAATTTCGCTGCGCTGCAGGGAGATCTTCAGCGGCAGTTCAAAAATCTGGATACCAAAGACCCCTCTCTTTGGCCCATTTTGCCCAAAATTCTGCTCTGCGCATTTATTGCCATCGGTGTTGCCGTTGTCCTCTGGTTCGTGCAATTGACGGATTATCAGGCGGAGCTGGAGATGGAGCGTGGCAAGGAAATCGCACTTCGTGAGGACTACACGAAAAAGCTGGTGAAGGCCGTTAGCCTTGAAGCACTCAAGAAGCAGCGGGAGCAGATTCAGCAATATGTGATTCAACTTGAAAAGCAATTGCCCAGCAAGGCCGAAATGGCAGCCTTGTTGTCCGATATCAACCAGGCAGGGTTGGGGCGGAGCTTGCAATTCGACTTGTTTCGACCTGGTCAAATCGTCGTCAGGGACTATTATGCAGAGCTTCCCATTGCCGTCAGGGTAACGGGAAAATACCATGATATGGGGTCATTCGCTTCGGATGTGGCGCATTTATCACGTATCGTAACTTTGAATAATATTTCCATTGTTCCTGCGGGTAAGGAAGCCGGTATATTGTCCATGGATGCCACGGCGCGAACTTTCCGTTACCTCGATCCTGAAGAAATTCAGGCGCAAAAGAATGCTGGAGGTAAGAAATGATGTGGGCCGGCCGTTTGGTTTTATTATGTTGTGCCGTCATCCTGTACGGTTGCGGTTCGGCGGAAGAGGATGAGTTGCGCCAATGGATGGCTGATCAGCGGGCCAACACCAAGCCGCAGATTACCCCCCTTTCCGAGCCCAAGCAGTTTCAGCCGCAAGCATATACGGTGGAGAATGGTGTCGAGCCGTTTAATCAGTTGAAACTCATGCAAGCACTGCGGCGGGATTCGGTGCAAGTGGCCTCCAACGCCACATTGATTGCTCCTGAAATGGCGCGCAGAAAAGAGCCGTTAGAGGTTTTTCCCCTGGATGCCATGGCAATGGTCGGTAGCCTGAACAAGACCGGAACGCCCACGGCGCTACTCAAAGTAGATAATTTGTTGTACCAGGTCCGGGTAGGAAATTACCTTGGCCAAAATTATGGAAAAATCATCAAGATTTCCGAAACGGCAATTAGCTTGCGCGAGATAGTTCAAGACGCCACGGGAGATTGGATAGAGCGCACCGCTTCGCTTGAACTGCAGGAGGGAAAGAAATGACAACGAAAAATATCTGGGTAATGAACCGCTGCCGAAATGCCATATTTGCAGTAGTGGGCACGCTGGCAGCAGCGGCTGCCATGGCGCAAAGTGCGATCGAAGCTGTCACAGGCACGACGCAAGGCGGTGCAGAGGTTGTTCGTGTTGAACTATCGCAGCCCCTCTCTGCGGTACCGACTGGCTTTGCAATTCAATCACCAGCGCGTATCGCGCTGGATTTTCCTGGAACCACCAATGCAATGGGACGGTCCGTTGTCGATGTGAATCAGGGAAATTTAAAGTCCATCAACGTCGTACAAGCTGGTGATCGGTCTAGGTTGGTTCTGAATCTCAAACAGCCAACCTCCTACCAGGCGGAACTGCAGGGCAAGACGCTGCTTATTTCTCTGTTGCCTGTAAACACTTCGGTAGCAGCCTCGCAGCAGTCCAATGCCACGATGTTTGCCGCAAGCGGCGGCAGCGACACGCTTCCTTTGAAGGATGTTGATTTTCGCCGGGGCGCAGATGGTTCTGGCCGCATCATCGTTAGCCTTGCCAATAGTCAGGTGGGCGTAGATCTGCAACGGCAAGGCAAAGGGCTGAATGTCGATTTTCTCCGCTCGTCCTTGCCAGAAGGGCTGCGCCGGCGCCTTGACGTGACAGATTTTGGGACACCCGTTCAGTTGGTGACGACCTCCCAGCAGGGTGATCGCGTTCGCATGGTCGTAGAGCCCGTTGGAGAATGGGAGCACAGCGCCTACCAAAGCAATAATCAATTTGTCGTGGAGATCCGCCAGAAGAAAGTTGATTTGACCAAGTTGACCCAGGGGCCTGGCTATAGCGGTGAAAAACTCTCGCTGAATTTCCAGAACATTGAAGTCCGCTCCCTGCTGCAGGTCATTGCCGATTTCACCAATTTCAACATCGTGACGTCCGACACCGTGACGGGTTCGCTCACGCTTCGGTTGAAGGATGTTCCATGGGATCAAGCGCTCCAGATCATCATGGATGCCAAAGGTTTGGGCATGCGAAAGTCCGGGACCGTGCTGTGGATTGCACCGAAAGATGAGATCGACGCGCGGACCAAGAAGGATTTCGAAGCCGCTTTGGCGATTCAGAAATTAGAACCATTGAAGACGCAGGCTTTCCAGCTGAACTACGCCAAAGCGGCAGACATGATTACTCAGCTGACAAACAGTTCGAGTAGTAGTGGTAGTAGTGGTACTTCCACGCGATTCTTGACAGAGCGGGGGAGTGCCATTTCTGAGCCGCGCACGAATCAGCTTTTTGTAACTGACACGCCCAGCAAACTGGAAGAAGTCCGCCAGTTGCTGCTGACTCTCGACGTGGCAGTGCGCCAGGTTCTTATTGAGGCGCGAATTGTGGAGGCCCGTGATACTTTTGGTCGATCTCTGGGGGTGCGACTGGGCGCCGCGGATCTGCGTGTAAATCAAGCCGGTACTGGAGGAGTTGGTTATGGAGTTGCTGGTAACCGCGCTACATTTGGTACCAGCTACAGCAATGCAGTTGCTTCGACTCTTGGCACTACGGTGAATACAAACGGAAACTTTGTCAATCTGCCAGCAAGTTTGTCAAATGTCAGCAGTGTGGGGAGTTTCGCTCTCTCCATTTTCAATTCTGCCGCCAACAGGTTTCTGACGCTCGAGCTTTCTGCCATGGAAGCGGACGGTAAGGGCAAGATTGTATCGAGTCCACGGATCATTACTGCGGACCAAACCAAGGCCCTGATCGAGCAGGGTACGGAATATCCATATTCGATTACAGCGCCCAATGGTGCTACCACATTGGCTTTCAAGAAGGCTGTCCTGAAGCTGGAGGTTATCCCTCAAATAACACCTGAAGGCAATATCATTCTCGATTTGGATATCAATAAAGACAGTCGTGGTGAGACAACGACTCAAGGTGTCGCCATTGATACCAAACATATCAAGACACAGATATTGATTGAGAATGGCGGAACCGTCGTGATTGGTGGTATTTTCGAGATGGAGGAAACCAATCAAGAGAATAAGATTCCAGTGCTGGGCGATGTTCCTGTTTTAGGTAATTTGTTCAAGAGCAGGACGAAGGAATCCTCTAAGCGTGAAATGCTCGTCTTTATCACGCCGAAGGTCATTTCTGATCGCGGGCCAGTCCGGTAAATAGTACTTGCAAAAGGAGCCGTGGAGCCACCCGGTTCTTCAGGCTGATCTGTGCGGTTCTGTTGGTGATTTATCGCAATGGAACTGCAGGCTGGCAGTTGGTTATTTTCAGAGACCGATTGCAAGGGTTGGATCTTGCTTGCATTGCAGTATCAGACGGTTACTGAAGGGCTTAGAGCCTGTTGACGATCTCGCAGGGGATCGCGTTGGAGAGCAATCGCCCGATTTCGCTCCAACCCTTGGGGCAGCGGTCTTTGCGGACGGTCTGCGGCGTTGCGGCGCTTGTGGATAGCCGGGCTATCCACTGCGCACCGCGCCTGGCATTCCATCCCGCATCATCTTGCGTTAGCCTTTGATGGATTGAATGCCGGCAGCGCGCCGGCATTTTTTTCGTGCCACGGCGCGATATACCGCATCAGGTGAAAAATGTTCTGCAGGGAATCCACCGCCCGATACTGTGTCTGGTTGGCCTGCATATCGTGCTGCGTGCGGCGCTATTTCAGGATCGTCACGCTCAATTTTTCGTGAAAATCTTGCGCTGGTTGTTGATGGGCGGTCGTGGTGGGTTGGTAGATGGGCGTCACGAAGAAGAGGAGGGCTCGATTGCATGGATCGATGGCCTGTGTTTTTCTGTGGCCTTCCGTGGTCGGTCACATTGGCTGTGCCGTGGGTCGATGGCATGTGCCGCCGGACCGGTGCTTGGCCTGCCCTAAACTAGCCAGACCATGTCCACAGTCAATACACTCCCAAATTCAGCACTGCATCCCACTTCCATGACATCGCCGGTTGCTTCGCCAGGTGTATTTCGGTCGGAGGCAGCGCGAAAACCGAGCCAGGAAGCGGTTGTCATTGACTTGGGTGAACGCAGCTACTCCATCGCGATTGGCCCAGGCCTGCTCGGTACGCCTGCGACCTATACCGCGCTGCCTGCCGCTGCCGCTGCCCTCATCGTCAGCAACACCACCGTAGCTCCGTTGTACGGCGATGCCTTGCGCGCCGCACTGGCGCCGAAGTACGCGCAAGTGCACCTGGTGGTGCTGCCCGATGGTGAGGAGCACAAAAACTGGCAGACCCTGAACCTGATTTTTGATGCCCTGCTGCAGCATGGTTGCGACCGCAAGACCGTGCTGTTCGCCCTGGGCGGCGGTGTTGTCGGCGACATGACGGGCTTTGCCGCCGCCAGCTACATGCGCGGTGTGCCCTTCGTGCAGGTGCCCACCACCTTGCTGGCACAGGTCGATTCTTCGGTGGGGGGGAAGACGGCCATCAACCATCCGTTGGGCAAGAACATGATCGGCGCGTTCTACCAGCCGCAGTTGGTGGTGTGCGACCTGGCCACACTCGATACCCTGCCGCCGCGCGAGCTCGGCGCTGGTTTGGCCGAGGTCATCAAGTACGGGCCGATTGCCGACATGGACTTCATGGCCTGGCTGGAAGACAACATGGATGCGCTGCTGGCCCGCGACCGCCAGGCGCTGGCGCATGCCGTGCGGCGCAGTTGCGAGATCAAGGCCTGGGTGGTGGGGCAGGACGAGCGCGAGGCCGGGCTGCGCGCCATTTTGAACTTTGGCCACACCTTTGGCCACGCCATCGAGGCGGGCATGGGCTACGGCGCATGGCTGCATGGCGAGGGTGTGGGTGCTGGCATGGTGATGGCGGCCGAGCTGTCGCGCCGGCTGGGTCTGGTGGACGATGCGTTTGCGGCACGCTTGAAAGCGCTGGTGCAGCGTGCTGGGTTACCCCTGCGCGGGCCGGTGCTGGACGCTGGGGACAATGCCGGCCGCTACCTGGAACTGATGCGCGTGGACAAGAAATCCGAGGCGGGCGAAATCCGTTTCGTGCTGATCGACGGGCCGGGCCAGGCCTGCGTGCGCGCCGCGCCCGACGCGCTGGTGCGCGAGGTGATTGACGCGTGCTGTGCTTGATTGCGATGGCAATGGCGCCTGCATGCCAGTGAATATCCTCCACTTGCGGCCTGTTTGATGCTCGGTCAAGGCTTGGCACACTATGCCTGCGATCCCGCGCACACCCGTGGACGCAGGCACGCAGAAGCGCCGGCGCCCACGCGCACCGACTACCAGCGCGACCGCGACCGCATCGTGCACTCCTCGGCATTCCGCCGGCTGGTGTACAAGACCCAGGTGTTCCTGAACCACGAGGGTGACCTGTTTCGCACGCGGCTCACGCATTCGCTGGAGGTGGCGCAACTGGGGCGTTCGATTGCGCGGTCCTTGTGCATAAACGAAGACCTGGTCGAGGCCATTTCGCTGGCCCACGATCTGGGCCACACCCCCTTCGGGCACGCCGGGCAGGATGCGCTCAACGGCTGCATGCAGGCCCATGGCGGGTTCGAGCACAACCTGCAGAGCCTCAGGGTGGTGGACCGGCTGGAAGAGCGCTATCCCGACTACGACGGCATCAACCTCACCTTCGAGACACGGGAGGGGGTGCTCAAGCATTGCTCGCAGGCCAATGCGCTGCGGCTGGAGGCCGCTGAACCGGGCGGGGTGGGCGGACGCTTTCTGCGCAAGGAACAGCCCAGCCTGGAGGCGCAGCTGTGCAACCTGGCCGATGAAATTGCCTACAACGCGCACGACATCGACGACGGCGTGCGTTCGGGCCTGATCACGCTGGACCAATTGGCCGAGGTGGCGCTGTTTGAGCGTTACCGCCGGGTGGCCGAGGCCGAGCACCCGCACCTGGTGGGCGCAGCGATGGAGCGGCGCCTGCTGTATGAGACCATCCGGCGCATGCTCAGCGCGCAGGTGTATGACGTGATCGACGCCACCCGTGCCGCGCTGACCGATGCCGCGCCACGCAGTGTGGCCGATGTGCGCCGGGCCCCGGCGCTGGTGGGGTTCAGCGCCCCCATGCGGGCCCAGTCCTCAGAGCTGAAACGCTTTCTGTTCAAGAACCTCTACCGCCATCCGCAGGTGGTGGAGACCACCGGGCGGGCGCAACGTGTGGTGACCGGGCTGTTTGCCGCGTACATGGCCGAGCCCGGGGAGATGAAACCACGCTTTAGCCAGCAGGCGATGGCGGGCGAGCCTGCGGTCCGTGCCCGGGCGGTGGCCGATTTCATTGCCGGCATGACCGACCGCTTTGCGGCACGCGAGCACGAACGCCTGACCGGTCTGCGTCTGCTGGGCTGACGTGCCAAGAGCGCGCCCGCTGCGGGGGCAGTGGCAGCGGGCCGGTAAAATTGGCCTCCCTTTTGTCGCCGTCCGAATCGATCTGCCATGAACCTTGCCGCCCCTGCGTCGCCCCCCGCACCTTCAGAACGGGCCGACTTGGTGACGGCGGACATGGTGCGCTGGCTGGAGCGGGCGGTGATCGGGCTCAACCTGTGTCCCTTTGCCAAGGGCGTGCATGCCAAAAGGCAGATTCACTATGCTGTGAGCGCCGCCACCGATTCCGCAGCACTGGCGCAGGATTTGCGGCGCGAGCTGGCCGACCTGGCCGCAACCCCCGCGGAGGTGCGCGACACCACTTTGCTGATGGCGCCGGACTGCCTGCAGGATTTTCTGGAATTCAACGATTTCCTCGACGTGGCCGAAGGTGTTCTCCAGGCGTTGGACCTCGATGGAGTCCTGCAGATTGCCAGCTTTCACCCCCAGTTCCAGTTTGCCGGAACGGACGTGGACGATGTCACCAACTGCACCAACCGCGCGCCGTATCCCACCTTGCACCTGCTGCGCGAAGACAGCATCGACCGGGCGGTGCAGGCTTACCCCGAAGCGGAGGCCATCTACGAACGCAACATGCAAGCGCTGGAGCAGCTGGGCATGCCGGGCTGGCAGGCACTGGAGGTGGGGGCCAGCGTGGGCACGACGGCTGCCGCATCGCCAACGTCCAAGGACCTGGCATGAAGGCCGCGCACCACAAGACAGCCGGCAAGAGGGTTCCTGCGGCCGGCGCAGAGCTGTCCGAGCTGCGCCCGGGGCAGTCCATCGAGCTGCTGAAGGAGCTGCACATCCTCACGCGCGAAGGGCGCTTGAACCAGGATTCGCGGCGCAAGCTCAAGCAGGTCTACCACCTGTTCAATTTCATCGAACCCCTGCTGCAGGAGCTGTCGGAGGGCGGGCGCAGCCCCACGCTGGCCGACCATGGCGCGGGCAAGTCGTATCTGGGCTTCATCCTCTACGACCTGTATTTCAAGGCGCTGGGGCGCGGCCACATCTATGGCATCGAATGGCGTGCCGAGCTGGTCGAGAAATCGCGCGCGCTGGCCGAGCGGCTGGGGTTCGGGCGCATGTCCTTCCTGAATCTTTCGGTGGCCGCATCCACCGGTGCGGCGGAGCTGCCCGAACGCATCGACGTGGTGACCGCGCTGCACGCCTGCGATACCGCCACCGACGACGCCATTGCCTTCGGCCTGCAAAAGCAGGCGCGTGCCATGGTCCTCGTGCCCTGCTGTCAGGCCGAGATGGCGGCCTGCCTGCGCCAGGGCAAGGCGCTGCAACTGGCGCGCACGCCGCTGGCCGAGCTGTGGCGCCACCCGCTGCACACGCGTGAACTGGGCAGCCAGGTGACGAATGTGCTGCGCTGCCTGCACCTGGAAGCCAGTGGCTACCAAGTCACGGTGACCGAACTGGTGGGCTGGGAGCACAGCATGAAAAACGAGCTGATCATTGCGCGCTATACCGGCCAGAAAAAGCGCAGCGCCCAGGAGCGGCTGCGCGCCATCCTGCGGGAGTTCGGTCTGGAGCAGGCGATGGGAGCGCGGTTCGGGCTGTCAGCGGATGACATCGCCGTGCCACAAGACTGATCCGTGCCCCCTCTTTAATGGGGGTCAGACTCCCATTAAGATTCCGGTTCCCTCATTTTCAGGAGCCCGCCATGGCCCGCTTGCCCCGTCTCACGCTTGCGGGCTATCCGCACCACATCATCCAGCGTGGCAACAACCGCCAGGCGATCTTTGTGGACCGGCAGGATTTCGAGACCATGCTGGCGCTGCTGGCCGAGAACGCGCAGAAGTTTGCGGTGGCCATTCACGCCTACGTGCTGATGGACAACCACTTCCACTTGCTGGCCACACCCGCCACCGCCGAGGCGCTGCCGCTGATGATGCAGGCCGTGGGGCGCAGTTATGTGCGCTATTTCAATCAGCGCCATGGGCGCAGCGGCACGCTGTGGGAGGGGCGCTACCGCTCCACGCTGATCGAGAGCGAGCGCTACCTGCTGGCCTGCATGGTGTATATCGACCTGAACCCGGTGCGCGCCGGCATGGTGGCGCAGCCGGGCGCCTGGCCCTGGTCCAGCCATGCCCATTGCCTGGGGCAACGCATCGACAAACTGGTCACGCCGCATGCCTTGTACTGGGCGCTGGGCAACACCCCGTTTGCACGCGAGGCAGCTTACGCCGCGCTGGTGCAGGCGGGGATTGGCAGCGGCGAGCAGGCGGCGCTGACCGATGCGGCGCTGCGTGGATGGGCGCTGGGCGATGCGGATTTCGTGGCGGAGCTGCAAAAAAAATCTCTCCGCAGAGTTGCGAAAACCAGACCGGGGCGCCCCAAACTGACAAAAAAGTTACCAGTCAATTAGGCATTCAGTGCTTTACATATAAGTATTAAATGCTATTAAATTTGATTTGTCCCTTATTTAATTTATTTCAATTTTCGTAAGGATTAATTGGAATCCGACCCCAAATGTTGTGCTTGCCTGAATATGTTGCAATGCACTAATCTTGAGGTCCCTGCGAAAAACATGAGGAGTGCGCCATGACCACGGCTGCCGAGATCCAGCATCTGCAACAACACGGTTTGTATTCATCGGGCAACGAACACGACGCCTGCGGCCTCGGGTTTGTGGCCCACATCAAGGGTGTGAAGCGCCACGACATCGTGACGCAGGCCCTGAAGATCCTGGAAAACATCGACCACCGTGGCGCTGTGGGGGCCGACCCGCTGATGGGCGACGGCGCCGGCATCCTGATCCAGATCCCCGACGCGCTGTACCGCGAAGAAATGGCCAAGCAGGGCATCACGCTGCCCGCCGCTGGTGAATACGGCGTGGGCATGATCTTCTTGCCCAAGGAGCATGCCTCCCGCCTGGCCTGCGAGCAGGAGATGGAGCGCGCGATCAAGGCCGAAGGCCAGGTGCTGCTGGGCTGGCGCGATGTGCCGGTGAATATGGACATGCCCATGTCGCCCACCGTGCGCAAGAAGGAGCCCATCCTGCGCCAGGTCTTCATCGGCCGTGGCAACGACGTGATCGTGCAGGACGCGCTGGAGCGCAAGCTGTACGTGATCCGCAAGACGGCCAGCGCCAATATCCAGGCCCTCAAGCTCAAGCACAGCAAGGAATACTACGTTCCGTCCATGTCCAGCCGCACCGTGGTCTACAAGGGCCTGCTGCTGGCCGACCAGGTGGGCGTGTACTACAAGGACTTGTCGGACGAGCGCTGCGTTTCGGCCATCGGCCTGGTGCACCAGCGTTTCTCCACCAACACCTTCCCCGAGTGGCCCCTGGCCCACCCCTATCGCTACGTGGCGCACAACGGTGAAATCAACACCGTCAAGGGCAACTACAACTGGATGAAGGCGCGCGAAGGCGTGATGGCCTCGCCCGTGCTGGCGGCCGACCTGCAAAAGCTCTACCCCATCAGCTTTGCCGACCAGTCCGACACCGCCACGTTCGACAACTGCCTGGAGCTGCTGACCATGGCCGGCTACCCCATCAGCCAGGCCGTGATGATGATGATCCCCGAGCCCTGGGAGCAGCACACCACCATGGACGAGCGCCGCCGCGCCTTCTATGAATACCACGCCGCCATGCTCGAGCCCTGGGACGGCCCGGCCTCCATCGTGTTCACCGATGGCCGCCAGATCGGTGCCACGCTGGACCGCAACGGCCTGCGTCCCTCGCGCTACTGCATCACCGACGACGACCTGGTCATCATGGGTTCCGAATCGGGCGTGCTGCCCGTGCCCGAGAACAAGATCGTGCGCAAGTGGCGCCTGCAGCCCGGCAAGATGTTCCTGATCGACCTGGAGCAGGGCCGCATGATCGACGACGACGAGCTGAAGGCCAACGTCGTCAACACCAAGCCCTACAAGCAGTGGATCGAGAACCTGCGCATCAAGCTCGACAGCATCGAAACCGGTGCCGAGGCGGCTGCGCCCCAGGCCGCAGACCTGCCCCTGCTCGACCGCCAGCAGGCCTTCGGCTACACGCAGGAAGACATCAAGTTCCTGATGGCGCCCATGGCCAAGAACGGCGAAGAAGGCATCGGCTCCATGGGCAACGACAGCCCGCTGGCCGTGCTCTCGGGCAAGAACAAGCCGCTGTACAACTACTTCAAGCAGCTGTTCGCGCAGGTGACCAACCCGCCGATCGACCCGATCCGCGAAGCGATCGTGATGTCGCTCAACAGCTTCATCGGCCCCAAGCCCAACCTGCTGGACATCAACCAGGTCAACCCACCGATGCGGCTCGAAGTGAGCCAGCCCGTGCTCGACTTTGCCGACATGGCCAAGCTGCGCGACATCGCGCAGTACACGCAAGGCAAGTTCAAGAGCGCCACCATCGACATCACCTACCCGCTGAGCTGGGGCCGTGAGGGCGTGGAAGCCAAGCTGGCCTCGCTGTGCGCGCAGGCCGTGGACGCCATCAAGGGCGGCGCCAACATCCTCATCATCAGCGACCGCGCCGTGAGCGCCACGCAAGTCGCCATCCCCGCGCTGCTGGCGCTGTCGGCCATCCACCAGCATCTGGTGGGCGCAGGCCTGCGCACCACGGCCGGCCTGGTGGTCGAAACGGGTACCGCGCGCGAAGTGCACCACTTCGCCGTGCTGGCGGGCTACGGCGCCGAGGCCGTGCACCCCTACCTGGCCATGGAAACCCTGGCCGAGATGCACAAGGACCTGGGCGGCGACCTGTCGGCCGACAAGGCCATCTACAACTACGTCAAGGCGATCGGCAAGGGCCTGTCCAAGATCATGTCCAAGATGGGCGTGAGCACCTACATGAGCTACTGCGGCGCCCAGCTGTTCGAGGCCATCGGCCTGAACACGGAAACCGTGGGCAAGTACTTCACCGGCACTGCCAGCCGCGTGGAAGGCATTGGCGTGTTCGAGATCGCCGAAGAAGCCATCCGCATGCACAAGGCCGCATTTGGTGACGACCCGGTGCTCGAAACCATGCTGGACGCCGGTGGTGAATACGCCTGGCGTGCCCGGGGCGAAGACCACATGTGGACGCCCGACGCGATTGCCAAGCTGCAGCACAGCACCCGTGCCAACAACTGGAACACGTACAAGGAATACGCCCAGATCATCAACGACCAGAGCAAGCGCCACATGACGCTGCGCGGCCTGTTCGAGTTCAAGATCGATCCGTCCAAGGCGATTTCGATCGACGAGGTCGAGCCCGCCAAGGAAATCGTCAAGCGTTTTGCCACCGGCGCCATGTCGCTGGGCTCCATCTCCACCGAGGCGCACGCCACGCTGGCCGTGGCCATGAACCGCATCGGCGGCAAGAGCAACACCGGCGAGGGGGGTGAAGACGCAGCGCGTTACCGCAACGAGCTCAAGGGCATCCCGATCAAGAAGGGTGACAGCCTCAAGAGCGTGATCGGCGCCGAGAACGTCGAGGTCGATCTGCCCCTGCAGGACGGCGATTCGCTGCGCAGCCGCATCAAGCAGGTGGCCTCGGGCCGCTTCGGTGTGACGGCCGAGTACCTCTCGTCGGCAGACCAGATCCAGATCAAGATGGCCCAGGGCGCCAAGCCCGGCGAGGGCGGCCAGCTGCCCGGCGGCAAGGTCTCCAACTACATCGGCAAGCTGCGCCACAGCGTGCCGGGCGTGGGCCTGATCTCGCCCCCGCCGCACCACGACATCTACTCCATCGAGGACCTGGCCCAGCTGATCCACGATCTGAAGAACGTGGCACCGCACGCAGGCATCAGCGTCAAGCTGGTGTCCGAAGTGGGCGTGGGCACCATCGCGGCCGGCGTGGCCAAGTGCAAGAGCGACCACGTGGTGATCGCCGGCCATGACGGCGGCACGGGCGCGTCGCCCTGGTCGTCCATCAAGCATGCGGGCGGCCCGTGGGAAATCGGCCTGGCCGAGACCCAGCAGACGCTGGTGCTGAACCGCCTGCGCGGTCGCATTCGCGTGCAGGCCGACGGCCAGATGAAGACCGGCCGCGACGTCGCCATTGGCGCACTGCTGGGCGCCGACGAGTTCGGCTTCGCCACGGCACCGCTGGTCGTCGAAGGCTGCATCATGATGCGCAAGTGCCACCTCAACACCTGCCCCGTGGGCGTGGCCACGCAAGACCCCGAGCTGCGCAAGAAGTTCTCGGGCAAGCCCGAGCATGTGGTCAACTACTTCTTCTTCATTGCCGAAGAAGTGCGCCAGATCATGGCCCAACTGGGCATCCGCAAGTTCGACGACCTGATCGGCCGCACCGATCTCCTCGACATGCGCCAGGGCCTGGAACACTGGAAGGCACGCGGCCTGGACTTCAGCCGCCTGTTCGCCCAGCCCAACGTGCCCGCCGATGTGCCGCGCTTCCATGTGGATGTGCAGGACCACAACATCGAGCACACGCTGGACCGCAAGCTCATCGAGCGCAGCCAGCCCGCCATCGAAAAGGGCGAGCGCGTGCAGTTCATCGAGGTGGCGCGCAACGTCAACCGTTCCGTGGGCGCGATGCTGTCCGGCGCGGTCACCCGCGTGCACCCCGACGGCCTGCCCGACGACACCATCCGCATCCAGCTCGAAGGCACGGGCGGCCAGTCGTTTGGGGCCTTCCTCACACGCGGCATCACGCTGTACCTGATTGGCGATGCCAACGACTACACCGGCAAGGGCCTGTCGGGCGGCCGTGTCATCGTGCGCCCCAGCATCGACTTCCGGGGCGAGGCGGTGCGCAACACCATCGTGGGCAACACCGTGATGTACGGTGCTACGACCGGTGAGGCTTTCTTCAGCGGCGTGGCCGGTGAGCGTTTTGCGGTGCGTCTGTCGGGCGCCACGGCGGTCGTCGAAGGCACGGGTGACCATGGCTGCGAGTACATGACCGGCGGCACGGTGGCGGTACTGGGCAAGACCGGCCGCAACTTTGCGGCAGGCATGAGCGGCGGCGTGGCCTACGTCTATGACGAAGATGGCCAGTTCGACACGCGCTGCAACCTGTCGATGGTGACGCTGGAGCGCATCCTGCCCGCCACCGAGCAGGAAGCCACGGTTCCCCGCGCCATCTGGCACAACGGCCAGACGGACGAGGCCCAGCTCAAGAAGCTGCTGGAAGACCACAACCGCTGGACGGGCAGCAAGCGCGCGCGCGAGCTGCTGGACAACTGGGCCGCATCGCGCAGCAAGTTCGTCAAGGTCTTCCCGACCGAGTACAAGCGTGCCTTGTCTGAAATTTATGAACGGAAAGTGCTGGAAGAGTCCGCTACACCATCGGTAGCTGCTACCAAAAAAGAAGTGGCTCCCGCCAAGTAAGGCGACGCCATCCCCCTTCGCACAGCATTCATAGACAAGGACATCGTCATGGGAAAAACTACCGGCTTCATGGAATACGAGCGCATCGAAGAGGGCTACAAGCCCGTGCCCGAGCGCCTGAAGCACTACAAGGAATTCGTCATCGGCCTCGACGAGAGCCAGGCCAAGGTGCAGGGCGCGCGCTGCATGGACTGCGGCACGCCGTTCTGCAACAACGGCTGCCCGGTGAACAACATCATTCCGGACTTCAACGACCTCGTGTACCACGCGGACTGGAAGAGCGCGATCGAGGTGCTGCACAGCACCAACAACTTCCCCGAGTTCACCGGCCGCATCTGCCCCGCGCCCTGCGAGGCCGCCTGCGTGCTCAACGTGAACGACGACGCCGTGGGCATCAAGTCCATCGAGCACGCGATCATCGACCGTGCCTGGGCCGAAGGCTGGGTGCAGCCGCGCCCCGCCAAGCACCAGACGGGCAAGAAGGTGGCCGTGGTAGGCTCCGGCCCTGCAGGCCTGGCCGCCGCCCAGCAGCTGGCCCGCGCAGGCCACAGCGTCACGCTGTTCGAGAAGAACGACCGCGTGGGCGGCCTGCTGCGCTACGGCATCCCCGACTTCAAGATGGAGAAGTCGCACATCGACCGCCGCGTCAAGCAGCTCGAAGCCGAAGGCGTGGTCATCCGCACCAGCGTGTTCGTGGGCGCCGCCAAGGACGGCCTGGGCAAGGACTCCAAGGTCACCAACTGGGCCAAGGAAACCGTCACGCCCGAACAGTTGAACCAGGAGTTCGACGCCGTGCTGCTGACCGGTGGCGCCGAGCAATCGCGCGACCTGCCCGTGCCGGGCCGCGAGCTCGATGGCATCCACTTCGCCATGGAGTTCCTGCCCCAGCAGAACAAGGTCAACGCGGGCGACAAGCTCAAGGGCCAGATCGTGGCCACGGGCAAGCATGTCATCGTGATCGGTGGCGGCGACACCGGCAGCGACTGCGTGGGCACCAGCAACCGCCACGGCGCGGCCAGCGTCACCCAGTTCGAGGTGATGCCCCAGCCCCCCGAGGTGGAAAACCGCCCCCTGACCTGGCCCTACTGGCCGCTCAAGCTGCGCACCAGCTCCAGCCACGAAGAAGGCTGCGTGCGCGAGTTCGCGATCTCCACCAAGGAGTTCACGGGCGAAAAGGGCAAGGTCAAGAGCCTGACCACCGTGCAGGTCGAGTTCAAGGACGGCAAGCTGGTCGAGATCCCGGGTACCGAGAAGCACTACCAGGCCGACCTGGTGCTGCTGGCCATGGGCTTCGTGAGCCCCGTGGCCGCTGTGCTCGATGCCTTTGGCGTGGACAAGGACGCGCGCGGCAATGCCCGCGCCAGCACCGAGTTTGATGGCGGCTACGCCACCAACGTGCCCAAGGTGTTCGCCGCCGGTGACATCCGCCGCGGGCAGAGCCTGGTGGTCTGGGCCATCCGCGAAGGCCGCCAGGCGGCGCGCGCGGTGGACGAGTTTCTGATGGGTTACTCGGACCTGCCGCGCTGAGCGGGCAACCGCACCGACCTTTCCAACGGCGCCCGCGGGCGCCGTTGGTGTTTGTATTGTTTTTTGATAGCTGCAAGCGCTTCCCCAGTGGGCACTGGTGGCGCTTTTGCTGCTTATTTCAGGGGTGGCGCATGGCGACCCAGGTGCCGGCAATCCGCATCAATGGGAGAATGCAGGGTTTTCCCGGGGCATCCGACACTCCACCAGTGGGTGGTGCATGCCCCCGTCCGGCGTTGCCGTCCTGTCTGTTCTTTTTGAAAATCGTTACACCATGAAGAAAATTGCTGCTGTTGCTTTGCTGACCTTGGGCGCCGTACTGGCGGGATGCTCCAAGCAGGAGAGCGCCACGCCCGCTGCCGCACCGGCGCCGGCCACTGTCACCAAGATCGTCGTCGGCCTGGACGACAACTTCCCGCCCATGGGTTTTCGCAACGAGAAAAACGAACTGGTCGGCTTTGACATCGACATGGCCAGGGAGGCCGCCAAGCGCCTGGGCCTGGAAGTCGAGTTCAAGCCCATCGACTGGAGCGCCAAGGAGGCCGAGCTGTCGGGCAAGCGCGTGGACGCGCTGTGGAACGGCCTGACCATCACCGAAGAGCGCAAGCAGAACATTGCGTTCACCGCGCCCTACATGGAAAACCACCAGATCATCGTGGTGCCCGCCAACTCCGCCATCAAGTCCAAGGCCGATCTGGCCGGCAAGGTGGTGGGCGCGCAGGAAGGCTCCAGCGCCGTGGACGCCATCAAGAAGGAAGACGCTGTGTTCCAGTCCTTCAAGGAATTCAAGACCTTCGGCGACAACGTGACCGCCCTGATGGACCTCTCCACCGGCCGCCTGCAAGCCGTGGTGGTCGATGAGGTGGTGGGCCGCTACTACGTGGCCAAGAAGCCGGGCGACTACGCCGTGCTGGATGACAACTTCGGCACCGAGGAATATGGCGTGGGCCTGCGCAAGGACGACACCGAACTGCACGGCAAGCTGGACAAGGCCCTGGCCGACATGAAGCAGGATGGTGCTGCAGCGAAAATAGCCGAACAGTGGTTCGGCAAGAACATCATCAAATAACGGTGTAACAACCCCCTGAGGCGCTTCGCACCTTCCCCCTTCTCTGGCATCGCTGCGCGATGCGGAAGGGGGACACCGCCAGCGCGGCGGGCGGCCCTTGCGCGGCGGTCGCTGGCCTGGGTCGTGCCAGTGGCGACGGCCAAGGATAAAAACACACACGGAACTGTCGCGACAGCATGGACTACGTTCTCTCCCTCCTGGGGCCGCTGGCGCAGGGCGCCACCGTCACCCTGAAGCTGTTCGCCATCACGCTGGCGCTGGCCGTGCCGCTGGGGCTGTTGCTGGCGCTGGCGCGGGTGTCGCACGTCAAGCCGCTGTCGGCGGCGGTGAATGGCTACATCTGGCTCATGCGTGGCACGCCGCTCATGCTGCAGATGCTGTTCATCTACTTTGCGCTGCCCTTCGTGCCGGTGATCGGCGTGCGCCTGCCCGACTTTCCGGCCGCAGTGGTGGCCTTTGCGCTGAACTACGCAGCCTATTTCGCCGAGATTTTCCGCGCCGGCATTCTGTCGGTGGACCGGGGCCAGTACGAGGCTGGCAAGGTGCTGGGCATGAACTACGGCCAGACCATGCGCCGCATCGTGCTGCCGCAGATGGTGCGCAGCATCCTGCCGCCCATGAGCAACGAGACCATCACCCTGGTCAAGGACACGTCCCTCATCTACGTGCTGGCCCTGAACGACCTGCTGCGTGCCGCACGCGGTATCGTGCAGCGCGACTTCACCACCACGCCCTTCATCGTGGCCGCGGCCTTTTACCTGCTCATGACCCTGTTGCTCACCTGGGGTTTCCAGCGCCTGGAGAAACGCTATGCCAAGTACGACCAGTGACGCCGCACCCATGATCGAGGCGCGCGACGTGCGCAAGCGCTTTGGCCACAACGAAGTGCTGCGCGGCGTGTCGCTGCGGGTAGCGCCCGGCGAGGTGGTCGCCATCATCGGCCCCTCGGGCTCGGGCAAGAGCACCTTTTTGCGCTGCCTGAACCACCTGGAAACCATCGACAGCGGCCACATCGCCATCGAAGGCGAGGCGCTCGCCACCACCGATGCCCAGGGCCGCTGCGCCTATGTGCCGGATGCCGAACTGCGCCGCATCTGCGCCAAGACCGGCATGGTGTTCCAGCACTTCAACCTGTTCCCGCACCTCACGGTGCTGGAGAATCTCATCGAGGCGCCCATGGTGGTGCAGGGCCTGGCACGCGATGCGGCCATCGCCCGTGCCGAGGCACTGCTGGCCAAGGTGGGCTTGTCCCCGAAGCGCGACAACTACCCTGCGCGCCTGTCGGGCGGGCAAAAGCAGCGCGTGGCCATTGCGCGCGCCCTGTGCATGCAGCCCGACATCATGCTGTTCGACGAGCCCACCTCCGCGCTCGACCCCGAACTCACCGGTGAGGTGCTGCGCACCATGCGCGAACTGGCCGAGGAGCAGATGACCATGCTGGTGGTCACCCACGAGATGGGTTTTGCCCGCGAGGTGGCCCACACGGTGGCCTTCATGGACCAGGGCGAGCTGGTGGCAGCGCGGCCGGCGGGGGAGTTTTTTGCCGATCCGGGACATGGGCGGGCGCGGGCGTTTTTGCAGCACATGCTCTGATTTTGGTGTGGAATGGAAATTTCCCCTTGCCTGGTAAGCGACAGTAGCTATCGTTTTTGTGGTTTTTGCTGGCCCGGTCTGTCCCGCGCCAGCACGCGCCAGGTCCCGCAAGATGGGCCGCGATGGGCGCGCGTGCAACGAATTTTTTATAACCGTCAAGCATAGGCAAGCGTTACTTGCATGCCACAGGTTTTAACGATCGGCTGGGCAGTACCGAGGGGTTTCCCCTATGATGCGGGTCCTGCTGTCAGGGTCTCGGCTCTCGACGGCGTTTTTTGTTCTGCACCATGCCATCCAACGATTCATCGGCTGCCAGCGCGCTGGCGGAACTGCGCAACGTCACCTTCGGGTACGGCGAGCGCGTGATCCTGCGCGACCTGTCGTTGAAGATTCCGCGTGGCAAGGTCACGGCGCTCATGGGCGCTTCGGGGGGCGGCAAGACCACGGTGCTGCGCCTGATTGGCGGGCAATACCGGGCGCAGCAGGGCGAAGTGCTGTTCGATCAGCAGGATGTGGGGCGCATGGATGCGGCGGGCCTGTATGCGGCGCGGCGGCGCATGGGCATGCTGTTCCAGTTTGGCGCCCTGTTCACCGATCTGAATGTGTTTGACAACGTGGCGTTTCCGCTGCGTGAGCACACCGATCTGTCGGATGCGCTGGTGCGCGACATCGTGCTCATGAAGCTCCATGCCGTGGGCCTGCGCGGCGCGCGCGACCTGATGCCCAGCCAGATCTCCGGCGGCATGGCGCGGCGCGTGGCCCTGGCCCGGGCGATTGCGCTGGACCCCGAGCTGGTCATGTACGACGAGCCCTTTGCCGGGCTCGACCCCATATCGCTGGGCACGGCCGCGCAACTCATCCGGCAGCTCAATGACGCCATGGGGCTCACCACCATCCTCGTGTCGCACGACCTGGAAGCCACCTTTGCGCTGGCCGACCATGTGGTCATCCTGGGCGCCGGCGTGGTGGCGGCCCAGGGCACTCCCGATGAAGTGCGCGCCAGCACCGATCCGCTGGTGCACCAGTTTGTCAACGCGCTGCCCACGGGCCCGGTGCCCTTCCATTACCCGGGGCCCGCGGTGGCCAGCGACTTTGGTCCGGTGCAAGGGAGGTCGGCATGAGCTGGTGGCGTCCTTCCGATGTGGGCCTGGCCGTGCGCAGCCAGCTGGCGGATGCGGGGCAGGCGGCGCGCCTGTTCTGGCAGCTGGTCCGCATGGCCCCGGCGGCCGTGCAGCGCCCTGGACTGGTGCGCGACCAGGTGCATTTCCTGGGCAATTATTCGCTGGCCATCATTGCGGTGTCCGGCCTGTTCGTGGGCTTTGTGATGGCGCTGCAGGGCTATTACACGCTGCAGGATTTTGGTTCCACCGAGGCGCTGGGCCAGCTGGTGGCGCTGAGCCTGCTGCGCGAGCTGGGGCCGGTCATCACCGCCTTGCTGTTTGCCGGGCGCGCTGGCACCTCGCTCACGGCCGAGATCGGCCTGATGCGCGCGGGCGAGCAATTGAGCGCCATGGAAATGATGGCCGTGGACCCCGTGCGACGCATCCTGGTGCCCCGTTTCTGGGCGGGTGTCATTGCCATGCCCCTGCTGTCGCTGGTGTTCAATGCCGTGGGCGTGATGGGTGGCTGGGTCGTGGCCGTGCCCATGATCGGCCTGGACGGCGGGGCGTTCTGGAGCCAGATGCAGGGCGGCGTGGATGTTTTCAGTGACCTGGGCAACAGCGTCATCAAGAGCCTGGTGTTTGGTTTTACCGTGACCTTCGTGGCGCTGCTGCAGGGCTACACGGCCAAGCCGACCCCGGAAGGGGTTTCGCGCGCCACCACGCGCACCGTGGTGATGGCCTCGCTGGCGGTGCTGGCGCTGGACTTCCTCCTCACGGCCATGATGTTCAGTATCTGACGCGGGCGCAGCCGGCGTGACAAGGAAAGCACGATGCAACAATCCAAAAACGATCTCTGGGTAGGCCTGTTTGTGATGCTGGGGGCGGCCGCGCTGGTGTTTCTGGCGCTGCAGTCGGCCAATCTGCTGCACCTGAACTTTCAGACCGGCTACCGCGTGACCGCGCGTTTCGACAACATTGGCGGCCTCAAGCCCAAGGCGGCGGTGCGCAGTGCCGGCGTGGTGGTCGGGCGTGTGGAGTCGATCACGTTTGACGACAAGACCTTCCAGGCACGTGTGACGCTGGAACTCGACAAGCAGTATGCTTTCCCCAAGGACAGTTCCCTGAAGATCCTGACCAGCGGCCTGCTGGGTGAGCAATACATCGGTATCGAGGCAGGTGCCGACGAACACAACCTGGTGGCGGGTGACAACCTCACCGCCACCCAGTCGGCCGTGGTTCTGGAAAACCTGATTGGACAGTTTCTTTACAGCAAGGCGGAAGAGGGCGGCAAGCCGTCGGACGCAGGTAGCAAAAAATGATGATGTGGACGACTGCGGGCTTCGCTCGCCAAGATGAACCGCCGCGGCTTGCCCGCGCGGCACGGCGCGGGTGTGCCCTGGTGCTGGGGGCTGTGCTGCTGGCCGGCTGTGCCAGCGGGCCGGGCGCCCATCCCCAGGATCCACTGGAGCCCTACAACCGCAGCATGACCCGGTTCAACGACAGCGTGGACGAGGCGGTCCTGAAACCCGTGGCCACGGCCTACAAGGATGTCGTTCCCTCCCCCGTGCGCACGGGGGTGAACAACTTTTTCGGCAACCTGGGGGATGTCTGGTCGTTTGTGAACAGCGTCCTGCAGTTGCGCCCCGAAGATGCGATGTCCAGCCTGGTGCGCTTCAACGTCAACACGGTGTTTGGTCTGGGCGGGCTGCTCGATATCGCCACGGAGATGGGCGTGGACCGCAACCGGCAGGACTTCGGCCTCACGCTGGGGCGCTGGGGCGTACCCACGGGGCCTTATCTGGTGCTGCCGCTGCTGGGACCCTCCACGGTGCGCGACACCGCGGCATTGCCCGTGGACATGCAGGGCAATCTGCTCGGCCAGTGGGATTCGGTGGCTGCGCGCAATGCACTGTATGCCTTGCGGGCGGTGGATACCCGGGCCAGCCTGCTGGGGGCCGGGGCCGTGCTGGAAGGTGCTGCGCTCGACAAATACAGTTTCACGCGGGACGTGTTTCTGCAGAGGCGTGCTCTGCGCTCGGGTGCTCAGGAAGCCGATGGGAACGACGACAGCGGTGGTGTACTGCCGCCAGAACCCGACCAGTGAGCGCGGGCGTTGTTGCGAGCGGTTGCAACTGCTTGCGTCCGCGCAACACAACGATGCATGGCGTACACCGCGTGCCATCACAATGAATTGACCGGCGACACCGTCGCCCGATGGAGAGAAGACCTACATGATGAATCGACGCAACCTGGGCCGCATGGCTGCAACACTGGCGGTGGCCAGCTCCATGGGGATGCCCTGGGCGGCTTTCGCTGCCGAAGAGGCGCCTGATGCGTTGATCAAGCGCCTGTCCCTCGAAGTGATGGGCAGCGTTCGCGGCGACAAGGCCATCCAGGCTGGCGACATCAACAAGGTGATCGCCCTGGTGGACAAGGTGATCATGCCCAACGTGAATTTCCGGCGCATGACGGCGGCTGCCGTGGGCCCGGGCTGGCGCCAGGCCAGCCCCGAGCAGCAAAAGCGCCTGCAGGAAGAGTTCAAGGTGCTGCTGGTGCGCACCTATGCGGGCGCTCTGGCCCAGGTGAGCGACCAGACCATTGCCATCAAGCCCCTGCGTGCTGCGGCCGATGACAAGGATGTGCTGGTGCGCACCGAGATCACGGGCCGTGGTGATCCGATCCAGCTCGATTACCGGCTGGAAAAAACCCCGGGTGTCGGCGCCGGCTGGAAAATCTACAACCTCAACGTGCTGGGCGTGTGGCTGGTGGAAACCTACCGCGGCCAGTTCGCCACCGAGATCAATGCGCGCGGGGTGGATGGCCTCATTGAGGCGCTGGTGGCACGCAACAAGAACAATGCCGCCAAGGGCTGACAGCGAGACCCCGCGCATGCTGGTGCTTCCCTCCGAGCTCACCCACCGCCAGGCCAGCGGCTGCCTGCGCATGCTGGTACAGGGGCTCCAGGCCCTCAAGGGATCCGAGGTGGTGGTGGATGCCAGCGCGCTGGCTGTGTTTGACAGCTCCGCGCTGGCGGTGCTGCTGGAGTGCCGGCGCGAAGCGCTGGCAGACCGCAAGGCTTTTGTGGTCAGGGGCCTGCCTGCAGCCCTGGTCGGCATGGCTGGGCTGTACGGCGTGGATGAATTGCTGCAGGTGGCCGGCTGAGCTGGGCGCCGGCCCGCCAGGTCGGCAATGCCCTCGGGCGGCGGGTGCTGTTGGCCTGAAGGCGGCAGCTTGTGGGCCAAGGCCTTAAAATCAAAGGTTCCATGCCCGCAGTCTCCTTCCAAGCCATCTCCAAGACCTTTGTCACCCCCAAGGGGCCCTTCCAGGCACTGAACCAGGTCAGCCTGGACATCGAGGAAGGCGAGTTCTTCGGACTCCTCGGCCCCAACGGTGCCGGAAAAACCACCCTCATCAGCATCTTGGCGGGCCTGGCGCGCGCGACCCAGGGCCGGGTGCTGGTGCAGGGCAGCGACGTGCAGTCCGACTTTGCCGAGGCCCGGCGCAAGCTGGGCGTGGTGCCCCAGGAACTGGTGTTTGATCCGTTCTTCAATGTGCGCGAGGCGCTGCGATTCCAGTCGGGTTACTTCGGCGTGAAGAACAACGACGCCTGGATCGACGAACTGCTGGCCAACCTGGGCCTGGCCGACAAGGCCAATGCCAACATGCGCCAGCTCTCGGGTGGCATGAAGCGGCGCGTGCTGGTGGCGCAGGCGCTGGTGCACAAGCCGCCCATCATCGTGCTCGACGAGCCCACGGCCGGCGTGGACGTGGAGCTGCGCCAGACCCTGTGGCATTTCGTCGCCCGCCTGAACAAGGAGGGCCACACCGTGCTGCTGACCACCCACTACCTCGAAGAGGCCGAGGCCCTGTGCGGCCGCATCGCCATGCTCAAGGCGGGGCGGGTGGTGGCGCTCAACCGCACCAGCGAGTTGCTCAAAACGGCCTCGGGCAGTGTGCTGCAGTTCAAGACCGACGCCTTGTTGCCGCCGTCCCTGGCCCTCCTGGCGCGGGTCACGGGCCGCATCGTGCAACTGCCCGCACACGATGCGGCGGACATCGAAAACCACCTGGCCGCCCTGCGCGTGGCCGGTGTGGAGGTGCAGGACATGGAAATCCGCAGGCCGGACCTGGAAGACGTGTTCCTGCAGGTCATGTCGGGAACGTCGGCCTCGAACATTCCGCTGTCGGAGGTGGCACTGTGACCGGCTGGCAAACCCTGTTCTACAAAGAAGTGCTGCGCTTCTGGAAGGTCAGCTTCCAGACCGTGGCTGCGCCCGTGCTCACGGCCGTGCTGTACCTGCTGATCTTTGGCCATGTGCTCGAAGGCCATGTGAAGGTGTATGACCGCATCAGCTACACCGCCTTCCTGGTGCCCGGCCTGGTGATGATGAGCGTGCTGCAGAACGCCTTTGCCAACAGTTCGTCGAGTCTGATCCAGAGCAAGATCATGGGCAGCCTGGTGTTTGTGCTGCTCACGCCGCTGTCGCACTGGGCCTGGTTTCTGGCCTATGTGGGCTCGTCGGTGGTGCGCGGGCTGGTGGTGGGGTTGGGGGTGTTCATCGTCACCCTGGCGTTTGCGCGGCCGGAGTTTGCGGCGCCGCTGTGGATCTTCGTCTTTGCCTTCCTGGGCGCTGCGCTGCTGGCCACGCTGGGGCTGATTGCAGGCCTGTGGGCCGACAAGTTCGACCAGCTGGCCGCGTTCCAGAACTTCGTGGTCGTGCCCATGACCTTCCTGTCGGGCGTGTTCTATTCCATCCAGTCGCTGCCACCGTTCTGGCAGACCGCGAGCCATCTCAATCCGTTCTTCTACATGATCGACGGCTTCCGCTATGGCTTCTTCGGCCAGAGCGATACCTCGCCCTGGCTCAGCCTTGGCATCGTGGGCATGGCCTGGCTGGCCGTGAGTGCCTTGGCCGTGCACCTGCTGCGTACCGGCTACAAGATTAGAAATTGACAGAGAACCGACCATGACTGCAGACCAGCTCAAAGACATCATCGCCGCGGGCCTGGCCTGCGATCACATCACGCTCGAAGGCGATGGCCGCCACTGGTATGCCACCATCGTCTCGGCCGAATTCGAGGGCAAGCGCGCCATCCAGCGCCACCAGCGCGTGTACGCCACGCTGGGCGCCAAATTGGCCACCGACGAGGTGCATGCGCTGTCGATGAAAACCTTCACCCCCGCAGAATGGGCGGCGCAGGGACAGTGACGCCGTTGCCCTGTTTCCTTATTTATTGATAGCTTTTGGCGCCTGATGGATAGGCGCTAGAGGCCATTGACTTATTACATATCTGGTTTTTCGAGATGGACAAACTCCTGATTCGCGGTGGTCGCCCTCTGAATGGCGAGGTGCTGGTGTCTGGCGCCAAGAACGCCGCCTTGCCGGAGTTGTGCGCCGCGCTGCTCACGGCAGAGCCCGTGACCCTGCTCAACGTGCCCCAGCTGCAGGATGTGAGCACCATGCTCAAGCTCATCCGCAACATGGGCGTGGCGGCCGAGCGCTCACAGGATGGCACCGTGCGCATTGATGCCGGTGGCCTCAACACGCCCGAAGCCCCTTACGAGTTGGTCAAGACCATGCGCGCCTCGGTGCTGGCCCTGGGCCCGCTGCTGGCCCGCTTTGGCGAAGCCACGGTGTCGCTGCCTGGCGGCTGCGCCATCGGTTCGCGCCCGGTGGACCAGCACATCAAGGGCCTGGCCGCCATGGGCGCCGAGATCGTGGTCGAGCACGGCTACATGATCGCCAAGCTGCCCGCGGGCTGGACGCGCCTGAAGGGCGCGCGCATCACCACCGACATGGTCACGGTGACGGGCACCGAAAACTTCCTCATGGCCGCCGCGCTGGCCGAGGGCGAGACGGTGCTGGAGAATGCTGCGCAGGAGCCCGAGATCTCCGATCTGGCCGAGATGCTGATCGCCATGGGTGCCAAGATCGAAGGCCACGGCACCAGCCGCATCCGCATCCAGGGGGTGGACCAGCTGCACGGCTGCACCCACCGCGTGGTGGCCGATCGCATCGAGGCTGGCACCTTTTTGTGCGCCGTGGCGGCGACCGGCGGTGATGTGGTGCTGCGCCATGGCCGCGCAGACCACCTGGATGCCGTCATCGAAAAGCTGCGCGAAGCCGGTGCCACCGTGCAAGCGGTGGAGGACGGCATCCGCGTGCAAAGTGCGGGTAGCGCCACGCTCAAGGCCCAGGGTTTTCGCACCACCGAATACCCGGGTTTCCCCACCGACATGCAGGCCCAGTTCATGGCGCTCAACTGCATTGCGCAGGGCACGGCCACGGTGACCGAAACGATTTTTGAAAACCGCTTCATGCATGTCAACGAGCTAGTGCGCCTGGGGGCCAGGATCCAGGTCGATGGCAAGGTGGCGGTGATCGAAGGGGTGCAACGCCTGTCGGGTGCCACCGTGATGGCCACCGACCTGCGGGCATCGGCCAGCCTGGTCATCGCGGGCCTGGTGGCCGACGGCGAAACCGTGGTGGACCGCATCTACCACCTCGACCGGGGCTACGACTGCATGGAAGCCAAGCTGCGCGGCATTGGCGCTGACATTGAAAGAATGAAGGCATGAGCATGATTACCCTGGCGCTTTCCAAGGGCCGCATCTTCGACGAAACCCTGCCCCTGTTGGCCGCCGCCGGCATCGAGGTGCTGGAAGACCCCGAAAAATCGCGCAAGCTCATCCTGCCCACGAACCAGCCCGATGTGCGCGTGGTGCTGGTGCGCGCCACCGATGTACCCACCTATGTCGAATATGGCGGCGCCGACCTGGGTGTGACGGGCAAGGACACCCTCATCGAGCACGGCGGCCAGGGCCTGTACCAGCCGCTCGACCTGCGCATTGCCAAGTGCCGCGTGAGCGTGGCCGTGCGCGATGATTTCGACTACGCCCAGGCCGTCCAAAAGGGCTCGCGCCTGAAGGTGGCCACCAAGTACACCAGCATTGCCCGCGATTTCTTTGCGAGCAAGGGCGTGCATGTGGACATGGTCAAGCTCTACGGCAGCATGGAACTGGCGCCCCTCATCGGCCTGTCCGACGCCATCGTCGATCTGGTCTCGACTGGCAACACGCTCAAGGCCAACCACCTTGTCGAGGTCGAGCGCATCATGGACATCAGCTCGCACCTGGTGGTCAACCAGGCGGCGCTCAAGCTCAAGCAGGCGCCGCTGCGCCGCATCATCGATGCGTTTGCCTCGGCCATTCCTGCGCCAAAGAACTGAAACCTCCACCGCATCAAACTATGACTTTGGTAGCTGCTCCCATCCGTCTGTCCACCGCTGCAGCCACTTTTGAGGCTGATTTTTCAGCCCGTCTGCACTGGTCTGCCGACACCGATGCGGCCATCGAGCAGCGCGTGGCCGACATCCTGGCCGATGTGCGGCAGCGCGGCGATGCGGCGGTGCTGGAGTACACCGCCCGCTTCGATGGCCTCTCGGCGCCGGGCATGGCGGCACTGGAGCTGGCGCAGGCCGAACTGAAAGCCGCGTTCGACACCCTTCCCGCAGTGCAGCGCGACGCCCTGCAGGCCGCCGCCGCCCGCGTGCGCAAGTACCACGAGGCGCAAAAGAAGGCCTCGGGCGAGAGCTGGAGCTACCGCGATGAAGACGGCACGCTGCTGGGCCAGAAGGTCACCCCGCTCGACCGTGTGGGCATCTACGTGCCCGGTGGCAAGGCCGCCTACCCGAGCAGCGTGCTCATGAACGCCATCCCCGCCCATGTGGCGGGTGTGGGGGAGATCATCATGGTGGTGCCCACCCCCAGGGGCGAGAAAAACGCCCTGGTGCTGGCCGCCGCCTATGTGGCCGGCGTCACGCGCGCCTTCACCATCGGCGGTGCGCAGGCCGTGGCAGCGCTGGCCTACGGCACGGCCACCGTGCCCAAGGTGGACAAGATCACCGGCCCCGGCAATGCCTATGTGGCCAGCGCCAAGAAGCGCGTGTTCGGCACCGTGGGCATCGACATGATTGCCGGCCCCAGCGAAATCCTGGTGCTGGCCGACGGCAGCACGCCGGCCGACTGGGTGGCCATGGATCTCTTTTCCCAGGCCGAGCACGACGAGCTGGCGCAATCCATCCTGCTGTGTCCGGATGCGGCCTATATCGATGCCGTGCAGGCCGCCATCGACCGCCTCCTGCCCACCATGCCGCGCGCCGAGATCATTGCCAAAAGCCTCACGGGCCGGGGCGCGCTGATCCACACGCACAGCATGGAAGAAGCCTGCGCCATCAGCAACCGCATTGCGCCCGAGCACCTGGAGTTGAGCAGCCGCGACCCGCACCGCTGGGAGCCGCTGCTGCGCCACGCGGGCGCCATCTTCCTGGGCGCGTACACCTCCGAGAGCCTGGGCGACTACTGCGCCGGCCCCAACCATGTGCTGCCCACCAGCGGCACGGCGCGCTTCAGCTCGCCCCTGGGCGTGTACGATTTTCAAAAACGCAGCAGCCTCATCGAGGTGAGCGAAACCGGTGCGCAGACGCTGGGCCAGATCGCCAGCGTGCTGGCCCATGGCGAGGGCCTGCAGGCCCACGCGCGGGCGGCGGAAATGCGCCTCAGACCATCGTCCAAATAGCCGCCTTGCCGACCGACGCCTGTGTGCACGCTGCGCCGCTGAACGCCTGGCGCGTGCTCCACCCCTTTCTTGTGGCCCCCAACGTACTGGAAACCGCCGAATGACCCACGCCGCTGCATCTTCCCCGCTCCAGACCCTGGACCGCATCCGCCCCGATGTGCGCGCCATGCACGCCTACGCCGTGCAGCCTTCCTCCGGCATGCTCAAGATGGACGCGATGGAGAACCCGTTTCGCCTGCCCGCGCACCTGCAGGCCGCGCTGGGCCAGCGCCTGGGCGCATTGGCGCTCAACCGCTACCCCGGCGACCGCATTACCGACCTGAAGGCGGCCCTCGCCCAGTACGCGGGTATGCCCGAGGGCTACGGCATCGTGCTGGGCAATGGCTCGGACGAGCTCATCACCCTGCTGGCGCTGGCCTGCGCGCAACCCGGCACGGGCCAGCGCGCCACCATGCTCGCGCCCATGCCGGGTTTCGTGATGTACCCGCTGTCGGCGCAACTGCAGGGCCTGGATTTTGTCGGCGTGCCGCTCACGCCCGATTTCGAGCTGGATGAACCCGCCATGCTGGCCGCCATTGCCCAGCATCAGCCCGCCATCACCTACATCGCCTACCCCAACAACCCCACGGCCACGCTGTGGGACGAGGGTGCGGTGCAGCGCATCATCGACGCCGCGGGTGCCCAGGGCGGCATCGTGGTCATGGACGAGGCCTACCAGCCCTTTGCCAGCCGCACCTGGATCGACCGCATGCGGGCCGAGCCCGCGCGCAATGCGCACGTGCTGCTCATGCGCACGCTCAGCAAGTTTGGCCTGGCGGGCGTGCGCCTGGGTTACCTCATCGGCCTGGCGGCGCTGGTGGCTGAGATCGACAAGGTGCGCCCGCCCTACAACGTGAGCGTGCTCAACTGCGAGGCGGCGCTGTTCGCGCTGGAGCATGCCGAGGTGTTTGCGGCGCAGGCGGCGGAACTGCGCGCCCAGCGCACCGAGCTGCTGGCCGCGCTGCGCGCCATGCCGGGCGTCGAGAAGGTGTGGGACAGCCAGGCCAACATGGTGCTGGTGCGGGTGGCGGATTCGGCCAAAGCCTGCGAGGGCATGAAAACCCGCAAGGTCCTCGTCAAGAACGTTTCTACAATGCACCCATTGCTGGCCAATTGCCTGCGTCTCACGGTGGGCACCGCCGAAGACAACACCCAGATGCTGGCCGCCCTGCAGGCTTCCTTATGACTTCCTCCGCTCTCGTCACCTCCATGTCTCCCGATCCCCTGGCCGACCGCATTGCCGAGGTCAGCCGCAACACCGCCGAAACCCGCATCTCGGTGCGCGTGAACCTCGACGGCACCGGCCAGGCCAAGCTGCACACGGGCATCGGCTTTTTCGACCACATGCTCGACCAGATCGCCCGCCACGGCCTGATCGACCTCGACATCGACTGCGAGGGCGACCTGCACATCGACGGCCACCATACGGTGGAAGATGTGG
Source organism: Acidovorax sp. JHL-9 (assembly GCF_000426205.1). Lineage (NCBI taxonomy): Bacteria > Pseudomonadati > Pseudomonadota > Betaproteobacteria > Burkholderiales > Comamonadaceae > Acidovorax > Acidovorax sp. JHL-9. Next base: position 50,794 of record NZ_AUEX01000024.1, read on the forward strand.
GCATCACCCTGGGCCAGGCGTTTGCGCGCGCCGTGGGCGATAAAAAGGGCATCCGCCGCTACGGCCACGCCTATGTGCCGCTGGACGAGGCGCTCTCGCGCGTGGTGATCGATTGCTCGGGCCGGCCGGGCCTGCACATCGATGTGCATTTCACCGCCGGCAGCATCGGCCAGCTCGACACGCAGCTGGTGTACGAGTTCTTCCAGGGCTTCGTGAACCACGCAGGCGTCACGCTGCACATCGACAACCTCAAGGGCGTCAACGCGCACCACCAGTGCGAGACCATTTTCAAGGCGTTCGGGCGCACGCTGCGCGCGGCGCTGGAGCGCGATCCGCGCTCGGCGGGCGTTATCCCGTCCACCAAGGGTTCGTTGTGAGATATTTGATCAAATCAGGCGCTGGCGCTTGATGGATAAGTGCTAGCAGCTATGAATATGGACGTAAAAACCGTTGCGGTGGTCGATTACGGCATGGGCAACCTGCGCTCGGTGTCGCAGGCCGTGCAGGCTGCGGCCCACGATACGGGCTGGACGGTCGTGGTCACCTCCCGCCCCGAGGACGTGCGCGCCGCCCAGCGCATCGTGCTGCCAGGGCAGGGCGCCATGCCCGACTGCATGCGCGAACTGCGCGAATCCGGCCTGCAGGAGTCGGTGCTGGAAGCCGCTGCCGCCAAGCCGATGTTTGGCGTCTGCGTGGGCATGCAGATGCTGCTGGACCACAGCGCCGAAGGCGACACGCCGGGCCTGGGCCTGATCCGTGGTGACGTGCTCAAGTTCGACCTGGCAGGCCGCACCCAGCCCGACGGCAGCCGCTACAAGGTGCCCCAGATGGGCTGGAACCAGGTGCGGCAGATGCCCCACGCCCACCACGGGGGCGGCGTGCACCCGGTGTGGGCGGGCGTGCCGGACAACAGCTACTTTTACTTCGTGCACAGTTTCTACGCGGTGCCGCAGAATCCTGCCCATTGCGCAGGGCAAACGGACTATGGCGGCTGGTTTGCGGCCGCCATTGCGCGCGACAATATTTTCGCCACGCAGTTCCATCCGGAAAAGAGTGCGGAGCACGGCTTGGCGCTGTACCGCAATTTTCTGCACTGGAATCCCTGATTTCTTAACTTCCACCCGTTCGGGCCGAGCCGTGCTCGCCCTTTCCCTCCCGAACTTCACCACCATGCTGCTCATTCCCGCCATCGACCTGAAAGACGGCCACTGCGTTCGCCTTAAGCAAGGCGATATGGACCAATCCACCACCTTTGGTGAAGACCCTGCCGCCATGGCCCGCAAATGGGTGGATGCCGGCGCGCGCCGCCTGCATCTGGTGGACCTGAACGGTGCCTTCGCCGGTGTGCCCAAGAACCACGGCGCGATCAAGTCCATCCTCAAGGAGGTGGGCGAAGAAATTCCGGTGCAGCTGGGTGGCGGTATCCGCGACCTGGACACCATCGAGAAATACATCGACGGCGGCCTGCGCTACGTGATCATCGGCACGGCGGCCGTGAAGAACCCCGGCTTTCTCAAGGACGCTTGCAGCGCCTTTGGCGGCCACATCATCGTGGGGCTGGATGCCAAGGACGGCAAGGTGGCCACCGACGGCTGGAGCAAGCTCACCGGCCACGAGGTGGTGGACCTGGCCCGGAAGTTCGAGGACTGGGGCGTCGAATCCATCATCTACACCGACATCGGCCGTGACGGCATGCTCTCGGGCATCAACATCGACGCCACCGTGAAGCTTGCGCAGGCGCTGTCCATCCCCGTGATCGCCTCGGGCGGCCTGTCGAACATGGCCGACATCGAGCAGCTGTGCGCCGTGGAGCGCGAAGGCGTCGAAGGCGTGATCTGCGGCCGCGCCATCTACAGTGGCGACCTCGACTTTGCCGCGGCCCAGGCGCGCGCCGACGCGCTGGGCCATGCCGCTTGACAGCGCGGCGGTGGCTGCGTGGGGTGGCACGGAGATTTTTCAGGGGCAGCCTTGCATCCGCCTGCAGGCGCCCCAGGGCGATAGCGCGCTGGTGGCCTTGCATGGCGCCCAGGTGCTTTCATGGGTGGCCGGCGGGCGCGAGCGCCTGTACCTGAGTCCCCAGGCGATTTTCGATGGCCAGTCGGCCATCCGTGGCGGCATCCCGTTGTGCTTTCCCCAGTTCAACCAGCGCGGCCCCTTGCCCAAGCATGGCTTTGCGCGCAATCTGGCCTGGCGCCGCATGTTGCCGGGCGGTGATGGCGATGCGCAGTCGGTCGTGTGCCTGGAACTTGCCGACAGCAAGGCCACGCGCGACTGGTGGCCCGAGCGCTTTGCAGCGCAGCTGACGGTGGCGCTGGGCGCAGGCAGCCTGCGGGTGCAACTGGCGGTGCGCAACACGGGCGACATGGACGCTGATGCCTGGAATTTCACCACCGCGCTGCACACCTATCTGCGCGTGGAGGATGTCGGGCGCGTCCACCTGAGCGGGCTCGACGGCTGTGCGCGCTGGGACGCCGTGGCGGATGCACGCGGTGTGCAGCAGGGTGCGGTGCGCCTGGCGGGTGAATACGACTGCGTCTTTCAGGCGCCCGCCGGGCCCATGCAACTGCTCGACGGTGCCCAATGGCTTCAGATCACCCAGAGCGCCAGCCTGTCCGACACCGTGGTCTGGAACCCGGGGGCTGAACTCTGCACCCGGCTGGCAGACATGCCGCCCGATGGCTACCGCTCCATGCTGTGCGTGGAAGCGGCCCGGATCGACCAGCCCGTGGCCCTGGCGCCGCAGGGGCAGTGGCAGGGTTGGCAAGAGCTCAGGGTGCTGCAGGCGTCCTAGTTTTCCACTGAATGGGCGCAAATCCCGATGGTTCCGGCTGATGATGCAGTGGGCGCTCACGGATATCCTATAAGAGCCTTATATGGACGCCCCGAATAAGCCAAGCCCTCACTCACTGAAGTCAAGACAGTAAAGATTGCACCCGTATATCCGGACTTTCTGTGGCGCCAGCCACGGTCCCTGATGGGAGTCGCTGGTGAATGTCCTATCGGTTCAGCGCACTCGAAGTGCCATGCTCTTATCGGATTGCATCCACCACGGTCTGACCTGTCTTGCCATCACTGCATGATTGCTTGAGCAATCGGTGGTTTTCTCCTGCTCTTGTTTCTGGCCGCGGTTTTTGTGGCTCAGGCCTGCTCTCGCACGTAGCCTGGCTCATAGCTGCGATCGTGCGCCAGCAAGGCCCACACGA
>NZ_AUEX01000025.1:0-53319 GCF_000426205.1 Acidovorax sp. JHL-9
CGCCGTCACACCCGAGTCGTCATAATCCGACCGTCCTGCCTGGGGGAATTTGGGGTGGCCAAGGGTGGGGGAATTTGACCTGGCCATCGGGGGCCAAAAGGACCTTCCAGCTAACATCTTGGGATACGTTACAGCCTTCGACTCTTCACTTTCCGAAGAGGAGTACAACCATCCACGGTATGCGTATCGTGTTTTATTCATTCCCAAGACTGCCAACAGGAAGGGTCAAGCGGACCAAGTTATTGAGTTTGTCAAGGCTGACTCAGAGCTTGCAAAAGGTGTAAATGCCCAATACACAGTAATCAAAGAGACTGAGAAAAAGAAATATCTCCCTGGTGAAGTTGTTTCAATCATCCAGTCAGAGGGCTTCACCAAGTTCAATATGCATGCGCACACCTCACTGTGGCAGTCACAAGATGCCAAGAACTCATCGAAAGGACTGGGCGTCCAAGTTGCAAAAACTTGGTACTGGTACGAACCTTGGCTTGATCTCGTAAGAGCTCACTGCAGGGAAAATGCGGTGAGCTATTCATGATAGAAATCTGACTATAGATGATGGTGTGGCGACACGGCGACAGTGGCGACACAAACGAAAAAGCCAACCCCGAAAGAGGTTGGCTTTTCGTTTTGGTGGGCCCCCCGAGAGTCGAACTCGGCACCAACGGATTCCGGTTTGTGTGACTTTCGCCACTCCCTGGACTATGCCTTCACCATAGCTTTCGCCTTAGGTGGGTGCCGTCTAGTCTCTACACCTTCAACAGCACTTTCGCACTGAAGCTTGGCTCGGCGTTGCCATACGCATTGCTGCGCTTAGGTTTCGCCGAATTTGACACCATCCCATACGCAGTTTCCAAACGTATGGCACAAATTTTATGAGTCCGCTGCTCTAACCAGGCATGAGCTAGAGGCCCGAAACTTCTAATGCTACAGCTTCTAAGCGCTTCGCTGAAGCGCCCATCACCTGAGCATTTCCTGAGTCGGCCCGGAAATGCACCGGCTCAGGGATTATTTCGACCCACGCACCTCTATGCCTTGCGCGTAAGTCGTTGAAACGTAACAAAGAACACTACAGGGCCACGCTCACTCACAGGGATTATGAGTCCTCTGCTCTAACCAACTGAGCTAACGCCCCCTCGCGCGCCAACGCTGAACCAGACGGGGCACTGCAAGTATTGTAGGGTGTTTATTTGCGGTAACTGAGCGCGTTGGACACCAGCTTGGAAGTGATGTCCACGATCTGAATCATCCGGTCATAGGGCATGCGGGTGGGGCCAATCACCCCCAGCGTACCCACCACCCTGCCATCCACTTCGTAAGGTGCGCTAACAATCGAAAGCTCTTCGAACGGCACAACCTGGCTCTCTCCGCCGATGTAGATACGGACACCCTCTGCCTGGCTGGAGATGTCCAGAAGGCGAAGTATCTGGGTTTTCTGCTCGAACAAATCGAAGGCCCTGCGAAGGTTGCCCATGTCGCTCGAGAAATCGCTCACTGCCAGCAGGTTTCTTTCGCCAGAGATGACGACTTCATCCTGGGCTTCGGAAAGGGCTTCCGAACTGATGTTGACCGCAGCCTGCATCAATGAAGCGATCTCCCCTCGCAGCATGTCCACCTCCGATTTGAGCTTTTCACGGACTTGCTCCATGGCCAAACCGGCATAGTGGGCATTCAGGAAGTTGGCGGCCTCGATCAACTGCGACTGCGAATAGTCCACATCGGTGAAGATGACACGGTTTTGCACATCGCCCTCCGGTGACACAATGATCACCAGCAACCGGCGCTCCGACAGTCGAAGAAATTCGATATGGCGGAACACGGAGGTGCGCCGCGGCGCCATCACTACGCCCACAAACTGGGAGAGGTTCGACAAAAGGTGCGCCGCATTGGCAATCACTTTTTGCGGCTGCTCTGGCGCCAGCTGTGGCGGCGTCAGTGGATCCCGTTGCACCGTCAGCATGGTGTCCACAAACAGGCGGTAGCCGCGCGCCGTGGGGATCCTTCCAGCGGATGTGTGGGGGCTTGCGATCAACCCCAGTTCCTCCAGATCCGCCATGACATTGCGTATCGTTGCCGGGGACAGCTCCAGCCCGGAAGCGCGCGACAGGGTGCGAGAACCCACAGGCTGCCCATCGGCGATGTAGCGCTCGACCAGCGCTTTCAGCAACAACTTGGCACGGTCATCGAGCATGGAATGATTTTAATGATGTAATTTCGCGATGACGTCCAATTTCCGCCATGTTGCGCTTATCGGCAAGTATCAGGCAACTGCTGCAGGCGCCATGGCCGATAGCTCGCGCCACGCCCTCGAAGAGATAGCTCAGTTTCTGGTTCGCCAGGGATGTCAGGTGGTGCTTGAAAAAGAAACCGCCATCAATACCAAACTGACCGCCTATCCCGCCATGGACGTGGACACCATTGGTGCCCAATGCGAACTGGGGCTCGTCGTTGGCGGAGATGGCACCATGCTCGGCATCGGTCGACAGCTCGCGCGCTATGGCACCCCGCTGATCGGAATCAATCAGGGGCGCCTGGGCTTCATCACCGACATCCCCTTCGGCAGCTTTCAGGCGGCGCTCACGCCCATGCTGTGCGGAGAGTACGAAGAGGATTTGCGCCCCCTGATGCGCGCACGCGTGGTTCGTGGGCAGGCCACGGTTTTCGAAGCCCTTGCCATGAACGATGTCGTGGTGAACCGCGGAGCCACATCCGGCATGGTGGAGCTTCGCGTGGAAGTGGGCGGGCAATTCGTGGCCAACCAGAGGGCTGACGGGCTCATCATTGCTTCACCCACCGGATCAACAGCCTACGCACTTTCCGCGGGCGGCCCCATGCTCCATCCATCCATCCCAGGGTGGGTACTGGTTCCGATTGCACCCCATACCCTTTCAAACCGCCCTATCGTTCTATCGGATGCCACCGAAGTGGCCGTCGAGATAGTGAGTGGCAGGGATGTCAGCGCCAATTTCGACATGCAGTCGCTGGCGTCACTGCTGCATGGTGACCGGATTCTTGTCCAGCGCTCCGAGCACAGCGTCCGTTTTTTGCACCCGCTCGGCTGGAACTATTTCGCGACACTGCGCAAGAAGTTACGCTGGAACGAAGGGGGCTCCTGATCATGGCGCTCAGGCGAATCACCCTGCGGGACTTCGTGATTGTTCGAGAACTTGCTCTGGATCTACAGACAGGCTTCACCGTGTTGACCGGGGAAACCGGGGCCGGCAAATCGATTCTGGTGGATGCGCTGCAACTGGCACTGGGCGCTCGCGCGGATGCAGGGTACGTGCGTGAAGGTGCCCGCCATGCCGATGTGTGCGCGGAATTCGATTCCCCCCACCACTTGCAGCCATGGCTCGAAGAAGCGGGGATAGAGGCCAACGATATCTTGCTACTGCGCAGAACCGTAGACACCCAAGGGAAAAGCCGAGCGTGGATCAATGGCACGCCGGCGACCGCAACACAACTGCGCTATCTCGGGGATCAACTATTGGACATTCATGGCCAGCACGCATGGCAGAGTCTGACCCGCCCGGATTCCGTGCGCGGCTTGCTGGACGCTTATGCGGGTATTTCGCTGCAGGAATTGGCCGCAAGCTGGACCCAATGGCGTGTCGCCCAGAAGATCCTGGAGGAAGCACGTGCGGCCCAATCCTCTCTTCAGCAAGAGCGCGAGCGGCTGCAATGGCAAATTGCTGAAATCAGCAAACTGGCCCCCGGAGACGATGAGTGGGTGGATCTGGAAATTCAGCACCAGCGTCTCTCGCACGCCCACACGCTGCTGGAAGCCGCTCAGGATGCACTGGCAACCCTTGACGAGGAGGAATCGGGCGCACATTCCAGGCTGACGCGCGCGGTCTCACGACTGCAAAACCACGAGCAGCTCGAACCCGCATTTGGCGACCTGGCAAATATCCTTTCGTCCAGCCTGGCGCAAACCAGCGATGTCATCCGTTCGCTGCAAGCCTATCTGAGGCGTACCGACCTGGACCCAGACCGTCTTGCAGATCTCGACGCGCGCATATCGCAATGGATGACTCTGGCGAGGCGCTACAAGCGCCAACCTTCGGAGTTGCCCGCCTTGCTGCACACCTGGAAAGCGGAGTTGCTGCGCCTGGACGCTGCAACCGACCTCGCCAGCCTCGAATCAACCCAGGCGAGCACCGCCAAGGCCTACCACACCATCGCACGCACCATCTCGCGCGGTAGAGCAAAGGCTGCCCCCCAGCTGTCCGCAGCCATCACACAGGCGATGCAGGGCCTGGGCATGACGGGAGGCGTGTTTGAGGTTTCGGTGACAAAGGCCTCTGAGCCCGCACTGCATGGATTGGACGACGTTGCCTTTCTCGTGGCAGGCCACCCTGGCATGACGCCGCGCCCCATCGACAAGGTCGCATCTGGCGGAGAGCTGTCACGGCTTTCCCTGGCCATCTCCGTGACCACCAGCGAACTGGGCACGGCGCCCACCCTGGTTTTTGACGAAGTGGATTCCGGCGTCGGAGGGGCCGTGGCAGAAACCGTGGGCAGACTGATGCGGCAACTGGGGCGCGACCGGCAGGTGCTGGCAGTCACCCACTTGCCGCAGGTGGCAGCCTATGCAGACCACCACCTCATGGTGTCCAAACGTCGCGATGCGGCCGGAACCACCAGCACTGTCGCGCCGCTTTCGGGCGAGCAGCGGATTGCAGAAGTGGCCCGCATGCTCGGCGGTGAACACCCCACTGGAACCACCCTGGCGCATGCCAGCGAAATGCTGGGCCTTGCCGCTACCCCCCCAAAGGTGTGATGACCATGTCGCTGGAAATTGTGCTGATCACCGGCATGTCTGGCTCGGGAAAATCCGTGGCATTGCATGCGATGGAAGATTCCGGCTATTACTGCGTTGACAACCTGCCCCCTGAATTGCTCCCCGCCTTTGTGGCACTGGAACACAAGCACCACGGAAACCGCGTGGCAATCGCCATGGATGTGCGCAGCGCCACGTCGCTACCGCAAGTACCCCGGGAACTGGACAGTCTGCGCAAACAGGGGGTGATTGTTCAGTCCATCTTCCTGGATGCCACCACAGAAACACTGGTTCGCCGTTTTTCCGAAACACGTCGTCGCCACCCTTTGTCGCACGATGATGTTCCAGATGGCCGTCGAGCACTCACGCAGGTGATTGAACTGGAGCGCGAATTGCTGGCTGATCTGCGGGAGCAGGCACATGTCATAGACACCAGCACGATCAGGGCATCCCAGCTCCAGAGCTATGTCAAAGACCTGATGCCATCGGCGCCGGGGCAGCTCACACTGGTTTTCCAGTCGTTCGCATTCAAGCGAGGAATTCCCGTGGATGCCGACTATGTGTTCGACGTCCGGATGCTGCCCAATCCCCATTACGAGCCCGCGCTGCGCGACCTGACAGGACTGGATGCCCCCGTCGCGGACTTTCTACGCCAACAGGTGGATGTGGGGCTGATGGGCCAACACATCGAGGAATTTCTCTCCTATTGGCTGGACATGCTGGACCGAAACCACCGAAGCTATGTGACGGTAGCCGTCGGATGCACGGGCGGTCAGCACAGATCCGTCTATCTCGTGGAGCAATTGGCCCAGGCATTCAGCGACCGATGGACCGTTCTGCGGCGCCATCGCGAATTGGATGGTCGCTGAAAACGGGTGCCACAGCGACGTCCCGCCGAAATTACAGCCCGGCCAGTAGCTTGCGAACGGGGGCAGGAAGACCCATGACAGCGATCTGTTGCGCAGTAAACCAGCCTCCGCCATCGTCTGGTGTTGTCTTGCGATATTGCCGCACGATCACAGGATGCAAGTACAGATCACGATGGGTCAGCACATGAAGGAAGGGGGGGGCCTCCTCCATGGTTTTCGCAGAGGGAAGCCCTGCTGCATCGCAAAATGCCGACACATCCGACCGAAGGGGAAAGATTGGCACGCAATACAGGCCAGCCCATATGCCTGCCGAAGGGCGACGGGACAGCCAGAATTTTCCCGCAGGATCCTCCAGGACCATGAGCCACCACGATTCTGAGCGGCGCTTGAGCTTGCGCGTTCTCACGGGATACCGTTCGGGCTCCCCAGCGCGATGTGCGACGCACAAAGTCTGCAAAGGGCATTGCGGACAAGCGGGATTGCGAGGCATGCACAAGCTTGCCCCCAAATCCATCAAACCCTGGGTATAGCGCGGCATCGCCGCATCAATGTCCGCCGATGGCAACAAGGCCTGCGCATGTGCCCACAATGTCCGCTCATTCCGGGCCACGGCGAGATCCTCATCAAAACCCAGCACGCGTGTCAGCACCCTTCGCACGTTGGCGTCCAGGATGGGCGTGCGCTCTGCAAAACAGAAAGCCGCAATCGCGCCGGCCGTTGAGCGCCCAATTCCGGGCAGCGTAGCCAGCACCTGCGCACTGCGGGGAAAAACCCCGCCGTGCTCGCTGACAACGGTCTGCGCACAGCGGTGGAGATTGCGTGCCCGGCTGTAGTACCCGAGGCCACTCCACAGAGCCATGACCTCATCCAGCGAGGCGTTGGCCAATGCGCTCACATCGGGGAACCGCTCCAAAAACCGCGCGTAATAGCCCAGCACCGTACTGACCTGGGTTTGTTGCAGCATGATCTCAGACAGCCAGACCCGATAGGGATCGCGTGTCTGCTGCCAAGGCAGGTGGTTGCGTCCATGGAGTGCCTGCCAACGAACCACCCGCGTGGCGACATCTGTTTCCGAAAGAATCATGCAGGCATAAGCCCGGGGCGTTCTGCGGCGTCTGCCAGGACGGGCAACGCTATCAACTGGGCTGTCAATTCGGTCAAGCGTCGTTCCAGCTGAATGAGTTCCTCTTCACCCGCCTCGATCTCTGAAATTCGCTCCACCAAGCCGGTCGCGGCATGCTGAATCCGGTCAACCGCCTCTATGCGCCTGGTAAAACTCCGACGGCGCTCACGCAACTGGGCGTCCAGTTGAGCCGTAGCAGACTTGCTCCACAACTCCAGATCATTGGCCGCCGACTCGTACACCGTGCGCAAACGCATGGCCAAGGCACGAACCAGGCGCTCGGCGAATTCAGGCTGCGCCAGCTTCAGGACATTGCCAACCCCAAGGTATTGCAGATGGCTCTGCTCAATCTGCGAGAGTTCCTGGACAAAGTGCTCGAGTTTCGGAGGGGGGGGCACCTGCAAAGAAAACCCGAATTCCGCATTCAACTGGCGAAACGTGCCCCCTAGCATCGCCTGTATTTCAATGCTGGATGCCTGCGCCTTATCCATGGTTCCCCTGAGTTTTTCAAAGGTCTGGACGTAGATCTTTCGCACACCGAGCTTCAGCCCTTTTGGCTGCAGCATTTGCGCCAACTCGGTCAGCTCCAGCTTGAGGGACTTCGCCCCCAACTGATGAAAAACGTCCCGCAACAGCTTGAGATGCACCGCACGAACCGCCTGAATCTTGGCAGCGCTCATATCAAACTCGCGCTGTTCCTGCTCAACACGGTGGCGCATCGACGCGATCACCGAGGCATTTTTGCCCCTGAGACTTCGCAGTTCGGCCATCTGGTCATCCAGATCCCTGCGACGAATGTTGATGACACGCGCAGTTTCAGCACGCAAACCCGCCACACCCGTTGCCACGGCAGCACGCAGGATGGCTTGGCGACGGCCCATGATCCCCCTGGCAAGCGCCCCTTCCAACGAAGGCAGGCCGCTGGATTCGAGAAGAAGATCGTCACACGTGATCTTTGCCAGCAACCCCTTTTGCGCAGAAACAGGCACCACCTGCGCCAGCGGCACGCCCAGCATTTCCGCAGAGATCGCGCATTGCCGGTTCATCTGCGCAATGATTTCGTGCGGTGAATTGAGGGTGTCCCACAAGGTGTCAATCTTGTTGAGAACCACCAGCCGTGCTTCCAGGCTTTCCGCAGACGTCGCCAGGTGCTCTCGCCAGATCGCCAGGTCCGAACGGGTAACTCCCGTGTCGGCACTCAAGATGAATACCACCGCATGGGCCTGCGGAATGAGATTGACGGTCAACTCGGGCTCGGCGCCCACCGCATTCAATCCCGGGGTGTCCAGAATCACCAACCCTTGCTTCAGCAAGGGATGGGGGATATTGATGATGGCATGGCGCCACATCGGCACTTCCACCAAGCCATCTGCATCAGGCACCGGGTTGTCATCTGCCAGCTCATCGTGCCAGAACCCAAGCGCCCGTGCGTCATCCAGCGTAACTTTTCGAACCTCTGCGACCTTCTCCAGCGCTTTGGCGATCTGGTCGGCATTGTTGACATCCAGCGGAATTTCCAGCCAGCGATCGGGTTTTAACCGCCATTCGGCCAGGCCCTGCAGCTGCAACCGGGTATCGATTGGCAGCAGCCGAAGGCAAGGTGCCACCAAAGCGTCGTAGCCCAGTTCCGTGGGGCACATCGTCGTGCGGCCGGCGCTGGCAGGCATGATGCGACGGCCATAGCCGGCAAAGAAGATGGCGTTGATCAGCTCTGATTTGCCACGCGAGAACTCCGCGACAAAAGCCACCGTCACCTTATCGCTGCGCACCTGTGCTTCCAGGCGATTCAGCCGCTCCTGAACCGCAGCATCCATGAGCTCGTGATCAGACATCCACTCGGACAGACGGCGAATCTGGTGCGCAAACTCACGCCGCCAGAGGCCGTGCTCCTCGAACTGCTCGTTGAATGATGGTCCCACTTTGCTCCCGGAGTGCAATGCACGGTCTATGCGTAGATAGGCACAAAATATAGCATTGACGGTGCCGTGGATGCGATCTGTGTGCTGACTGTCAACACCGCCCCGTTAAGCGCGTTGGCATCGCGGACAAAAATAGCTGCTGCGCTGTCCCTGGCGAAGCAGCTGGATGGCGCTGCCACAATGGTGGCAGGGAGCACCATCCCGCCCATACACATTCGCTTCGTGCTGGAAATGCCCGGCCATCCCGTCGGCACTGGAAAAGTCCTTCAGCGTACTGCCACCAAGCTCCACCGCACGCGCCAGCACCGCCCGGATGGCGTCAAAAAGCCTGCGCGCCCTCTGCGGACCTATGCGCTGCGCGGCCACGGTGGGACGAATGCCCGCCAGATACAACACCTCGGACGCATAGATATTGCCCACCCCCACGACCAGACGTCCCGCCAGCAACACCTGCTTGATGGGCGCACGACTCGCCTTGAGCCCCGCCTCGAAGGCCGGGTAGGTAAAGACGTCAGACAGCGGCTCCATCCCCAGCCCGCCAAGCAATTTCTGTGCAACTGCAGCCTGCTCGTCTACTGCATACACCACGGCACCAAAACGCCTGGGATCATGCAAGCGCAGCGTCCCCTGGGAGGTCATCACGTCGAAATGATCGTGCACGCCCGGCGGGGGCAGATCAGGGCTGAAGCGCAGGCTTCCGGACATGCCCAGATGCAGCAGCAAAAGACCGGAATCCAGATCCACCAGCAAATATTTGCCCCGTCGGCGTATCGACACCACCTTGTGCCCCACCAGCGATTGCGGCGCACACCCCAGCGGCCACCGCAATGGCTTGCCCACCCGAACCGACTCGATCCGAGCCCCGGCAATGGCCTGCGCAAAACTGCGGCGGGTGACTTCCACTTCAGGCAACTCAGGCATGCCGTCGCCTTGAAAACAGGTTGCAGAGCATGGATTATTATGACCCGATGGTGCTATCTCATCGCTTTCGAACAGTCCTCCTCACTGCCGCTGTGCTGGCCACAGCCACCACAGGATGGACCCAGTCCGGGGGGCGACCCAGCAGCGCTGAAGCCCCCCCCCCGCCCATCCCCAGCGCACAGCTCGATGCCGAGCTTTTCTATGAAATTTTTCTGGGCGAGCTGACCACCCAGTCCGGAGATCCCGGAGCAGGTTACTCGCTGATGCTGGAAGCGGCGCGGCGCAGCGGAGACAGCACCTTGTATCGGCGTGCCGCCGATATTGCCTTGCAAGCCCGGTCTGGCGACTACGCCTTGGCAGCGGCACGGGCATGGAAAGAGGCGCAACCCCAATCGCGAGAAGCCAACCGCTACACATTGCAGATTCTCATTGCACTCAATCGCATCGGCGAGACCCCGGAACTGCTGCGACAGGAGTTGGCGCAAATGCCCGCTGCCTCCAAAGCCGAGGCCCTGTCCGCCCTGCCCCAGATGTATGGCCGCGCCAGCGACAAGTCACTGGCGGCCAATGTGGTGGAGCGGGCGCTCACCGATGAACTTCTGCACCCCGCCACGGGTCCTGCAGCGTGGACCGCACTGGGCCGTATGCGCCTGGCGGCCGGCAACAAGGCGGGCGCTCTGGATGCGGCTCGCCAGGCACTGAAGCTCGACGGAGCCAACGCGGTTGCCATGCCGCTGGCCCTGGAACTGATGGAAGAGGGCGTGCCAGAAGCAGAGTTGCTGGTCACAACCCACCTTGCCAAACACCCCGACCCGGACCTGCGCACGGCATATGCCCGCGTCCTGCTGGGCCAGCAACGCTACCCAGCCGCGCGCCAGCAACTGGAGACAGTGACGCGCGACAAGCCGGATCTGCGGGAAGCATGGCTTGCCCTTGCCACGCTGCAATTTCAGGACAACCGACTACGCAATGCGGAAAAATCACTGCAGCGCTACATGGAGCTGACAAATGCCGCCACTTCAGACCCGGATCTGCAGCGGCGTGGGCTGACCCAGGCCTACCTTCTCTCTGCACAAATTGCCGAGAAGAACAAAGACTACGCCGCGGCCGAGTCCTGGCTCGGCCGCATCGAAAATTCGGAAGAAATGCTCAGCGCACAACGCCGCCGCGCATCCCTGCTTGCACAACAGGGCAAGCTTCCTCAGGCACGCGCCCTGCTGCGCGCACTGCCGGGCAATACCCCCAGCCATGCCCGCATGAAACTGCAGGCAGAGGTGCAGCTGCTGCAGGAAATGCGCTTGTACAAGGAGGCTTTGGCCGTCCAGGCGGAACTGGTAGCCCAGGACCCGCAAGACAACGAACTGGTCTACGACCAGGCCATGCTGGCCGAAAAATCAGGCGATCCGGCCATGATGGAGCAGTTGCTGCGACAGCTGATTGAGCGCAAGCCCGATTACCACCACGCCTACAACGCCTTGGGATACTCCTTCGCAGAACGGGGCTTGCGCCTGGAAGAGGCCAAAGGCCTGATCTCCAAGGCACTGGAATACGCTCCGGGCGATCCCTTCATCACAGACAGCCTGGGCTGGGTCGAATTTCGCCTCGGCAACAGCGCCGAGGCCTTGCGCCTGCTATCGATCGCCTTCAAGGCCCGACCCGATGCTGAAATTGCAGCGCACCTTGGTGAAGTCCTCTGGAGCACCGGAAACCGTGCACAGGCCGCCAGTGTCTGGCGCGAGGGCTTGCGCCTGAACCCGGACAACGAAACGCTCAAAGACACCCTGAAACGGCTGGGAGCCATGCCCTGATGCTGAATGCCACGCCACAGGGCCTGCAGCCGCAAGGCGCCACCCAAAGGCTGCCCCACTGGTTTGCCTCCTGGCTCGCGGTTTTTGTTCTGCTGCTGGCCGGCTGCGCCCATCCGCCGGCCACACCAGAAAGCCCCTATCGCGCCCCGTGGACAGGACGCCTAGCATTGCAAGTGGAAGAAACGGCGTCGCAGTCTTTTTCTGCATCTTTTGAGCTCTCCGGATCGGCGCAGCAAGGCCAATTCGTCTTGTTCAACCCTCTTGGCAACACCCTCGCACGGATCCAGTGGAATGCCAGCCACGCAGAGATCACCACGGGCCAAAACACCCGGGAGTCCGAATCATTGGATGCCCTGCTGCGGGATGTGCTGGGCACGGATATTCCGGTCGCGGCACTGTTCAGCTGGCTCGAAGGCACCCATGTGGATGCCGTTGGCTGGCAGGTCGATCTGTCGGCCATCTCCGCCGGGCGGTTGGTGGCGCAACGCCACACGCCGACGCCACAGGCCACATTGCGAATCATCCTGACCCGCTGATACCACTTCATGCTCGCCCTGTACGACGTGCCGGCTCCGGCCAAGCTCAACCTCTTCCTGCATATCACGGGCCGACGAACTGACGGCTATCACCTGATGCAGTCCGTCTTCATGATGATCGACTGGTGCGATACCCTGCATTTCGAGTTGCGCAACGATGGCCGCATCACCCGCGAGGACCTTGGCCCTCCGCTTCCCGACATCGACCTGACCGTCCGCGCAGCACAGGCCCTGCAAACGGCCACCGCCTGCCCCCTGGGCATCCACATCGGGGTGCAGAAAAGAGTCCCCGCGCAGGCGGGCATGGGAGGCGGCTCGTCAGACGCAGCCTCCACGCTGCTGGCACTCAACCGCCTCTGGAAACTCCACCTGCCCCTCACCGCACTGGAAGCGATCGGATTGAAACTGGGCGCCGACGTGCCATTTTTTTTGCGCGGCCGCAACGCCTGGGTAGAGGGAATTGGTGAGATAATCACGCCGCTCGAGAAGGCATATCAACTACCGCAAGCGCGCTTTGTCGTAGTAAAACCCGAGGCGGGTCTGGAAACGAAATCAATTTTTTCCGCTCCCGACCTGAAACGCGATTCAGATAGTGCTACAATCTTAGGCTTTGCTGCAGCACACTACAATTTCGGTTGTAATGACTTGCAACCAGTCGCCCAGGCCTTGTGCCCCGAAGTGACCCAAGCCATTCAGTGGCTCGAATCACGCGGTTTGCAAGGGCGAATGACCGGTTCAGGCAGTGCAGTGTTTGCGCAAATATCGCATGCTGTTGACCTGCAAAACGCCCCCAGTGGCTGGCAGGTCAGGGTATGTGAAAATCTGATGGTTCATCCTCTGGCAGGATGGGCATCAGGCAAGAATGAAGGTTGACTGCTTTGCAGTGGACCTGTGTAGGGGAGTCGCCAAGCTGGTTAAGGCACCGGATTTTGATTCCGGCATGCAAAGGTTCGAATCCTTTCTCCCCTGCCAAATTTCTTTTCGCGTACGGGCTCTTTTTTCAGACTGCTGGGACGCTATGCAAGCCAACCAACCCGACTTCATGGTTTTCACCGGCAATGCCAATCCTGGCATGGCAGCTGAAATTGCCCAACACCTTGGCACCACGCTGGGCGCCGCTGATGTGGGTCGCTTCTCCGACGGCGAAGTCACCGTCGAAATCAAACAGAACGTGCGGGCCCGCGACGTTTTCGTGGTGCAGTCCACCTGTGCGCCCACCAACGAAAACCTCATGGAGCTGCTGATCATGGTGGATGCGCTCAAGCGCGCCTCCGCAGAGCGCATCAGCGCCGTGATCCCCTACTTCGGCTACGCCCGCCAGGATCGCCGCCCCCGCTCCAGCCGGGTTCCGATCTCAGCCAAGGTGGTCGCCAACATGCTGCAAGCCGTGGGCGTAGCCCGTGTGCTGACCATGGACCTGCATGCCGACCAGATCCAGGGCTTCTTCGACATTCCCGTCGACAACATCTACGCGTCCCCCGTGCTGCTGGGCGATCTGCGCCAGAAAAACTACGAAGACCTGATCGTCGTCTCGCCCGATGTGGGCGGAGTGGTGCGCGCCCGGGCCCTTGCCAAGCAGCTCGGCTGCGACCTCGCCATCATCGACAAGCGTCGCCCCAAGGCCAACGTATCCGAAGTGATGCATGTGATCGGCGAGATCGAAGGCCGCAACTGCGTGATCATGGATGACATGATCGACACCGCCGGCACCCTGGTGAAGGCCGCCGAGGTGCTCAAGGAGCGTGGTGCCAAGAAGGTGTATGCCTACTGCACCCACCCCATTTTCTCGGGTCCCGCCATTGAACGCATCGCCCAGGGCTCTGCCCTCGACGAAGTGGTGGTGACCAATACCATTCCCTTGAACGATAACGCCAAGGGATGCACCAAAATCCGCCAGCTCTCCGTGGCTCCGCTGATCGCCGAGACGATCCAGCGCATCGCCAAGGGTGAGTCGGTGATGAGTTTGTTCTCGGACCAAGAGAATCTTTTCTGAGCGTCAGCCCCGCCTCTCGCGAGGCATGGTGGTTGTCGCCGGTTCAGATGCTTGCAGGCCTCCTTCGGGAGGCTTGCCTGTTCGGGGGCATTGTTGTGGGCTTGCCGCCATCCGGGCGCAACAAGCCTTTTTTCAACAGGGAATGACTGGTCGCGGTCGTCCCTTTTCAGGAGCTAACTATGAACTTCGTCGCTTTTGAGCGCGCCAAGCAGGGTACGGGTGCGAGCCGCCGTCTGCGCAATTCGGGCAAGACGCCTGGCATCGTGTACGGCGGTTCCGCCGAACCCCAACTCATCGAGATCGACCACAACGCACTGTGGCACGCCCTCAAGAAGGAAGCCTTCCACGCCAGCGTGCTGGACATGGAACTGGCCGGCACCACCTCCAAGGTGCTGCTGCGCGACGTGCAATACCACCCCTACAAGCAACTGGTGCTGCACATCGACTTCCAGCGCGTGGACGAAAAGACCAAGCTGCACATGAAGGTGCCACTGCACTACAGCGGCGCCGAAGAATCCGACGCGGTCAAGGTGGACAAGTGCCTGGTGAACCCCATCGTGAACGAACTCGACGTGACCTGCATGCCTTCGGACCTGCCAGAGTTCATCGCCATTGACCTGAGCACGCTGAAGAAGGGTGTCTCCCTGCACCTCAAGGACATCAAGCTGCCCAAGGGTGTGAGCGCCGTGATCCGTGGCGGCCAGAACAACAACCCCGTGCTGGTCTCCGTGGCCAACCCCGTGGTGGAAGTGGCTGCACCTGCTGCCGATGCAGCACCTGCCGCCGATGCCAAGGGCAAGGGCAAGGGCAAGAAGTAAGACCGGCGCACCGGTCTCTGCGGCCTGCCTCGGCAGCGCCGCATCCAACGGCCCACCTGTGTGGGCCGTTTTCATTGGCAGCTACCGATAATGGCGCACATGATCAAACTGTTTGTAGGCCTGGGCAACCCGGGGCCCGACTACGAGGCCACCCGCCACAATGCGGGGTTCTGGTGGATAGATGCGCTGGCCCACGAACTCAAGGCCACGCTGGTGCCCGAGCGCAGCTACCACGGCCTGGTGGCCCGCACCAGCGTGCATGGCCAGAGTGTCTGGCTGCTGCAGCCCCAGACCTTCATGAACCTGTCAGGGAAATCGGTGGCCTCGCTCGCGCGGTTCTTCAAGATCCAGCCCGAGGAAATCCTGGTGGCGCACGATGAACTGGACATTGCGCCCGGCCAGGTAAAGCTCAAGCGCGGCGGCAGCCATGCCGGGCACAACGGACTGCGGGACATCCATGCCCAACTCGGTTCACCCGATTACTGGCGCCTGCGCATCGGCATCGGCCATCCGGGCGTCAAGGCCGAAGTGGCCAACTGGGTCCTGAAAAAACCCTCGCCCGACCAGCGCACCCTGATCGAGGACAGCATCCAGCATTCGCTCAAGGCCCATGCCGCCATGCTGGCGGGCGACATGGAAAAAGCCACGCTGCTGGTCCACACCACCAAGCCCCCGCGTCCCAAGCCGCCGCGCCCCGAAGGCCAGTGACATTCCGCAGCGGCTGCGCCCTCGGGTACTGCAACTTTCATAGCATCCGGCACTGAATGGAAAAGTACCAGAGGCCCTAAACACTCAAACCTTGGTGGCCGCCTGCAGCCTTTGGAACTTCTGCCACAGTGTTTCCCGGCTCTCCACATGTTGCGGGTCCACCGGGATGCACGCCACCGGGCACAGCTGCACGCACTGGGGCTCGTCGAAATGGCCCACGCATTCCGTGCACTTGTCGGGGTCGATCTCGTAGATTTCCTCGCCCACAGAGATGGCCTGATTCGGGCACTCGGGCTCACACACATCGCAGTTGATGCACTCGTCGGTGATCCTCAGCGCCATGCGGGCCTCCCTGCGGAAAGCGGGCAGGCCGGATGCGGATACGGAGAGTTCAAGAAGACGGTCATGCCTTGGATTATCCCGCGCCCCTGCCCTGCACCGCCTTGACCTGCGGCACAACACACCACTGCGATCATGGGTGCTTTGCCGGTATGCTGCGCAAGCCGCTTTCGCCCACCGGCTGAAGCACACGGACAAGCACCACCCGCACCAACCCATGGGTTTCTTTCTTCTCAAGCGATTCCTGACCCTTCTGGCCACGCTGCTCGGTGCATCGGTGGTCGTTTTCCTGGTGCTGGACATCCTGCCGGGCAATGCCGCCCAGGTGCTCATGGGGCCCGATGCCTCGCCCGACGCGGTGGCCTCCCTCGCCACCCAGCTGGGGCTGGACCAGCCCGCTGCGCAGCGCTATGGGCAATGGATGGGTGGCCTGCTGGTGGGCGAGATGGGCGACAGCTACACCTATGGCAGCCCGGTGCTGGAACTGGTGCTGGAGCGCCTGGCGCTGACGGTACCGCTGGCGCTGATGGCCATGGCACTCAGCACGGTGCTGGCGCTCGCGGCCGGCCTTTACGCCGCCGCGCGCCACAACCGCTGGGGCGATGTGGGCACGATGGGCCTGGCCCAGCTGGGCATTGCCATCCCCAACTTCTGGTTCGCCATCCTGCTGATTCTGCTGTTCTCGGTGAAGCTGCAGTGGTTTGCCGCCGGCGGGTTTCCGGGTTGGACCGAAGACAGCGGCGGCAGCCCGCTGGCGGCCCTGAAGGCGCTGCTGCTGCCTGCCATCGCCCTGGCAGTGGTGCAGGCGGCCATATTGGCGCGCATCACGCGCTCGGCCGTGCTGGATGTGCTGCGCGAGGATTTCGTGCGCACCGCGCGCGCCAAGGGACTTTCGCGGCGGGCGGCGCTGTGGGGCCATGTGCTGCGCAATGCCATGATCCCGGTCATCACCGTGATGGGCCTGCAGTTCGCCAACCTGCTGGCCGGCACCATCGTGGTGGAGAACGTGTTTTATCTGCCGGGCCTGGGCCGGCTGATCTTCCAGTCGATCGCCAACCGCGATCTGATCGTAGTGCGCAACTGCGTGATGCTGCTGGCGGCCATGGTGGTGGTGGTGAACTTTGTGGTGGACCTGCTGTATGCAGTGATTGATCCCCGGGTAAAGGCCAGCGACCTATGAACCAGCCCGCCGCCACCAGCACCCCGCCCGCCCCGGCCCTGCCTGCGGGCTGGCTGCACCGCGCCCTGCGCCACCGCAGCTTTGTTGCCGGTGCGGTGCTGGTGTTGCTGCTGCTGGCCGCGGCGGCCCTGTCGCTGGTCTGGACGCCCTGGTCGCCCTACGACATGGACCTGCCAGCCAGGCTGCAGCCGCCCAGCGGCCAGCACTGGCTGGGCACCGATGCCTTTGGCCGCGACGTGGCCGCGCTGCTGCTGGTGGGCGCGCGCAACTCGCTCCTGGTGGGCGTGATCGCGGTGGGCATTGGCATGGGCCTGGGCGTGGCACTGGGGCTGCTTGCCGCCGCGCGGCGTGGCTGGGTGGAAGAAGCCATCATGCGCCTGGCCGACTTCACCTTCGCATTCCCGGCCATCCTGTCGGCCATCATGATGACAGCGGTGTTTGGCGCGGGCATCATCAACTCGATCATCGCCATCGGCATCTTCAACATTCCCACCTTTGCGCGGGTGACGCGGGCTTCGGCCAACGCCGTGGGGTCGCGCGATTTCATCCTGGCGGCGCGGGCCTGCGGCAAGGGCAGTGTGCGCATCACGCTCGAACATGTGCTGCCCAACATCGCCTCGGTGCTGATCGTGCAGGCCACGGTGCAGTTCGCCATCGCCATCCTGGCCGAGGCGGCGCTCTCGTACCTGGGCCTGGGCACGCAGCCGCCGCAGCCGTCCTGGGGCCGCATGCTCAGCGACGCCCAGACCCTGATGTTCCAGGCGCCGCTGCTGGCCGTGTGGCCCGGAGTGGCCATTGCCCTGGCCGTGCTGGGCCTGAACCTGCTGGGCGACGGCCTGCGCGACCTGCTCGACCCCCGCCTGACCCGCCAACGCTGATGCCGACCGACCGCCCACATACCGCACCCATGCCCTTGCTGCAGGTCGCCCAGCTGCGCATCCGCCTGCACACCCACCGGGGCGCCGCCGATGCGGTGCGCGGCATCGATTTCACGCTCCATCGCGGTGAAACCCTGGGCCTGGTGGGCGAATCGGGCTGCGGCAAGTCGCTCACCGCCCTCGCGCTCATGGGCCTGCTGCCCGATGCCGCGCAGGCCAGCGGCAGCCTTCTTCTGGATGGGCAGGAACTGGTGGGGCTGGACGACGCCGCGCTGTGCCGCCTGCGCGGCAACCGCATCGGTATGGTCTTCCAGGAGCCCATGACGGCGCTGAACCCCGTGCACCGCATTGGCGACCAGGTGGCCGAGCCGCTGCGGCTGCACCGCGGCATGGGCCGCACTGCGGCACGCCGCGAGGCCCTGGCCCTGCTGGAGCGCGTGGGCATTGCCGACGCTGCGCGGCGCCTGGATGACTACCCGCACCAGTTCTCGGGCGGGCAGCGCCAGCGCATCACCATTGCCATGGCGCTGGCCTGCGGGCCCGATCTGCTGATTGCCGACGAGCCCACCACGGCGCTCGACGTGACCGTGCAGCAGCAGATCCTTCAGCTTATCGGCGACCTGGTGGCCGAACGCGGCATGGCGCTGATCCTGATCTCGCACGACCTGGGCGTGATTGCGCAGAACACCGACCGCATGCTGGTGATGTATGGCGGCAGCGTGGTGGAGAGCGGCCCCACGGAGGCGGTTTTTTCGGCCATGGCCCACCCCTACACGCGCGGCCTGCTGGCGGCGCGCCCGCAGCTGGTGCCGCGCCGCGCCGGCGAACGCCCGCGCCTGTCCACCATCGCGGGCACCGTGCCCGAGCTGGCCCACCTGCCCGCCGGCTGCCCCTTTGCCGGGCGCTGCGGTTTCACCGTGGCCGCCTGCCACAGCACCGCACCGCCGCCCGTGCCGCTGGTGGCTGGGGGTGCGGGGCACCTGGCACGCTGCATCCGGCTGGATGCGGTGGCCGCCGCGCAAGAGGCCAGCGCATGAATTCCGCAAACACTGCTGAATCGATAGCTTCTGGCGCACACTCCATAAGCGCCACAGAGCCATCTGACTCAAAAATTCCCGCCACTTCGCAGCCCCCCCTGCTGCAGGTCACGCAACTGGTGCGCCACTACCCGCTGCCGCGCACGCACCTGTGTCAAACGCCGCAGCAGGTGCAGGCCCTGCAGGGCGTGGACTTGCGCGTGGAGTCGGGCCGCAGCCTGGGCATCGTGGGCGAATCGGGCTCGGGCAAGTCCACGCTGGCCCGGCTGGTGATGGCGCTCGACACCCCCACCGCTGGCTCGGTGCACCTGCTCGGCCGCGACCTGCACCGCCTGCCCGCCGCCGAGCTGCGGCATGCGCGGCGCGATTTCCAGATGGTGTTCCAGGACCCCTATGGCTCGCTGGACCCGCGCCAGAAGGTGGAGCGCATCGTCACCGAGCCGCTGCAGGCCCAGGGCCGCACCAGCCGTGCCGAGCAACGCGAGCAGGCCGCGCAGGTGCTGGCGCAGGTGGGCCTGCGCAGCACCGACCTGGCCAAGTACCCGCACGAGTTCTCGGGTGGCCAGCGCCAGCGCATCGCGATTGCACGCGCGCTCATCACCCGTCCCCGCCTGATCGTGGCCGACGAGCCCGTGAGTGCGCTCGATGTCTCGGTGCAGGCCCAGGTGCTCAACCTGATGCTGGATTTGCAGCAGCAGTTCGGCATCACCTACCTGCTCATCAGCCACGACCTGGCCGTGGTGAACCACCTGTGCGACGAGGTGGTGGTGCTGTACCAGGGGCGCATCGTGGAGCGCGGCACGCCCGAGGAACTGTTCCACAACGCGCGGCACCCCTACACCCGCGCCCTGGTCGACGCCGTGCCCCGCATCGAGCCGGGGCGCGCCCGGGCACGCCGGGCACCAATGGCACAAAGGGCCGGCGAAGCCCTGCGCCCCATGGTGTAAAAAGAATCCTTTCTGACCAAGGGCGCCCCTGCAAGCGGGCCCCATCGACCTGTTTCGCCTGGAGAACCCGAACATGCTGAACCGCCGCTCCGTCCTGGCCACTGGCGCCATTGCCGCAGCCCCCCTGGTCGCGCCCTGGGGCGCCCTGGCCAAAGCCAGCAAGGACACCGTGGTGCTGGCCATGACGCTGGAGCCACCAGGGCTGGACCCCACGGCCGGCGCCGCTTCGGCCATTGCCGAGATCGTGCACTACAACATCTTCGAGACGCTCACCAAGATCAACGCCGACGGCAGCGTGTCGCCGCTGCTGGCCGAAAGCTGGGAGGTGTCGCCCGATCTGCGAACCTACACCCTGCGCCTGCGCCGGGGGGTGAAGTTCAGCAACGGCGTGCCGCTGACGGCCAGCGCGGTCAAGTTCTCATTCGACCGTGCGGGCAGCGACAAGAGCACCAACAAGGACAAGCGCACCTTTGCCAACCTCACCACCCAGGTGGTGGACGACCACACCGTGGTGCTGATCCACAAGGACATCGACCCCGATTTCCTGTTCGTGCTGGGCCAGGCCACGGCCATCATCGTCGAGCCCCAAAGCGCCGCCACCAACGCAACCCGGCCCGTGGGCACCGGCCCCTACGTGCTGGGCGCCTGGAACCGGGGTGCGTCCATCACGCTGAACGCGTGGCCAGGTTTTCGGGCACCCGGCAGCATCCGAATGCGCCGGGCCACATTCCGCTTTATCTCCGACCCCGCCGCCCAGGTGGCGGCGCTGCTGGCGGGCGATGTGGACCTGTTCGCCCGCGTCACGCCGCGCAGCGTGGCCCAGTTCAAGGCCGACCCGCGCTTTCAGGTGGTGGTGAGCGGCTCGCGCGCCAAGACCATCCTGGCCATCAACAACAACCGAAAACCCCTGAACGACGTGCGCGTGCGCCGCGCCATTGCCGCCGCCATCGACCGCAAGGCCGTCATCGAAGGTGCAGGCGACGGCTACGGCGTGCCCATTGGCAGCCACTATGTGCCGGGCGCGTTTGGCTATATGGACACCACGGGCATCAACCCCTTTGACATCGACAAGGCCAGGAAACTGCTGGCCGAGGCCGGCGTCAAGACCCCGCTGGAGCTGACGCTCACCCTGCCTCCACCGCCCTATGCCCGCCAGGGCGGCGAGGTGATCGCGGCGCAGCTGGCCAAGATCGGCATCGTGTGCAAGCTCCAGAACGTGGAATGGGCCCAGTGGCTCAGCGGCACCTACGGCAACAAGAACTACGACCTCACGCTCATCTCGCATGTCGAGCCCTTCGACCTGGGCAACTTTGCCAAGCCCGACTACTACTGGGGCTACAACTCGCCGCAGTTCAACACGCTGTTCGACAAGATCAAGAACGCCCCGCGCCCGGCCGACCGCGCCCGCCTGCTGGGCGACGCCCAGCGCCTGCTGGCCGAAGAGGCCGTGCACGGTTTCCTCTACCAGCCGCAATGGGTGACGGTGGCGAACAAGAACCTCAAGGGGCTGTGGAAAGACATGCCCATCTTCGTGAACGATCTCTCGGCCCTCTCCTGGTCCTGACACCGGCGCCACCCGCACCATGAGCGCACTGCACGACCTGCCCGCCCACGCCCTGCTCGCGGCCTACCGCCAGCGCACCCTGTCCCCGGTCGAAGTGGTCGCCGATGTGCTGGCCCACATCGGGCGCTGGGAGCCCCACATCCAGGCCACCTACCTGCTGCGCCCCGAAGCCGCCCTGGCGCAGGCCAGGGCATCAGAGGCCCGCTGGCTGCGCAGCGAGCCCCTCGGTGCGCTCGATGGCGTGCCCGCCACCATCAAGGAAAACATCGCCACGCGCGGCGACCCCATGCCCCTGGGCACGGCTGCCACGGCGCTGGTGCCCGCCGCCGCCGACGCCCCGCCCGCCGCGCGCCTGCGTGAAGCCGGCGCCGTGGTCGTGGCCAAGACCACCATGCCCGACTACGGCATGCTGTCCTCGGGACTGTCGAGCTTTCACCCGCTGGCGCGCAACCCCTGGGACCTCTCCAAAGGCCCCGGCGGCTCCAGCGCCGGTGCGGGCGCTGCCGCTGCCGCCGGCTATGGCCCGCTGCACATCGGCACCGACATCGGGGGCTCGCTGCGCCTGCCGGCCAGCTGGTGCGGCATTTTCAGCCTGAAACCCAGCCTGGGCCGCATCCCCATCGACCCGCCCTACACCGGCCGCGCCGCCGGCCCCATGACGCGCACGGTCGCGGACGCCGCACTGGTGATGCAGGTGCTGAGCCAGAGCGACGCGCGCGACAGCATGGCCCTGCCCGCACAGGACATTGCCTGGGGCCGGTTCGACCAGGGTGCCGAACACCTTCGCGGTCTGCGCATCGGCCTGCTGCTGGAGGCCGGCTGCGGCCTTGCCGTCGAGCCCGAGGTCCGCGCCGCCATCGAGCAGGCGGCCCGCTGGCTGGAGCAGGCCGGCGCCCACATCGTGCCCATGCAGCCCTTCATGACCCAGGGCATGCTCGATGGCATGGACCATTTCTGGCGCATGCGCTCGTACATCGACCTGCAGGCCCTGCCCGTCGCGCAGCAGGGCAAGGTGCTGCCCTACATCCGCGCCTGGGCCGAGAGCGCCGCGGGCCTGAGCGGCACCGCGGTGTTCCACGCCAGCCAGCAGTTCCACCTGACCCGCATGGCCGCCGTGCGTGCCTGCAGCGCCTTCGACTACGTGATCTCGCCCGTGGCGCCCATGCCGGCGTTTGCAGCCGAGCTGCCCTCGCCCACCAACGACCCGCTGCGTCCGCTGGAGCACATCGGCTTCACCGTGCCCTTCAACATGTCGGAGCAGCCCGCTGCGTCGGTGAACTGCGGCTACACGGCCAGCGGCCTGCCGATCGGCCTGCAGATCGCCGGGCGGCGCTTTGACGACCTGGGTGTGCTGCAGCTGGCCCATGCGTTCGAGCAGATACGCCCACCGCAACGTACCTGGCCCCAGCCGCCGGGGATATAAACAGGCCATGGACATTCTCACCCTCGCCCTCCTGATCGCCATCGGCAGCTACATCCTCAACCACCAGCAGCAACGCAAGCGCATTGCCCTGCTGGCCAGCCACCTGGGCCATTACCAGATCGAAAAGCTCATGGAGACCCTGACCGAGGGCTATCTGCGCGCGCTGGGCGAGAGCACGCCCGAGCGGCGCGACCAGATCTGGAGCCTGCTCTCCACCACCGAATCGCAGCTGAGCGAGCAGTTCAACCGATTCGCCGCCGAGTTCGCCCAGGTGAACGAGGCCGACGCCCGCGTCAGCCACTTGGCCATGGCCGTTCCATTTGCCAGCCAGCTGTTTCCCGCCACCACCTTCGACATGCGCCAGGCCCTGGCAATCCACGCCCGGGGCATCGAGAACATGGTCCGCAACGCGGCGCACCTGGCCCCGCGCGACAAGGCCTTCACGATGTCGGCCGAGCTGTTTCTGATGCAGCACACCTGCCACTGGTTCTGCAAGTCCAAGACCATCGCCACGGCACGCATGCTGGCGCGGCACAAGACGCCGTATGAACAGCTGGTGAATTCCGTGTCGGCGCAGACCCGCAGCGCCTATCTGGCACTGGTCAGGGGTGACAAGGGCATCAAGCGGCCCTGACGCCTTCGGCGCGCTGCAGCCGGGTCTGGTCGTACACGGGCTGTGCGGGCAGGCCGGCCAGGTGCTGCGTGTCGGCCCAGTGCACGATCTCGACGGCATCGCCCTGCAGGCGCACGCGGTTCAGGCCCGCGTTGGGGATCTCGCTCTGGCGCGGACCGCCCAGTCCCAGGCCGCGCGCGGTGCGCCACACCATGTCGAGCACGCCGCCATGCGTGACCACGATGACGGTCTGCCCCGCATGCTGGTGGGCCAGGCCGCGCAGCGCCTCCATCACCCGTGCGTGGAACTGCCGCGCGGTCTCGCCGCCGGGCATGCCGCCATCGGCATCGAAGCGCAGCCACTGCGCCCAGGCCGATGCGTGCTGCACCTTGATGTCGTCCACGCGCAGGCCATCCACCACGCCAAAATGCTGCTCGCGCAGGCGCGGGTCGGTCAGCGCGTCGAGCGACAGCTGCGGCAGCAACGCGGCCAGCGCGGCCAGCGCGGGCTGTGCCGTCTGCCGGGTCCGCAGGAGGTCGCTGCACACCAGATGATCGACCGCCAGGTTCTCCGCCACCAGGCGCTGCGCCAGGCGCTGCGCCTGCGCGTGCCCGGTGGCGTTCAAGGGCACATCCACCTGGCCCTGGAAGCGCAGCTCGCGGTTCCAGTCGGTTTCACCGTGGCGGATGAGGATGAGTTCGGTCATGCGCCCATTATCAAACCCGGGCATGACAATTCAAGCATTTTTTGGTTTTAGCGCTTATGCAACAAGCGCCAGCAGCTATTGATTTGATAGTCTGCCGATGGTGCAACCTGCCGTGTGCGGCCGTGCGTTGGCGGGGCCGTTGCAGGCGTCAGCGCTCGGCCGTGGCCAGCCGCACCGCCAGGCCCAGAAACACCAGGCCCGCCACGCGGTTGAGCGCGGTCTGCGCGCGCGCCGAGCGCTGCAGCAGCGCCCCGAAGCCCCCGGAAAAGCAGGCGATGGCCCCGAACACCAGCAGCGTGGCCAGCATGAACACCACCCCCAGCAGCATGAGCTGCAGCGCCACGCTGCCGCGCGCCGGGTCGGCAAACTGCGGCAAAAAGGCCAGGAAGAACACCAGCACCTTGGGGTTGGTGAGGTTCATGACCATGCCGCGCCCCACCATGCGCCCCAGGCTGGGACCACCCCGGTTGCCCTGGGCCGTGGCGACGGCGGACTCCTGGGCCGTGGCAGCCGGCGCCCGCAGGGCCTGCCACGCCAGAAAGGCCAGATAGGCCGCGCCGCAGTACTTGAGCACGGTGAACGCCATGGCCGATGCGGCAAACACGGCCGCCAGCCCCAGGGCCACGGCCGCGGTGTGCACCACGAGGCCGGCGCACAGGCCCACCACCACCGCCATGCCGGCGCGCCAGCCGCGCTGGGCCGATTGCAGCAGCACAAACAGATTGTCAGGGCCGGGTGTCAGGCCCAGCAGCACCGACACGCCAAAGAAAGTGAGCAGGGTTTCGAAAGCAGGCATGGCCAGGAGAATCTACAAATGCGGAGTTGTCCATTGTGCCAACGTCGCGGCACAAACCCTCCGCAAGCTGCCACCGCATCGGCCGATGCGTCACGCGTCCAGCCCTTGCCGGGCGAGGTCTGCGCGCAGATGCGGTGGCTGTCCACCGGGCTGCGCCCGCAATACCAGGGCGGCGGCGCAGGTCAGGCCGTGACAATCCAGCCCTCCAGACCATCCAGCCCCTGGGGCAAGCCATAGAGCGCATCGCCCGCCGCATGGCGCTGCTGCGCCCAGGCCGCCTGCAGAAGGCACAGCACGGCGTCCAGGCGGTCGCCGCTGGCATCATCCACCAGCGCATCGCGCTGGGCGTGGCTGAGCTTGAGCCGCAGCCCGAGCCGGGTCTGCCCATGCTCGAGCGCGGTGATCAGGTCCTTGCGCGCGATCAGCCGCTCGGGCGTTTGCTTGGCGCGGTCGTCGCTCTTGTAGCTGCGGCGCGCCAGGATTTCGCGCGCCAGCAGGCCGGGGTAGGCCTCCAGCGCCACGCGTCCAGGGTCGCCGGAATGCAGGCCCGGCAGGTGGGCGTCGGCGTCCAGCAGCAGCGGCACGCCGGCGTGCAGCATGTAGGCCACGGGCGGGTTGACCCATTTCATGGAGGGGCTGGAGCCCGCGGGAGCGTCGGTGGCCCGGTGGGCAAACTTGCCGCCCACGGGGCGTGCAGCACAGAACGCGGCGAACTGGTCGCGGATCTGCGCCCGCGTGAGCGTGCGGTAGTGCTGCATGCAGGCCAGCCAGTCCGTGGGCCAGCCCAGCGCCTGGACCAGCGCGCGTGGCAGGCCAAAGGGCAGATCGAAGCCGCCCACCCAGGCGCGTGGCTGGGCCAGCCAGTGCGCAAAGCCATCGAGGGTGTCAAAGGTTTCCAGCCCCCGCAATTGCACCCGCGTTGCCACGCGCTGGCCCAGCGCCAGCACGATGGGCTTGCGCCGGCTGGGGCTGCTGGAGAAGTCGCAGCCCAGCAGCATGGGGTTGGCCAGGTCGGTCGTCATGGGTGCTTGTCCAAGATCACGGAAGCCGGAATGCAAAAGGCCGCAGCGCCGTGTTGGCGGCTGCGGCCCAAGAAGTTGCATCCCAATGGCATCAAGGAAAAGTGGGAGGGATTGGCATAGCGAGCGGCCTCAGCTTGCGTCGAGGAGCACAGCCGCACTCCCGTGCGGCGAGCACCGCAGGCGCAAGATCATGTCGCGCAGTAGCCAAGCGCCCCACTTTTCAGGCGCGGCCAATGATGCTCGCCGTCGCCATCAGCTCTTCGAGCAGCGCAAACGACACCTTGCCCGACACCGCATACGGGTCGAGCTCGGGTTTTTCGGAATACTTGAGCAGGATGGAGTGGTTGATCTTGGACAGGTTCACCTGCCCCATGGTCCAGCCGCCAAAGCGCCGCTCGGCGATTTCTTCGTAGTGCAGCAGTTCCACATCCTTGTGGCGCGGGTCGCGCTGGATGTGGCCATACAGTTCGTTGACGGCCGAGCGTCCGCCCTCGATGGCCTGCAGGAAGACCCCGCCGCCATAGCACAGGATGCCGGTGATGCCGCAGCCCGGGTTGTGCTGGCGCGACTGGGTGAGGATGGCCTCGATGGCGGCGGGCGAAGTGTCCACCGCACGGCTGGCATAGAGCAGGCGCACAAGCATGTCAGTTCCTTCCGGGAATGAGCGAGAGGAATTCGCGGCGCAGGGCGCTGTCCTTGAGGAACACGCCGCGCATCACGGAGTTGATCATCTTGCTGTCCATGTCGCGCACACCGCGCCAGGACATGCAGAAGTGGCTGGCCTCCATCACGATGGCCAGGCCGTCGGGCTGGGTTTTTTCCATGATGAGATCGGCCAGCTGCACCACGGCCTCTTCCTGGATCTGCGGGCGGCCCATGACCCAGTCGACGATGCGGGCGTATTTGGACAGACCGATCACGTTGGTGTGCTCGTTGGGCATGATGCCGATCCAGATCTTGCCCATGACGGGGCAGAAATGGTGGCTGCAGGCACTGCGCACCGTGAGCGGCCCCACGATCATGAGTTCGTTGAGGTGCTCGGCGTTGGGAAACTCGGTAATGGATGGCGCCTGCACATAGCGGCCCTTGAACACCTCGTTGAGGTACATCTTGGCCACGCGGCGCGCGGTGTTGTTGGTGTTGTGGTCGTCCTGGGTGTTGATGACCAGGCTGTCGAGCACGCCCTGCATCTTCACCTCGACCTCGTCGAGCAGCCGCTCCAGCTCGCCGGGCTCGATGAATTCGGCAATGTTGTCGTTGGCGTTGAAGCGCTTGCGCGCCGCGGCGATGCGCTCGCGGATCTTCACGGAAACAGGCGTGCCTTCATCCGGCGGAATGGGCGTCATATCGGCAACTGGTTGACTGGACATGGCTGCATCCTACCAGTGAATGCCAGCCTGCCAGTTTCAAGGGTTTTAGCCCTCTAGATCTTATAAAACAAGCGTCAATAGCTATATATTAAATAGCAAATCAGTGCGTGCGCTCAGTACCGGTTCCCCGTGACCCACAGGGCCAGGCGCATCAGGCCAAAGGCCATGCGGTCGAGCACGCGCTGGCGCAGGGGGCGGCCGGCGTAGCGGGCCGGGTCCATGCGCCGCCCGGCGTGCTGCATGGCATGCACCAGGCGCTGGCGCAGGTCAACGGCAAAGGCGGCATCTTCGACCACCACATTGGCCTCGCGCGCCAGCAGCAGGCTCAAAGGGTCGAGGTTGGACGATCCCACCGTGGCCCATGGTTTGTCGCCATGGGCGTCGATCACCGCCACCTTGGCGTGCAGGAAGCTGGGCTCGTATTCGTGGATCTCCACCCCGGCCGCCAGCAGCGCGCCATACACTGGCCGCGCCGCGTGGTACTGCATGAAATACTCGTAGCGCCCCTGCAGCAGCAGCTGCACGCGCACGCCCCGGCGGGCCGCCAGGATCAGGGCGCGGCGCAGTTTGCCGCCGGGCACGAAATAGGCGTTGGCGATGATGATCTCGTGGCGCGCGGCACCAATGGCGCGCCGGTAGGCCTTCTCGATGCGGCTGCGGTTGCGCACGTTGTCGCGCAGCACCAGCGCCGCCCGCATGCCAGGTGCGTCCGGGTCGTGCTGCGTGGCGTGCCGGGTGGCGCTGGCGGCCCGCAGGTCGCGCACGGCTTGCGGCAAACGGTGCAGGCGCACGTCGCGTACCGCCTGCAGGCGCCACCACAGGCGCTCCATGGTCTGGCTGGCCTGCCCTGCCAGCGAGCCGGTGGCCTGCACGGCAAAATCAAACCGCGGCGCATCCAGCTCGCCATGGTTGGGGTCGTACAGGTCGTCCAGCACATTGATGCCGCCGCAAAACACCAGCAGGCCATCGACCACGCACAGCTTGCGGTGCAGGCGGCGCCAGCGGTGGGGCAGCAGCAGCCCCAGCGGCCCCAGCGGCGAATACACCCGCACCTGCACACCCGCCGCCCGCAGGCGCTGCTGCCAGGTCTTGGGCAGTGGCCCGGTGCCCACGCCATCCACCACCAGGTGGGTGCGCACACCGCGCTGCGCAGCGCGGATCAGCGCCTCGGCCACCTGCGCGCCCGCGCCGGTGAAGTCAAAGATGTAGGTCTCGAACTGGATATCGGAAAGCGCCGCATCCATGGCCTCGATCAGGGCCGGAAACAGCTCCTGCGCGCCCTGCAGCAGGCGCACCCGGTGGTCTTTGGCAAAATCGGCCACCCGTTTCATCGGTGGGTCAAAGTCTGAACTCGGCAATCAGCGGCAGGTGATCGGACATGCGCCACCAGATGCGCCCGCGCGGCACATGCAACCCGATGGGCGACAGCCCGCGCACATAGACATGGTCCAGCTGCACCAGCGGCAGCCGGGCGGGGTAGGTAAAGGCCCGCGGCGCATCAAACTCATACAGGCCAAAGCCCGCCAGCATGCGCTTGATCTGCGCCCCCCAGTCGTTGAAGTCCCCGGCCACCACCACGGGCGAACCCGGCGGCACCTCGCGCTCGATGAACTGTTGCAGGCGCTCGACCTGCCGCACCCGGCTGCCGGGAATCAGCCCCAGGTGCACCACGATCACATGCACGCGGCGGCCATGCGCGTCCACCTCCACATGCAGCAGGCCGCGCTGCTCGAAGCGATGGTCGGAGATGTCTTCGTGCTGGTGCCCGATCACCGGCCAGCGCGAGAGCAATGCGTTGCCGTGTTCCCCATGTTTGGTGAAGGCGTTGGTGCGGTAGATTGCCTCGTAACCCTCGGGCGCCAGGTATTCAGCCTGCGGCACATCGGGCCAGCGCTGGAAATACGCGGCTTCCCGGCGGTGCAGCTTGCGCACCTCCTGCAGGCAGACGATGTCGGCATCGAGCTGCTCCACCGCCAGGCCCAGGTTGTGGATCTCCAGGCGGCGCGCCGGGCCTATGCCCTGCACCCCCTTGTGGATGTTGTAGGTGGCGACGCGCAGAATGTCGGAAGCGTGGGGCGATGGGTTCATGGCAGGACAAATTGTGGCAGCAACAGAATGGCCTCGGCATTGGACGGCGAGTAGCAGCGATCGGCCGCCTCGCACCAGGGCCACCAGGCCCAGTCCTGGTGCTCTCGCGGGCTCAGCACCACCGGCAGGGCGGCCGGAACCTGCAGGCCCCACAGGTGCTCGGTGTTGCGCCCCACCCCCGGTGCGTAGCGGTGCAGCCATTGCGGATAGATGTCATACACATTTTCCAGGCCCCAGTCGCGCAGCGTACACCCGGGGGCATCCGCGCGGATACCGGTCTCTTCCCACACCTCGCGCACGGCGGTTTCGTGCCAACTCTCCTGCAGGCTGTCCTTGCTGCCGGTGACCGATTGCCAGAATGCCTGGCCATCGGGCGCATCGACCGCGCGGCGGATCAGCAGCACTTCAAGCGCCGGCGTGTGGATCACCACCAGCACCGACTGGGGGATCTTGAATGCCGGCTCCGGCAAGGTCACCCCCCGCATCGCTGCGCCTGCATTGTGGATCTTAGGACTGGGGCGCGTGGCCATCTGGTCTCCCCAAGAAAAAGGGCGCCCCGAAGGCGCCCCTGGATTTTGCACAAAGTCCGGCCGATCAGTCCGCTTTCACGGCATCGGGGTTGCGCAGGCGGATGTGCAGTTCGCGCAGCTGCTTTTCATCGACCACGGATGGCGCCTGGGTCAGCAGGCACTGGGCGCGCTGGGTCTTGGGGAAGGCGATCACGTCGCGGATTGACTCGGCACCGGTCATCAGCGTGACGATGCGATCGAGACCGAAGGCCAGGCCGCCGTGCGGGGGCGCGCCGTATTGCAGGGCGTCGAGCAGGAAGCCGAACTTCTGCTGCGCTTCTTCGGGCGTGATCTTGAGGGCGTCGAACACTTTTTGCTGCACGTCGGCGCGGTGGATACGGACGGAGCCGCCACCCATTTCCCAGCCGTTGAGCACCATGTCGTAGCCCTTGGAGATGCACTTCTCGGGCGCGGTGACCATGTAGTCCTCGTGGCCGTCCTTGGGGGCGGTGAAGGGGTGGTGCACGGCAACCCAGCGGTCGTTTTCCTCGTCGTGCTCGAACATGGGGAAGTCCACCACCCACAGCGGCGCCCAGCGGTCATCGAACAGGCCGTTCTTCTTGCCGAACTCGCTGTGGCCGATCTTGATGCGCAACGCACCGATGGCGTCGTTGACGATCTTTTCCTTGTCGGCACCGAAGAACAGCAAATCGCCGTCCTGGGCGCCCGTGCGCTGCAGGACCGCTTGCAGGGCCGCATCGTGGATGTTTTTCACGATGGGCGACTGCAGGCCGTCGCGCCCCTTGGCCAGCTCGTTGACGCGGATGTAGGCCAGGCCCTTGGCACCGTAGATCTTGACGAACTCGGTGTAGGCGTCGATCTCGCCGCGGCTGATGCCACCGTTCTCTTGGGAGCCACCGGGTACGCGCAAGGCCACGACGCGGCCGTTCTTCATGTTGGCCGCGCCCGAGAAGACCTTGAAGTCCACGTCCTTCATCACGTCGGTCAGCTCGGTGAATTCGAGCTTCACACGCAGGTCGGGCTTGTCCGAACCGTACAGGCGCGCAGCCTCCTGGTAGGTCATGACGGGGAACTCGCCCAGGTCCACGCCCAGCGTGTTCTGGAACACCGTCTTGATCATGCCCTGGAACATGTCGCGGATTTCCTGCTCGTCCATGAACGAGGTCTCGATATCGATCTGCGTGAATTCGGGCTGGCGGTCAGCGCGCAGGTCTTCGTCGCGGAAGCACTTGGTGATCTGGTAGTAACGGTCGAACCCCGCCACCATCAGCAGCTGCTTGAACAGCTGGGGCGACTGGGGCAGCGCAAAGAAGTGGCCATCGTGCACGCGGCTGGGCACGAGGTAGTCGCGTGCGCCTTCGGGCGTGCTCTTGGTGAGCATCGGGGTTTCGATGTCGATGAAGCCGTTGGCATCGAGGAACTTGCGCACCTCCATGGACACGCGGTAGCGCAGCTTCAGGTTGTTCTGCATGTAGGGGCGGCGCAGATCGAGCACACGGTGCGTGAGGCGCGTGGTCTCCGACAGGTTTTCCTCGTCGATCTGGAACGGTGGCGTGACCGAGGGGTTGAGCACGTTCAGTTCGTGGCACAGCACCTCGATCCTGCCGCTTTGGAGGTTGTCATTGGTCGTGCCCTCGGGGCGCGCACGCACCAGACCTCTGACCTGCACGCAGAACTCGTTGCGCACGCCTTCGGCGGTCTTGAACATCTCGGCGCGGTCGGGGTCGCAGACCACCTGCACCGAGCCTTCGCGGTCGCGCAGGTCGATGAAGATCACGCCGCCATGGTCGCGGCGGCGGTTCACCCAGCCCGACAGGGTGACGGTTTGGCCCAGCTGGGCTTCGGTCACAAGACCGCAATAGTGGGAACGCATGGCCATGGCAAAACTTCCGGCGCCGCTGTGGCGCATTAAGAGAGACTCACTTGGAGGAGACAGGGGCAAGGGCGGGGTCGGACGGAGCGACCACGCCCATCGAAATAATGTATTTGAGCGCTGCGTCCACGCTCATGTCGAGCTCGACGCAGTCGCTCTTGCGCACCATCACGAAATACCCACCGGTGGGATTGGGGGTGGTGGGCACATACACGCTGACGAACTCATCGCGCAGATACGCCGCCACTTCGCCGCTGGGAGTGCCCGTGACGAAGGCGACGGTCCAGACCCCTTCACGGGGCCATTGCACCAGCACGGCAGTGCGAAAGGCGTTTCCGCTTTCGGAAAACAGCGTGTCGGAGACCTGCTTGACGCTCGAATAGATGGATCGCACCACCGGAATACGGCTGACCAGCGCATCGCCCCATTGCACCAGCTTGCGCCCGGCGAAGTTGCTGGCCGTCGCCCCCACCACCAGCAGGATCAGCAGGGTCAGCAGCACGCCAAAGCCCGGGATATGGAATCCCAGCAGCTTGTCGGGTTGCCAGGCACCGGGCAGGATCTGCAGGGTCTGGTCGAGCGTGCCCACGATCCAGTTGAGCACCGCGATGGTGATCACCCCCGGAACAATCACCAGCAGGCCGGTGAACAGCCATTTGCGCAAAGCGGACATTGAAGGACTCAGTCAGTAGTGGTGGCGCTGGCAGCCGTGGTGGCCGGGGCTGCACTGGCAACCTCTTTCCTGGCGGCACCGGTGTCGGCCGCGGCGGGCGCGGAAGCCGAAGCACCTGCGGCACCCTGGCCATCACCCTTTGCATCGGTGGCGGGGGCAGAGGTGCCACTGTTGCCACCCCGGAAATCCGTCACATACCAGCCGGAGCCCTTGAGCTGGAAGCCTGCGGCCGTGACCTGCTTGGAGAAGGCTTCGGCGCCGCACGCGGGGCACACCGTGAGTTGAGGATCCGAGATTTTTTGCAGCACATCCTTGGCATGGCCGCAGGAGCCGCATTTGTAGGCGTATATAGGCATGACGAGAGTGTTGGGGGAAAGTGCAAAACCTTTAATTATAGGCGGCAGCGCTTTCTTCAACACCTCTGGCTCATTCCACTCCCACCATGCGATGGTGCCCGGCGTGGCTGTTGCGCACGGCCTGCGGGCCCAGCGAGCCCGCCAGCATGCCCACCAGCGCTGCCAGCAAACCGGCCAGCTGCGCCGGAAACACCTGGCCGGCCGGAGTGGCCAGAAACAGCAGCCAGGTCAGCAGGCCCAGCACGATGGCAAAAACCGCGCCCTGGGTGGTGGCCCGCTTCCAGTAAAGGCCAAACACCAGCGGCACAAAGGCGCCGACCAGCGGCACCTGGTAGGCGCCGGAGACCAGCTCATAGATGGAAGTGCCCTCCATGCGGATGGCATAGGCCAGCACCAGGCCGCTGAACACCAGCGTGGTGATGCGCATGGTGCGCAAATGCTGCCTGTCGGAGGCATGCGGACGGAACTGGCGCCAGATGTTCTCGGTAAACGTCACGCTGGGCGCCAGCAGGGTGGCCGACGCGGTGGACTTGAGTGCCGACAGCAGCGCGCCAAAAAAGAGCACCTGCATGACAAAGGGCATCTTGTTCAGCACCAGCGTGGGCAGCACCTTTTGCGGGTCGTCCTTGAGCAGCGCTGCGGTCTCGGCGGGCATGATGAGGAGCGCGCTGGCCACCAGAAACATCGGGACAAAGGCAAACAGGATGTAGCAGATGCCACCAATCACGGGGCCGCGCGTGGCGGCCTGGATGTTGTTGGCCGACATGACGCGCTGAAACACATCCTGCTGGGGAATCGAGCCAAACATCATCGTGACACCGGCCGCAATGAAGAACACGATGTCGTGGAATTTGGGCTCGGGCAGAAAGCGGAACAGTTCACGGCTGGAGGCCAGCTCGATGACCTTGTCCGCCCCACCGGCCATGTTGCCCGCAAACACGGCAATCAACGTCAGCCCCACCACCAGGATGATCATCTGGATGAAGTCGGTCACGGCCACCGACCACATGCCGCCAAACAAGGTGTACGCCAGGATCGAAACCACCCCGATCGTCATGCCCATGGGGATGCTGATGGCCCCACCGGACAGCAGATTGAACACCAGTCCCAATGCGGTGACCTGGGCCGACACCCAGCCCAGGTAGCTCAGCATGATGATCAGCGAGCACACGACTTCCACCACGCGGCCATAGCGCTCGCGGTAATAGTCGCTGATGGTCAGCAGCGTCATGCGGTAGAGCTTGCCCGCAAAGAAGAGACCCACCAGAATCAGGCAGAAACCCGCACCAAACGGGTCTTCGACCACATTGCCCAGCCCACCCTCGATGAACTTGGCCGGAATCCCCAGCACCGTCTCCGAACCAAACCAGGTGGCGAACGTGGTGGTGACGATCATGTACAGCGGCAGGTGCCGCCCGGCAATCGCGAAATCGGCGGCATTCTTGACCCGCTTGGCGGCAACCAGGCCAATGGCGATGGTGATCAACAGATAGACGATAACCAGGGTCAACAGCACGGCATGTTCCTTGATGTCGCGAATGAAAAGAAAATTGAAAAAGAGAAAGCAATAGCTGAACCAGCCAGCGTCAGAAGAGCCGGACCCTGACCATCAGCTGCATCACCAGCAGGCCCAGCACAAAGCCCAGCCCCCCATAAATGATGCTTTGCAACAGGCGATTGGTGCGCTTTTGCGCCTCCAGCAAGTCGCGCATGGCGCTTTGCGACTCGGCCGGCCGCCGGCTCAGATAGTCATACAGCAGGCGCGGCAGCTCGGGCAAGAGCTTGGCATAGTGCGGCGCCTCGGCCCGCAGCTCGCGCCACAGGCGTTGCGGGCCCATCTGCTCCAGCATCCACTTCTCAAGGAAGGGCTTGGCGGTGCTCCAGAGATCCAGCTCCGGGTCGAGCTGGCGGCCCAGGCCTTCGATGTTGAGCAGGGTTTTTTGCAGCAGCACCAGTTGCGGCTGGATTTCGACCTGAAAGCGCCGCGACGTCTGAAACAGGCGCATCAGCACCATGCCCAGCGATATTTCCTTGAGCGGACGGTCAAAATAGGGTTCGCACACGGCGCGGATCGCCGATTCGAGGTCGTTGACGCGGGTTTCCGGGGGCACCCAGCCGCTTTCGATGTGCAGTTCGGCCACGCGCTTGTAGTCGCGGCGAAAAAAGGCCACGAAGTTCTGCGCCAGATACTCTTTGTCCACTTCGGTGAGCGTGCCCACGATGCCGAAATCCAGCGAGATATAGCGCCCGAAGGTGGCCGGCTCCAGGCTCACCTGGATGTTGCCCGGGTGCATGTCGGCATGAAAGAAGCCGTCGCGGAACACCTGGGTGAAGAAGATCGTGACGCCATCGCGCGCCAACTTGGGGATATCCACCCCTGCATCGCGCAGGCGCTCGACCTGGCTGATGGGCACGCCGTTCATGCGCTGCATCACCATGACTTCGGGGTGGCAGAAATCCCAGTGGATTTCCGGAATCAGCACCAGATCCAGCCCCTGCATGTTGCGGCGCAGCTGCGCGGCGTTGGCTGCTTCACGCACCAGATCCAGTTCATCGTGCAGGTAGTTGTCGAATTCGGCCACCACCTCGCGCGGCTTGAGGCGCTTGCCATCGGCCGACAGGTTCTCCAGCCACCCGGCCATCATGCGCATGAGGCTCAGGTCTTTTTCGATAACCGGCAGCATGCCCGGCCGCAGCACCTTGACGGCCACCTCGCGCTCCACGCCGCCCCGGTCGCGCAAGATGGCGAAATGCACCTGCGCAATCGAGGCACTGGCCACCGGCACGCGGTCGAACGCAACAAACACCTCGTCCACCGGGCGGCGGAAAGCGCGCTCGATGGTGGCAATGGCGATGTCCGGATCAAACGGCGGCACGCGGTCTTGCAGCCGCGCCAACTCATCGGCCATGTCGGCGGGCAGCAGGTCGCGCCGGGTCGAGAGCACTTGGCCAAACTTGACGAAGATGGGGCCGAGTTGCTCCAGCGCCTCGCGCAGGCGCTGGCCGCGCGGCGCCTCCAGATTGCGGCCGATCGAAAGAACGCGTGACAGCAGGCGCAGCCAGGGCTTCTGGAAACTGTCCAGCACCAGGCCATCAAGCCCATACCGGAACACCACCCAGACAATGGTAGCGCCCCGCAGAAAACGCTTCATGGAG
Organism: Acidovorax sp. JHL-9; assembly: GCF_000426205.1. NCBI lineage: Bacteria > Pseudomonadati > Pseudomonadota > Betaproteobacteria > Burkholderiales > Comamonadaceae > Acidovorax > Acidovorax sp. JHL-9. The sequence goes on from NZ_AUEX01000025.1 coordinate 36,027, forward strand.
CGGTCCGGTCGGCAGTGCCCGACGATGATGCTGGCGCAACAGGGGCCGCCGGAGGGGCAGCAGCGGGCACCGGGTCAGCAGCGGCTGATGCCATGCGCGTGCCCACGAACTGTCGCAACGCCTGCGCCGCCTTGCGCACCACCTGGCCCAGCGTGTGCGCTGGCGCGTCGCCAATCACGCGGGCAACGTCTTCTTCCAGGTCCCAGCGGACATGGTCGACCAGCCAGTTGATCTCGGCCGCCAGTTGCACATCGCCCTCGATTCGGATCGCCGGCTTGTCGCCCCGCAGGGCAACGCTTGCCAGCGCCAGGGGAGAAGTTTCGGTGACTTCCAGCTGCAAATCGGGCACCGCGCCTTCAGGCGCCACGTTGAACAGGCCCGCTGGCGTGATCAGCAAGGCCATCGAATAAGAGCGCCACTGAACGCGTGCCACGCGGTCGCGCTGGCGCACCAGGCGGTCCATGGCTTCTTTTTCCTGCATCAACACATGGTTGAGAAACAGGACCAGACGCTGCTGCATCTCGTGCACCAGCCACTGCGGTGGTTGCGGGCCGGCGGCCACGCGGTCAAGAAGACCATCCAGAAATGAAAAAGGGGACTGTGTTGCCATAGTCCCCGATTATTCCCTGAACCGGGAAGCCCTGCCGCTTTACTGCAGTGCCTGCACGCCCGCCACCAGCCAGCCGCTGGCACCCGCCTTGGCCTTGGTCATGTTCCACACTTCGCGGAACGGGCTGGGCCCGGCGGAAAGTTCTTCACGGATCATGCCCGAGAACTCCACGCTGGCCATATAGCCGTCGTCCAGTTCTTCGATGCCCAGCAACTGGGCCTCGATCATGACCACATCGGTGTGGTTGGGCTGGTCGCCCCGGTGCGATTCGCGCTCGGTCAGCTGGGTGCGAATTTCATCGAGCATGCCGTCGGTCATCATCGAGCGCAGCGTGGCGATGTCGGAGCGGTCCCACGCGGCCTGCAGCGTGACGAAATTGCGCTTGGCCGCCACGAGGAAGCCGTCGGTGTCGAACCCCTCTGGAATGCCCCAGTTTTGCGAACCCGAAAGAGCCGAGCCGATCATCGTGCCCGCACCCTGTTGCTGCCGCGAAGCATCGAACGCCATGCCGCCACGCTCCCATGGCCGGGCCGAGGCATCGTTGCCCACCTTGTCAGGGCTGTATTGGGGGGGCACTTGCGCTGCTGCAGGCGTCGCGGCACCGGCACCCTGGAAGGCAAACGGAGCCCCGCCAGCCACGGCGCCAGCGCCCCCGCCGCTGCGGTTGCGCATCACCATCTTGAACACAGCAAAAGCGGCCATGGCCAACAAGGCAACCATCAGGATATTGCCAAAGCCTTCACCCAAACCAAGAGAGCTGGCGAGCCAGGCCAGCCCCAGGCCGGCAGCCAGGCCGCCCAGCATGGCGCCCCAGGGTTTCTTGGCGGCTGCGGCCGGTGCCGCGGCGGCAGCGGGCTTGGCAGCCGTTGTGTTGGTGGCCGTCTGCGCCGGTGCGCCCGGCGTTGCGGGCGGCGTGGCCGACTCGCGCTGGGTCACATTGCTGGACTGCTTGCCCACCGACTTGCCACCACCCATGCGGCCGGCATCCGCATCGGCATGTGCAAACGCCAGCATCGCCACCAACACCACAGACCACAGTTTCATCATGATTTCTCCGTCTCCGTTAATTCATTCCAAGCGAAGCGCTCGGTATCTGCTCAGCACTTGATTCCAACATGCAAGGCCACAATGCCCGCCGTCATGTTGTGATAGTCCACATGCCCAAAGCCATTTTTCTGCATGAGGCTTTTGAGCTCTTCCTGCCCCGGATGCATGCGGATGGACTCCGCCAGGTAGCGGTAGCTGGCATCGTCGCCCGCCACCAGCTTGCCCAGCCGGGGGAGCACCTTGAAGGAATACCAGTCGTACGCCTTGGTGAGCGGCTGGGCCACCTTGGAAAATTCCAGCACCAGCAACTTGCCGCCGGGCTTGAGCACACGGCACATTTCGGCAATCGCCTGGTCCTTGTGCGTCATGTTGCGCAGGCCAAAAGCGACGCTCACCACGTCGAAATGCGCGTCGGGGAAAGGCAGCTTTTCCGCATCACACACCAGCGTGGGCAACACCACGCCCGCATCGATGAGGCGGTCGCGCCCCACGCGCAGCATGGCTTCGTTGATATCGGTGTGCACCACGCGGCCCGAGGTGCCCACCTTCCTGGAGAACGCCAGTGCCAGATCGCCCGTGCCACCGGCAATGTCCAGCACCTGGCTGCCTTCGCGCAGGTTGGCCACCATCACGGTGTAGGCCTTCCAGGCGCGGTGCAGGCCCGCCGACATGAGGTCGTTCATCACGTCGTATTTGGAGGCCACGGAGTCGAACACGCCGCGCACGCGGCGCGCCTTGTCCTGCTCGTCCACCGACTGGAAACCGAAATGCGTGGTGCTCATAGAAATCATGCTAGGCGCGTGAACGCCAGAGGTACAGCGACAACCCCGCGCTGACTTGGGGCATCTGTCGCAATTAAGACAATGCCATTTCAACAAAAAATGGCCGCCAGCGCTCATTTATAAAGCGCCAATAGCTACATTTTAAGTAGCAAACTGATCCGCGGGGGCAAGCTCCGCTGGTACGGCGGCCCGCCTGCCCCGCCAGCCTTCAGTGGCTGCCACACGCATGACCGCCCGCCCGCCCCTTGGGCGCCATGGGCGCATCGCGGTCCACCCCGGCGGCGGCCAGGCGTTCGGTGTACTGCGCCCACAGCGCATCCTGCTGCTGGCCCAGTTCGTAGAGGTAGTCCCAGGTGAAGATGCCGCTGTCGTGTCCATCGGAGAACGTGGGCTTGACGGCATAGTTGCCCACAGGTTCCAGATGGACCAGTGCCACGTCACGCTTGCCCGTCTGCAGCACCTCCTGGCCCGGGCCGTGGCCCTGCACCTCCGCAGACGGCGAGTACACGCGCATCAGCTCGAATGGAATGCGGAACGTGGCGCCATCGGAAAAGCCCACCTCCAGCACCCGCGATGCCTCGTGCACCGTGAGTGCCTGTGGCGTGGGAGCGCCCGCTTTCAAACCTGCCATGGAGTCACCTGTAGAAAAACTGCTGTCGAAGAATGTTGCGATTGTCCTCCCGCGCCGGAGAATCCAATGCGTCAGGTTCAAGGGGCCTGCAAAGCGGCCAGTTGCGACTGCATCCAGCCCTCCAGCTGCGGCAGCCGGGCTCGTACCGCAGCCTCTTGCGCTGGGGGGCTGGGCCGCTGCGCTGCCGCCCAGACGGGCGCGGGAAAGTGGCTGTCCCAGCCAAACCGCGCAATCACATGCCAGTGCAGGTGCGGCACCATGTTGCCCAGCGCCGCGAGGTTGACCTTGGTCGGCGACAGGTGCTGGCGCAGGGCCTGCTCCACCACGGTGACGGCATCCATGCAGTGCAGTCGCGCGCCCGCATCGAGGTCGGAGAACTCGGGCACATGCGCGTTCCAGACCACGCGGTAGAACGCGGGAAAGCCCGCCTCGTCGGCACGGATCACGCGCAGCTTCTCGCCGCGCCAGACGAGCTGGCCGCCGTCGGCGTCGCACAGCGGGCAGGCCATCAGACCAGCACCCGCTCAATGCCGCCGCTGTTGGCGCGCTGCACGTATTCGGGCAGCCAGTTCTCGCCCAGAATCTGCCTGGCCATCTCGATGACGATGTAGTCGGCTTCGAGCAGGCCAGTCTGCAGATCGTCGCCGTAGCGCGTGATGCCCTGCAGGCAGCTGGGGCAGCTGGTCAGGATCTTGATATTGTCCTGCGCCCCCACGGCGCCGCTGGCGCGCAGCTGGGCCTCGCCCTTGCGGATTTCCTCTTCCTTGCGAAAGCGCACCTGAGTTGACACGTCGGGTCGCGTCACGCCCAGGGTGCCAGACTCGCCGCAGCAGCGCTCGCTCTTAAGCACCTTGTCGCCCACCAAGGCACGCACGGTCTTCATCGAGTCGCCCTGCTTCATCGGGTTGTGGCAGGGCTCGTGGTACAGGTAGCCGCCCTGCCCTGCGGGCAGCGTGATGCCTTTTTCCAGCAGGTATTCGTGGATGTCGATGATGCGGCAGCCCGGGAAGATCTTGTCGAACTCGTAGCCCTGCAGCTGGTCGTAGCAGGTGCCGCAGCTCACCACCACGGTCTTGATGTCGAGGTAGTTCAGCGTGTTGGCCACGCGGTGGAAGAGCACGCGGTTGTCCGTGATCATCTTCTCGGCCTTGTCGAACTGGCCGCTGCCGCGCTGCGGGTAGCCGCAGCACAGGTAGCCCGGCGGCAGCACCGTCTGCACGCCCGCGTGCCAGAGCATGGCCTGCGTGGCCAGACCCACCTGGCTGAACAGGCGCTCGGAGCCGCAACCGGGGAAGTAGAACACCGCCTCGGTCTCGGCCGTGGTGGCTTGCGGATTGCGGATGATGGGCACGTAGTCCTTGTCCTCGATGTCCAGCAGCGCGCGCGCGGTTTTCTTGGGCAGGCCACCCGGCAGCTTCTTGTTGACGAAGTGGATCACCTGCTCCTTGATCGGCGCCGTACCCACCGTGGCCGGCGGGTGCGCCGTCTGTTTGCGCGAGACCTTGCGCAGCAGGTCCACGGCCATGCGCTGCGCCTTGAAGCCCACATCGACCATGGCCGTGCGCAGCAGCTTGATGGTGTCCGGGTTGGTGGCGTTGAGCATGGTCATGGCCAGCGCGTTGCCCGGGCGGAAGCTCTTCTTGCCCATCTTGCGCAGCAGGTTGCGCATGTTCATGGTGACGTCGCCGAAGTCGATCTTCACCGGGCAGGGGCTCTCGCACTTGTGGCACACCGTGCAGTGGTCGGCCACGTCTTCAAATTCCTGCCAGTGCTTGATGCTCACGCCGCGGCGGGTCTGCTCTTCGTACAGGAAGGCCTCGACCAGCAGCGAGGTCGCCAGGATCTTGTTGCGCGGGCTGTACAGCAGGTTGGCGCGCGGCACGTGCGTGGAGCACACGGGCTTGCACTTGCCGCAGCGCAAGCAGTCCTTGACCGAATCGGCAATCGCGCCGATGTCGCTCTGCTGCATGATCAGCGACTCGTGGCCCATCAGGCCAAAGCTGGGCGTGTAGGCGTTGGTCAGATCGGCATGCAGCAGTGGATTGGCGGCCAAACCGGCCTCTTTCGCTTGCCCGTCCAGCACCGGAAGCTCCTGATTGCGGAGCAACTTGCCCTTGTTGAAGCGCCCTTGCGGGTCCACCTTCTGCTTGTACTGCGCAAAGGGGCGCAGTTCGTCGTCGGTCAGAAACTCCAGCTTGGTGATGCCGATGCCGTGCTCACCCGAGATCACGCCATCGAGGCTGCGCGCCAGCACCATGATGCGTTCGACCGCCTGGTGCGCGGTCTGCAGCATGTCGTAGTCGTCGCTGTTGACCGGCAGGTTGGTATGCACATTGCCGTCGCCCGCGTGCATGTGCAGCGCCACCCACACGCGGCCCTTGAGCACACGCTTGTGGATGGCGGTGGCTTCGTCGAGGATGGGCAGGAACGCCGCACCCGAGAAGATGCCCTGCAGGGGTGCGCGCAGCTGGGTTTTCCAGCTCGCGCGCAGGGTGTGGTCCTGCAGTTGCGGAAACAGGGTGTCCACGTTCTGCAGCCAGCCGGACCACAGCGCACGCACCTCGGCCACCAGCGCAAGGGCCTGGGCCACGCGGTCTTCCAGCAGTTCGGCCGAGGGGATTTCGCTCGCGTCGTCGTGCCTGCCCAGCGGCAGGTTGCCGCGCTCGAAAAACTCGGTGAGCGCGTCGCACAGCTTGATCTTGTTGCGCAGGGAGAGCTCGATGTTGATGCGCTCGATGCCGTCGGTGTACTCGGCCATGCGCGGCAGCGGGATCACCACGTCCTCATTGATCTTGAAGGCGTTGGTGTGGCGGCTGATGGCGGCCGTGCGCTTGCGGTCGAGCCAGAATTTCTTGCGCGCCTCGGGGCTGATGGCGATGAAGCCTTCGCCGCTGCGCGAATTGGCAATGCGCACGACTTCGCTGGCCACGCGCGCCACGTCGTCAGCGTTGTCGCCCGCGATGTCGCCGAACAGCACCATCTTGGGCAGGCCGCCGCCGTGCTTCTTGCTCTTGGTGGTGTAACCCACGGCCTTCAGGTAGCGGTCGTCCAGATGCTCCAGGCCGGCCAGCAAGACGCCACTGCGCTTTTGCTCGGCGAACATGAAGTCCTTGATTTCGACGATGCTGGGCACGGCGTTCTTGGCGTTGCCAAAGAACTCCAGGCACACGGTGCGCGTGTGCTCGGGCATGCGGTGCACCACCCAGCGCGCGCTCGTGATGAGGCCGTCGCAGCCCTCCTTCTGGATGCCGGGCAGGCCCGAGAGGAACTTGTCGGTCACGTCCTTGCCCAGGCCTTCCTTGCGGAAGGTCTTGCCCGGGATGGCCAGGCGCTCGGTGCGCACGGGCGTCCTGCCGTCGGCCTCGAAGTACTGCAACTCGAAAGTGGCAGTCTCCACGTCATGGATCTTGCCCATGTTGTGGTCCAGGCGGGTCACTTCCAGCCACTGGGCCTCGGGCGTCACCATGCGCCAGCTGGCCAGGTTGTCGAGTGCCGTGCCCCACAGCACGGCTTTCTTGCCACCGGCGTTCATGGCGATGTTGCCGCCGATGCACGAGGCCTCGGCGCTGGTCGGGTCCACGGCAAACACAAAGCCTGCACGCTCGGCGGCGTCGGCCACGCGCTGGGTGACCACACCGGCTTCGGTCCACACCGTGCCCACCTCGCGGTCCAGGCCCGGCAGGCGGCGCATCTCCACCTCGGTCATGGCTTCGAGCTTCTCGGTGTTGATGACCACACTCTTCCAGGTCAGCGGAATCGCGCCGCCGGTGTAGCCCGTGCCGCCCCCGCGCGGGATGATGGTCAGCCCGAGCTCGATGCAGCCCTTGACCAGGCCGGCCATCTCGGCCTCGGTGTCGGGCGTGAGCACGACGAAGGGGTATTCGACGCGCCAGTCGGTGGCGTCCGTCACGTGGCTCACACGCGAGAGGCCATCGAACTTGATGTTGTCGCGGGCCGTGAGGCGGCCCAGGGTCTTCTGGATCTGGCGGCGCAGCGTGGCGGCCTGTTCGAACGTGGCATCGAACTGAGCCACCGCGCGGCGCGCGGCCTGCGCCAACTCGCCCACCAGGCGGTCGCGCTCGGCGTCGTCGTCGGGCGTGCGGCGCTTGTCGATCTCGCCCAGGCGGTGCTGCAGGGCATCGACCAGCAGCTTGCGGCGCGCGGGGTTGTCCAGCAGATCATCCTGTAGGTAGGGGTTGCGCTGCACCACCCAGATATCGCCCAGCACCTCGTACAGCATGCGGGCCGAACGGCCCGTGCGGCGCTCGTTGCGCAACTGGTCGAGCACCTCCCAGGCAGGCGCCCCCAGCAGGCGGATCACGATCTCCCGGTCGGAGAACGAGGTGTAGTTGTAGGGAATCTCGCGCAGACGCACAGGCTCGGCGGCCTGGGTCTGCAGGGCAGCCAACGCAATCGGAACATTCATGGGATCAACCTGGGCGGGCGCTCTGCGCCCATGAGCCTTGGGGGGAAGATTTTATGCCACGGGCCGCTGGCGCGCCCGGGGCCGGCTAGAACAGCACGCGGCTGCGCAGTGTTCCAGGCACCTGGGCCAGCCTGTCCAGCGCCAGGTCGGACGAAGCGGCGTCGATATCGATCACCACATAGCCAATCTGCTCGTTGGTCTGCAAATACTGCGCCGAGACGTTGATCTGGTTGTCCGAGAAGATGCGGTTGATCTCGGACAGCACGCCAGGCACGTTGCGGTGGATATGCAGCAGGCGGTGCTTGCCGGGGTGCGCGGGCAGCGCCACCTCAGGGAAGTTGACCGAAGAGGTGCTGGTGCCGTTGTCGCTGTATTTCACGAGCTTTTCCGCGACCTCCAGGCCGATGTTGGCCTGCGCCTCCATGGTGGAGCCGCCGATGTGGGGCGTGAGGATGACGTTGTCGAACCCGCGCAGGGGCGACACGAATTCGTCCTTGTTGGTGCGCGGCTCGACCGGGAACACGTCGATGGCGGCGCCCAGCAGCTTCTTGGCTTTCAGCGCCTCGGCCAGCGGCTCGATCTGCACCACCGTGCCGCGCGCTGCGTTGATGAGGATGCCGCCGGGCTTCATGGCCGCAATTTCAGCCGCACCAATCATCCCTTCGGTGGACGGCAGCTCGGGCACATGCAGGCTCACGATGTCGCTCTGGCCCAGCAGCTCGTGCAGGTGCTGCACCTGGCGCGCATTGCCCAGGGGCAGCTTGTTGACCACATCGAAAAATGCCACATGCATGCCCAGCGCCTCGGCCAGCACCGACAGCTGCGTGCCAATGGAGCCATAACCCACGATACCGAGCGTCTTGCCGCGGATCTCATAGGCGTTTTCAGCCGATTTGAGCCAGCCGCCCCGGTGCGCCACCGCATTCTTTTCAGGGATCCCGCGCAACAGCAGGATGGCCTCGGCCAGCACCAGCTCGGCCACCGAACGGGTGTTCGAATAAGGCGCATTGAAGACGGCAATGCCGCGCTCGCGTGCTGCGTTCAGGTCCACCTGGTTGGTACCAATACAGAAGCAGCCCACCGCCACCAGCTTGGGCGCGTGGGCAAACACCTCCTGCGTCAGCTGGGTGCGCGAGCGGATGCCCACGAAATGGGCGTCCGCGATCTTGCGGCGCAGATCGTCATCGGCAAGCGCCCCAGACACCGTCTCGATCTGGCTGTAACCCGCCGCCCGGATCACGTCCACTGCAGACGCATGGATGCCCTCCAGCAACAGGAATTTGATCTTGCTTTTGTCCAGAGAAGTGGTGGCCATGGCGAAGTGAGGATGGAGAAAAGACCAGGCTTGCCTGGGCACGAGGCGCTGCAATCCGGCAAGGCACCAAGCATGATGCATTGCACAAAAAACCGCCACCTTGCCCGCAATGGCCTTGATGTCAACGGTGAATTTTCACAATTAGTTACATGACGGTCACAATGCAGAACCACCATGAACGCGCAAGGGGTTTCCCCGGTTGCCGGGGTAAATGGCCTGTGCGACAACGACATACCACTGACACAAGGGCTGCCTAGCATGGCCCCTTTATGTCTTCGTCATCCTGGAGGAGTATTCATGCAATTCAAGCATCTGGCCTTGACCGCCGCCCTTGCCACCACCGTGTGCGTTTCTGCCAAAGCACAGACCGAAATCCAGTGGTGGCATTCGATGACGGCCGTGAACAACGAGTGGGTCACCGACCTGGCCCGGCAGTTCAATGAAAGCCAGAAGGAATACAAGGTGGTGCCCACCTTCAAGGGTGCCTATGACGAAAGCATGACCGCCGCCATTGCGGCCTTCCGCTCGGGCAACGCACCGCACATCCTGCAGGTGTTCGAGGTGGGCACAGCCACCATGATGGCCAGCAAGGGCGCCACCGTGCCCGTGGCCAAGGTGATGCAGGACGCCGGCGCCGACTTCGACCCCAAGGCCTACATCCCCGCCGTGGCAGCCTACTACACGGCCCCCAATGGCCAGATGCTGAGCTTCCCGTTCAACAGCTCCACCACCATCTTCTATTACAACAAGGACGCCTTCAAGAAGGCCGGCCTGAACCCCGACAAGGCCCCCGCCACCTGGCCCGAAGTGTTCGAAGCCGCCAAGAAGCTCAAGGCCAGCGGCCACAGCTGCCCCATGACGCTGGCCTGGAACGGCTGGACCCAGCTGGAGTCGTTCTCCGCCTGGCACAACGTCGAGTTCGCCACCGAAAAGAACGGCCTGAGCGCCAATGGCCACAAGGCCCGCATGAAGATCAACTCGCCGCTGCATGTGCGGCACATCGACAACCTGGCCAAGGCCGCCAAGGCGGGCGAGTACCTGTACAAGGGCCGCGGCTCCGCGGCACAGGCTTCGTTCACCGCCGGTGAATGCGCCATGATCCAGACCTCGTCGGGCTTCTATGGCGACGTGGCCAAGAACGCCAAATTCACCTACGGCCTGGCCCCCATGCCCTACTACCCCGACGTCAAGGGCGCGCCGCAGAACACCGTGATCGGCGGCGCCTCGCTATGGGTCATGGCCGGCAAGAAGCCCGAGGAATACAAGGGCGTGGCCAAGTTCTTCGAATTCCTGTCGCAAACCAAGGTGCAGGCCGCCAGCCACCAGCGCACGGGCTACCTGCCCATCACCATGGGCGCCTATGAGCTGACGGACAAGTCCGGCTTCTACGCCAAGCACCCCGGCACCGACGTGGCCGTGAACCAGATGGTGCGCAAGGTGACCGACAACTCGCGCGGCATCCGCCTGGGCAACTACGTGCAGATCCGCACCATCGAGGACGAGGAAATGGAACAGGTGTGGGCCGGCAAGAAGACAGCCAAGGAAGCCCTGGACGCCATCGTGAGCCGCGGCAACGAGCTGCTGGCCCGCTTCGAGCGCTCGTACAAGCAATAAGATCAGGGGCCGGGCGCCACTGGGCGCCAGCCCTGCCTCTGCGGCCCCGAAACTGGGGCCGCTCCACCTTTCCCGACGGTTGCACCCAGCACCGGCGGTTTTTTTGTTGGTGACCGTCATGGAAAAACGCGTACTTTTCCGCTCGGCCTGGCTGCCCTGGGTGCTGATCGCCCCCCAGCTGCTCATCATCGGCATCTTCTTCTTCTGGCCCGCCGCCCAGGCCGTGATCCAGTCCTTCCAGATGGAGGACGCCTTCGGCATGAGCACCGAATGGGTGGGGCTGGACAACTTCCGCCAGCTGGTGGACAACCCCTCGTATCTCGGCTCCTTCCAGCGCACGGCCGTGTTCTCGGTGCTGGTGGCGGGCATCGGCATCGTCGTGTCGCTCGCGCTGGCGATCTTTGCCGACCGCATCGTGCGCTTTGCCCTGGTCTACAAGACCCTGCTCATCGTGCCCTATGCGGTGGCGCCGGTGATTGCGGGCGTGCTGTGGGTGTTCCTGTTCTCGCCCTCCATTGGCGTGGTCACCTACTACCTGGGTGCGCTGGGATACAACTGGAACCACATGATGAACGACGGGCAGGCCATGGCGCTCATCGTGATCGCCTCGGTGTGGAAGCAGATTTCCTACAACTTCCTGTTCTTCCTGGCGGGCCTGCAATCGATACCGAAGGCACTGATCGAGGCCGCATCCATCGACGGCGCCGGCCCCTGGCGCCGGTTCTGGAACATCCAGCTGCCGCTGCTGTCGCCCACCACGTTCTTTTTGCTGGTGATCAACATCGTCTACGCGTTCTTTGACACCTTCGGCATCATCGACGCGGCCACCCAGGGCGGCCCCGGCCAGTCCACCTCCATCCTGGTCTACAAGGTGTACCAGGACGGCTTCAAGGCGCTGGACCTGGGCGGCTCGGCCGCCCAGTCGGTGATCCTGATGTGCATCGTGGTGGCGCTCACGGTGGTGCAGTTCCGCTACGTCGAGAAAAAAGTCCAATACTGAGGCCCCATGGTTGACCGCAATCCCTGGCTCAATTTCCTGTCCCACGCCGTGCTGATCCTCGGCGTGGCCATCGTGGCCTTTCCGCTGTACCTGGCGCTGATCGCATCCACCCACACGGCCGAGGCCATCGTGCAGTCGCCCATGCCGCTGCTGCCCGGTGCCCACCTGTGGGACAACTACCGGGCCGCGCTGCTCGGCTCCGGCAAGCTGGGCTCCAACACCAACGTTTTGCACATGATGTGGGTGAGCTTCGTGGTGGCCATGGTCATCACCGTGGGCAAGATCGCGATTTCGCTGCTGTCGGCGTTCGCCATCGTGTACTTCCGCTTCCCGTTCAAGATGCTGTGCTTCTGGGCCATCTTCGTGACGCTGATGCTGCCCGTGGAAGTGCGCATCCTGCCCACCTACAAGGTGGTGGCCGACCTGGGCCTGCTCAACAGCTACGCGGGCCTCACGCTGCCGCTGATCGCCTCGGCCACTGCCACCTTTCTGTTCCGCCAGTTCTTCCTGACGGTGCCCGACGAACTGGTGGAAGCCGCGCGCATGGATGGGGCGGGCCCGATGCGCTTTTTCAAGGACGTGCTGGTGCCGCTGTCACGCACCTCGATTGCCGCGCTGTTCGTGATCCAGTTCATCTACGGCTGGAACCAGTACCTGTGGCCCCTGCTGATGACCACCACGGAAGACATGTACCCCGTGGTGATCGGTATCAAGCGCATGCTGGCCGGCGGAGAGGCCGCCGTGGACTGGAACATCGTGATGGCCACCGCCGTCGTGGCCATGCTGCCGCCCACCGCCGTCGTCATCCTGATGCAGAAGTGGTTCGTCAAGGGCTTGGTAGATACCGAGAAATAAGCGTCAAAACCACCTGCAACGCTTATGAAGAAAGCGCTTGCAGCTGTTCATTCAATAGCAAATATGGCATCCATCACCCTTCGCAACATCATCAAGCGCTACGGCCACGGCCCCAAGGCCAACCCGGTGATCCACGGCGTGAACGCCGAGATCCACGACGGCGAATTCATCGTCATCGTCGGTCCTTCGGGCTGCGGCAAATCCACGCTGCTGCGCATGGTGGCCGGCCTGGAAGAAATCACCGACGGCACGATCTCCATCGGCGAGCGCGTGGTCAACAACCTCGAACCCGCGCAGCGCGACATCGCCATGGTGTTCCAGAACTACGCGCTGTACCCGCACATGAGCGTGTTCGACAACATGGCCTACGGCCTCAAGATCGCCAGCGTGCCCAAGGACGAGATCAAGGCCCGCGTGGACAAGGCGGCCAAGATCCTGGAGCTCGCCCACCTGCTCGAACGCAAGCCGCGCGAGCTGTCGGGCGGCCAGCGCCAGCGCGTGGCCATGGGCCGGGCCATCGTGCGCCAGCCGCAGGTTTTTTTGTTCGACGAACCGCTGTCCAACCTCGACGCCAAGCTGCGCGCGCAGACGCGCATCGAAATCCAGAAGCTGCACCGCGAGCTGGGCATCACCAGCCTGTTCGTCACCCACGACCAGGTCGAGGCCATGACGCTGGCCCAGCGCATGATCGTGATGAACGCCGGCAACATGGAACAGTTCGGCACGCCCGAAGAGGTCTACCACACACCGGCATCGATCTTCGTGGCCAGCTTCATCGGCTCGCCGCCCATGAACCTGCTGCGCCATGCGCCGGGCAGCAAGCCTGGCACCATTCTCGGCATTCGCCCCGAACACCTGGACATCACCGCCACCGGCTGGCAGGTGCAGGTGGACACGGTCGAACTGCTGGGCGCCGAGCGCCTGGTCTACGCCACCATGGGCGGCGACCACCTGATCGTGCGCATTGACGAAGGCAGCGCCTCGCCCCAGGCAGGCGACACCATCCACATCACGCCGCGCGCAGACCGCCTGCACTGGTTCGATGCCCAGTCCGGCAAACGCCTCTGACCAGCCCCGACGGATGCAACCCATGGAGAACCTCTGGCCCTATCCCCGCTGGATCGCCCACCGTGGCGCCGGCAAGCTGGCGCCCGAAAACACGATGTCGGCATTCCGACTGGGCGCGCAATACGGTTACCGCATGTTCGAATGCGACGCCAAGCTGAGCAGCGATGGCGTGCTGTTCCTGCTGCACGATGCCACGCTGCAGCGCACCACCAACGGCCACGGCACGGGCGGCGAGCTGTCCTGGTCGGCCCTCTCGCAGCTGGATGCAGGTGCATGGCATTCGCGCGCCTACGCCGGCGAAAACCTGCCCACGCTGGAGGCGCTGGCCCGCTGGTGCCTGGCCAACCATTTCTGCCTGAATGTGGAAATCAAGCCCACGCCCGGCACCGAAGCCGCCACCGGCCGCGCCGTGGCCGAGCTGCTGGCACGCCTCTGGCCCGCCACGGCCATTGCGCCCTTGCTCACCTCGTTCCGGCCCGATGCGCTGGCGGCGGTCCAGGCTGCTGCGCCGCAGTTTCCGCGCGGCCTGCTGATCGACACCCTGCAGCCGGGCTGCCTTGACCTGGTGCAGCAACTGGGCTGCCAGGCGCTGGTGTGCAACCACGCACTGTGGGATGCGGCCCTGGTGGCGCAAGTGCATGCGCTCGGCCTGCGTGCCCTGAGCTACACGGTGAACGACGAGTGGGCGGCCCAACGCCTGATCGACCTGGGAACCGACGGCATCATCACCGACCGCGTCGATCTGTTCAGCCCCGCCCGATAGCGGAGGGCCCGCCCGCACGGTTGCGCACGCGCCGCACCCCGCGCAGGCTGAGAATACGCGCATGCACCGCCGCCACACCTTCCCCCCGCCCAAACCACCTGCACTGCCGAGCCGCCTGCCGGCAGCACCCTGGCCGCTGGCGCGCCTGCTGCTGTGCTGGCTGCTCGCGGGCTGGTTCGGGGCACTGGGCCCAGCCCCTGCGCTGGCCCAGGAACCGTCGACGAAGTCCACCATGGACCAGACCGGCAAGGACAACACACCCCTGCCCCAGGTGGACGAACTGCGCAAGCAGCTGGACGCGATTCCCAGGAAACTTGACGAAGCGGACAGCAACCGCCAGCTGCTGGACGAAATCAACGCCGTGGGCACGGCGGCCGAACGCCTGGCGGACCATCGCACCACCGAGCTGGCCGAGCTGGACCTGCGCCTTGCCGGCCTGGGCCCGGCGCCCGCCAAGGGCACGCCGGCCGAAGCACCTGACGTGGCCGCGCAACGCGCGAGCCTGAACAAGCAGCGCACCGATATTGATGCCGAACTCAAGCTCGCGCGCCTGATCGCCGTGGATGCAGAACAGCGCGGTGCCGACCTCGTGCGCCAGCGCCGCTTGCAGTTTCAGGCCGCGCTGACCACGCACGCCGACTCGCCCTTGAGCCCCTCCTTCTGGCGCACCCTGCGCCAGGCCGCCCCGGGCGACTTCGCGCGCCTGCAGGTGCTGGGCGCAGATCTGCTCGGCGCAGCGCGCGCGGCGCTGGACTCCAAGCACCGCAACGCCTTCCAGGGCTACCTGCTGCTGGCCCTGCTGCTGGCCGTGGCGGGCACCTGGCTGGCCGAGCGCATCCTCGTGCGGGTTCTGCCGTCGCGCCTGCCGGCGGGGCGGCTGCGACGCTCCCTGCTGGCCATGGCCGCCATCGTGGCCAACGTACTCATCATCGGCACCGCCATGCAATTTGCCTGGAGCGCGCTCAAGCTCGGCGGGCCGCTGCCGGACAACCTGCTGGCGCTGCAGCAGGCCACCGTGCGCGCCGCCGCCTATGCCGCCTTCGTGGTCACGCTGGGCCATGGGCTGCTGTCGCGCCGACGCAGCTCCTGGCGCCTACTGCCCATCTCCGACGATCTGGCCCGGCGCCTGAGCCCCCTTCCGTGGTGGACGGCCGCGCTGTCGGCACTGGGCGCTGTGGTGACCGACGTCAACGCGATCATCGGCGCCAGCCTGGCGGCCGAGGTGCTGGTTCACGCTGTCTTCGCGCTGCTGCTGTCCTTCTCGGTGGCCGTGGCGCTGGGCCGTCTGCACGCCACGCCCGATGGCGCTGCGGCCGGCGACGAGGCAGCCCACGGACGGCCAGACAGCGAGGCCAGCCGGCCCCTGTGGGTGGGCCTGATCCTGGCCGGTGCCGGCGTTGCGGTGGTGCTCACCGTGGCGGCGGTGGCCTTCGGCTTCATCGCGCTGGCCGGCACGCTGGCGCGGCAGATGGTGTGGTCTGGCGTGGTCTTTGCCACCACCTATCTTTTGTTCCAGCTGGCCGACGATCTGAGCCAGGCGCTGCTGTCGTCCAAGGGCCACGTCGGCGCACGCATCCACACCACGCTGGGCATCAGCGCGCAACTGCTCGACCAGTCCGCGGTGGTGCTCTCGGGCGTGCTGCGCGTGCTGCTGTTTTTCTACATGGTCATCGCGCTGATGGCACCGCTGGGCACCAACCCGGACGAGCTGTTTCGCCGCGGCAGCAATGTGGACCACAACCTGAAGGTGGGCGATCTGACGCTCGCCCCCCAGGCGCTGTTGACCGCGCTGGCGGTGGTTTGCGCGGGCTTTGTCGCCATCCGCATTGGCAAGCACTGGCTCAGCGAACGCTACTTTCCACACACCTCGCTGGAGCCGGGCATGCGCAGCTCCATCGTCACGCTGCTGGGCTATGCGGGCGGAGTGGTGGTGATCGCGGTGGCGCTGGCGGGCCTGGGGATCAGCGTGGAGCGCATCGCCTGGGTGGCCAGCGCGCTGTCGGTGGGCATCGGCTTTGGCCTGCAGGCCATCGTGCAGAACTTCATCTCGGGCCTGATCCTGCTGGCCGAGCGGCCGGTGAAGGTGGGCGACTGGGTGGTGCTGGGCGACACCGAGGGCGACGTGCGCCGCGTCAACGTGCGCGCCACCGAGATCCAGCTGGGCGACCGCTCCACGGTGATCGTGCCCAACTCCGAGTTCATCACCAAGACCGTGCGCAACATGACGCTGGGCAGCGCCCAGGGCCGCGTGCTGCTGCGCCTGCCCGCGCCGCTCGATACCGACGCGCGGCGCATGCGCGCGCTGATCCTGCAGGCCTTCCATGCGCACGAAGACATCCTGGAAAACCCCGCACCGTCGGTGACGCTGGAGGGCGTCCAGAGCGGCACGCTCACCTTCCTGGCGATCGGCTACGTGAGCAGCCCGCGCAACGCCGCGGGCGTGCGCAGCGACGTGCTGTTCGCCATCCTGGATGCACTGCACGAGGCAGGCCTGGCGCTGTCGCCGCCAGCCACCACCTCGGTGGCCCAGGCACAGCGCGACGCCACGCCGGAGCCGCCGCTGTCGGCGCCCGCATGACGCTCCTTTTTCAATAGCTTCTTGCGCTTGCCATACCCGCGCTTAGAGCCTGTTTACGATCTCCCAGGGGTCGCGCAGCGGTCTTTGCGCGATGGGATGCAAGGCGCGGTGCGCAGTGGATAGCCCGGCTATCCACCAGCGCCGCAACGCCGCAGACCGCCCGCAAAGACCGCTGCCCGAAGGGTTGGAGCGCAATCGGGCGATTGCACGCCCCGGCTGCTGGCATGGGCACGAGCCCATGCGGCGCAACCGAAGCATCCACTCATCCCGATGGCGCTCCAACGCGATCCCCTGCGAGATCGTAAACCAATGGGATGGACGCCCCCGCCCTAAACGGCATCGAAAGTGCCACAGTGGAGACGTTAGTTATTCCACTTGAACCAGCAGGAGCGTCCACCATGAAGATTACAACCATTGGCATCGATTTGGCCAAGAATGTGTTTCAGGTTCACGGCGTCGATGAGCACGGCAAGACGGTGTTCAACAAACCGCTCAAGCGCGAGCAGATGGCAAGTTTCTTTGTCAATCTGCCCGCCTGCCTGATTGGCATGGAGGCCTGCGGCAGTGCCCACCACTGGGCCCGCAAGCTCCAGAGCATGGGCCA
>NZ_AUEX01000026.1:0-51796 GCF_000426205.1 Acidovorax sp. JHL-9
ATGCGCAGAGCGCCGGCGTCGGTCAGCACGGTCTTGGCGCTCTTGCCGTTGCGGTGATTGGCCGCAGCCCCTTCGGGCTTGGCCTGGCCGGGGGCGTAGCCCAGGTGGTGACTCATCTCCGCGCCCAGCGCGCGCTCAAGCACCGACTTCTTGAACTGCTGGAAGATGCCCTCAAGCTCGGCTGGCGTGACTGGCCCGGGAATGAGTTGCTCAAGCAGCTCGGCTGAGAATTGCGGCTGCGCCGCCTTGTCCGCTGATGCGGTGGTCTTCGTCTTGCGTGGCATTCATGCTCCTTGTTGACATGCTATGCCTCACACACAAACTTTCTGACAGGCTCATGAGATTGACATGCTGGTCACGCCTGACCCCTTGTTCAAGCCCGGATTGCACTTCGAGCCTGTGTTCGACTACGAACAAGTGCTTGTGGTGGCCTGCGACCATGCTCTGGCCAGCGCACCGCATATCACCCCCCGTGACCTGTTAAATGAGGTTTTAATTACCTACCCGGTCTCGCCGGATCGGCTGGATGTTTACACCCAGTTCCTATCGCCTGCTGGTGTGAGTCCACGCCGGCATAAGACCATCGAGACCACCGACATCATGTTGCAGATGGTAGCCAGCGGGCGCGGCGTCGCCGCGCTTCCACGCTGGCTTGTCGAAGAGTACGCGTGCAAGATGCCCGTGAAGCCTGTGCGTCTAGGACCACAAGGGATTGCCAAGCAGATCTACCTTGGCGTACGCGAGTTGGACATGAACACCGATTACGTACAAGCCTTCGTGCTCCTGGCAAGAACGCTATCTCATTCTCAGGTGTAGCGTTTCTCTAGCTCGTCCCAGTCTGGCTTACCGACTAGGCGCTGACGCTCGGTGAACGAGGTGACCAAGCCGCTGCTTTCAAGTACTTGCTTGTCGTCTCTTAGGGTGGCGAGCGTCTTTTGCATGCCATGCACTGCGCCCTGTAACGCAGCGTTGGCGTAAAGCACGATACCGTAGCCCAGTCGGCCAAGCTCCTCGGCGCCGAACATAGGGGTCTTGCCGCCTATGACCATGTTCATCAGCTGCGGCTTGGCCAAGCGTTGGGGCAGTGCACGTACCTCCTCGGCCTTGGTTACGGCCTCTACAAAAAGGATATCCGCGCCTGCCTCTGCAAATTTTTGCGCTCGCTCTACGGCAGCCTCAAAGCCGTGCGTAGCTGCCGCGTCGGTGCGCGCCATTACGAGGAAATCCGGATCGCGTCGTGCATCCACAGCGGCCTTGATCTTGCTCACCGCCTCTTCCGTCGAGATAACTTCCTTGCCCGAGAAATGACCGCAGCGCTTGGGTGAAACCTGGTCTTCCAACTGAATGCAGTCGGCACCGGCTCTTTCCAGCGTGCGTACGGTGTGGTACACGTTGAGCGCGTTCCCGAAGCCTGTGTCGGCATCTACTATGAGTGGCAGGCTCACCGCATCACGTATGCGGGCTGTGTGGTTGGCGATCTCTGAAAGACCCATGAAGCCTTGATCGGGCATACCGAACCACATGTTGGTAACTCCGGCACCGGTAACGTAGAGGGCCTCGAAGCCCAGGTCTTCCACGACCTTCGCAGACAGTGCGTTGAACGCGCCGGGTACCAGTACGCCGCGGCGGGCCTCGACAAGGGATTTGAGTTGCTTGCGGGTGGACATTAAGTTATCACAATCTAAATTCAGAAACTGTCATTGGGCACGCGCACCCAGCCTTCCATGAGGATGCGCGCACTGCGGCTCATGACGGCCTTGGTAACGGTCCATTGACCGTCAACCAGGTTCGCCTCGGCGCCGACGCGCAGCTGGCCAGAAGGGTGGCCAAAGCGCACGCTGTGGCGCGCGCCACCGCCAGCCGCAAGATTCACCAGCGTGCCCGGCACAGCGGCCGCAGTGGCAATGGCGACCGATACCGTGCCCATCATGGCGTGGTGCAACTTACCCATGGAGAGCGCGCGAACGAGAATGTCCACATCCTGAGCTCGCACACGCTTGCCACTCGACGCGGTATAGTCGGCCGGAGGAGCCACGAAGGCGATTTTGGGTGTGTGCTGCCGAGTCGTGGCCTCCTCGGCCGTGTGGATAAGACCCATGCGCAATGCGCCTGCCACGCGGATGGACTCGAGGCGCGCCAACGCAGTGGTATCGCCGTTGATGGACTCGCGCAGCTCGGTACCGGTGTAGCCAATGTCAGCGGCATTGACGAAGATTGTGGGAATGCCCGAGTTGATCAACGTAGCCTGGAGCATTTCGATGCCCGGCACTTCCAATTCGTCCACTACCTGCCCCGTTGGGAACATGCCACCGTCACCATCGGTATCGTCTGCTGGTTCCATGAACTCGAGCACGATCTCTGCTGCTGGGAAGGTCACGCCGTCGAGTTCAAAGTCCCCTGTCTCCTGGACTTGCCCGTTGAGAACCGGAACATGAGCTACGATGGTTTTGCCGATGTTGGCCTGCCAGATACGCACAGTGCAGATGCCATCGCGCGGCATCGCTTCGACATAGCCCGCATGGATTGCGAACGCGCCGGCCGCTGTCGACAAGTTGCCGCAGTTGCCGCTCCAATCAACAATGTTTTTATCAATGGCAACTTGACCATAGAGGTAGTCCACGTCGTGCCCAGGGCGTCTGCTTTTCGAAAGAATCACACACTTACTGGTGCTAGACGTGGCGCTGCCCATGCCGTCGATTTGTGCAGCATAGGGGTCCGGACTGCCGATGACGCGCTGGAACAAGCGGTCTCGTGCAGGACCCGCTTGCTGCGTTGCGGATGGCAGGTCTTCAAGACGAAAAAAAACACCCTTGCTGGTCCCTCCACGCATGTAGGTGGCTGGAATTCTGATTTGTGGTGAAGCGACCATCATGCAGCCCTTTTCTCCGCAAGGAAGTCCTGCGCGAAACGTTGCAAAACACCCCCAGCCTCATAGACAGAGACCTCTTCGGCAGTATCGAGCCGGCAGTTCACTGGCACCTGCACCGTCTCGCCACTCTTGCGATGAATCACCAACGTTAGCTCCGAACGCGGTGTGCGCTCTCCTTTGACGTCAAAGGTTTCCGTACCGTGAAGTCCAAGCGTCATCCGGGTGGTGCCGGGCTGAAATTCCAGCGGCAACACCCCCATGCCGATCAGGTTGGTGCGGTGGATGCGCTCGAAGCTCTCGGCAACCACCACCTCGACGCCCGCCAGGCGAACACCTTTGGCCGCCCAGTCTCGGCTAGAGCCTTGGCCATAGTCAGCGCCAGCAATGATGATCAACGGCTGACGGCGGTTCAGGTAGGTCTCAATGGCTTCCCACATACGTACCACCTGTCCATCGGGCTCCACACGGGCAAGGGAGCCTTTCTGCACCTTGCCATCCACCACGACCATCTCGTTGATGAGCTGCGGGTTGGCGAAGGTGGCGCGCATGGCCGTCAGGTGGTCACCACGGTGCGTGGCGTAGGAGTTGAAGTCCTCCTCGGGCAGACCCATTTTGTGCAGGTACTCACCAGCCGCGCTGTCCATAAGAATAGCGTTGGAGGGGGAAAGGTGGTCCGTGGTGATGTTGTCCGGCAGCAGGGCCAGCGGACGCATGCCCCTGAGTGTGCGGGGAAAGGCAGCCAGGGCGCCGACGCCTTCCGTATCCCAGTACGGAGGACGGCGGATATAGGTGGACATTGGACGCCAGTCGTATTGAGGAGCCACACGTTCACCATCGTCCACCCGCAGGGCGAACATCGGCTCATACACGGCGCGGTATTGCGCGGGTTTGACTGCGGCCTGGACCACGGTGTCGATCTCTTCATCGCTGGGCCAGATGTCTTTCAGGCGGATTTCCTTGCCGTCCACAATCGTCAGGACATCGTTCTCGATGTCGAAGCGCACCGTGCCAGCGATGGCATAGGCCACCACCAGCGGCGGCGAGGCCAGAAATGCCTGCTTGGCATAGGGGTGGATGCGCCCGTCGAAGTTACGGTTGCCCGAGAGCACGGCGGTGGTGTATAGACCACGGTCGATGATTTCCTGCTGAATCTTGGAATCGAGCGCGCCGCTCATTCCGTTGCAGGTGGTGCAGGCGAAGGCGACGATGCCAAATCCCAATGCCTCCAGATCGCCTAACAGCCCTGCTTCCTTCAAGTACAGTTTCACCGCCTTGGAACCGGGCGCAAGCGATGTCTTGACCCAGGGCTTGCGCGTGAGGCCCAGCCGGTTCGCATTGCGCGCCAGCAGCGCGGCGGCGATTACGTTGCGCGGATTGCTGGTGTTGGTGCAGCTGGTGATGGCGGCGATGATCACGGCGCCGTCGGGCATCCGGCCCTCGGCCTCATCGGCGCGGGCCATTTCGAGCTTGATGGCACCGGCAATGCCTCGATCCACCAACGCCGAGATCGGCAGGCGACGGTGCGGATTCGAGGGGCCAGCCATGTTGCGCACGACGGTCGAGAGGTCGAACTTCAGTACGCGCTCGTACTGCACATTGCGCAGGCTGTCGACCCAGAGGCCGGCTGTCTTGGCATAGGTTTCCACTAACTGCACCTGGTTCTCCTCACGGCCTGTCAGACGCAGGTATTCCAAAGTCTGTTCGTCGATAGAGAACAGTGCAGCGGTGGCGCCGTATTCAGGGCACATGTTCGAAATGGTGGCCCGGTCGCCAATGGACAGGCTCTCGGCGCCTTCGCCATAGAACTCGACGTACGCGCCCACTACCTTTTCCTTGCGCAGGAATTCGGTCAGGGCTAGCACGATGTCGGTCGCGGTGATGCCAGGTTGCCGGCGGCCCTTGAGCTCTACGCCTGCGATGCTGGGCAGGCGCATCCAGGAGGCGCGGCCTAGCATCACGTTTTCGGCCTCCAGACCACCCACGCCGATGGCGATCACGCCCAGCGCATCTACGTGTGGGGTGTGGCTGTCGGTCCCCACGCAGGTGTCGGGAAATGCCACGCCATCTTGCACGTGGACCACGGGTGACATCTTCTCCAGGTTGATCTGGTGCATGATGCCGTTGCCTGCGGGGATCACGTCCACGTTGGCGAAGGCCTTCTTCGTCCATTCAATGAAGTGGAAGCGATCCTCATTACGGCGATCCTCGATAGCGCGGTTTTTAGCGAAAGCATTGGGGTCGAAGCCACCGCACTCCACGGCCAGGGAGTGATCCACGATCAATTGAACAGGTACCACAGGGTTCACCTGAGCTGGGTCGCCGCCTTCCTTGGCGATAGCATCGCGCAGGCCAGCTAGGTCCACCAGCGCCGTTTGCCCAAGAATGTCGTGACAGACCACACGCACGGGATACCATGGGAAGTCGATCTCACGCTTGCGTTCAATCAGTTGCAGAAGATAGTTGTCCAGTCGTGCCGGATCTGCCCGCCGCACAAGGTTTTCGGCATGTACGCGCGCGGTATAGGGCAGCCCTGCCCAGGCACCAGTTCGTAATGTCTCAACCGCCTCGCGCGCATCCATGTAGTTCCATTGCGTTCCCGGCAGCTTTTTGCGGTATTTAGTATTCATGAGATTGGGTGTTGATGACTCTTCCCGTGATTACTTGCGGCTCTCGATAGGAACGAAGTCGAGATCCTCTGGGCCGGTGTAGTTCGCACTGGGTCTGATGATCTTGTTGTCAACTCGCTGCTCCACCACGTGAGCGGCCCAGCCACTGGTGCGTGCGATCACGAACAGTGGCGTGAACATAGCGGTCGGAACTCCCATCATGTGATAGCTCACGGCGCTGAACCAGTCGAGATTAGGGAACATCTGCTTGACTTCCAGCATCACCGACTCCAGCCGCTCCGCAATGTCATACATCTTGGTGGAGCCAGCTCCATCTGACAGTCGTTTCGCCACACGCTTGATAACCACGTTGCGTGGATCGCTCACGGTGTAAACCGGATGGCCGAACCCGATGACGACTTCTTTGCGCTCAACGCGGGCACGAATGTCAGCTTCGGCTTCGTCCGGGTTGTCATAGCGCTTCTGGATTTCGAACGCAACTTCGTTAGCGCCGCCATGCTTAGGGCCGCGCAGGGCGCCGATAGCACCCGCGATGCACGAGTACATGTCACTACCCGTTCCAGCGATGACGCGCGCCGTGAAAGTAGACGCGTTGAATTCATGCTCAGCGTAAAGGTTCAGTGAGGTATGCATTGCACGCACCCAGCTCTCCGGAGGCGTCTCGCCATGCAGCAGATGTAGGAAGTGACCGCCAATTGATTCGTCATCGGTTTCCACGTCGATGCGTTTGCCTTGCGTACTGAAGTGATACCAGTAAAGCAGCATTGAACCCAGAGAAGCCATGAGCCGGTCAGCAATATCACGCGCGCCGGGAAGATTGTGATCATCTTTCTCGGGCAGCACGCAGCCCAGGGTCGACACACCGGTACGCATCACGTCCATGGGGTGAGCACCGGCCGGCAGTTTCTCGAGTGCGTCCTTCACACTGGCCGGTAGGCCGCGAAGGGCTTTGAGACGCGCCTTGTAAGCCTTGAGCTCTGCTCGTGTGGGCAGCTTCCCGTGAACTAAAAGGTGCGCGACCTCTTCGAACTCGCAAACCTCGGCGATGTCGAGAATGTCGTAGCCCCGATAGTGCAAGTCATTGCCGGTACGGCCGACCGTGCACAGTGCGGTGTTGCCTGCAGTAACGCCCGACAGCGCAACAGACTTCTTTGGCTTGAAACCCGTAGTTTCGGTGGTGCTCATGGTGTCTCCTGATGATGCGAAAGTGGATCAATGGGGTGGGGGCGACCGGCTGCGTCAACGGCGACCATTTCAAACACGGCCTGCAGGGCTTCGTCAGTCGGCGCACCAGGCGCTTGACTCAGACCACGGACGTACACGGTCATAGAAGTGCGGCCTACACGACTCACATGGGCGCGCAGCATGAGGCTGTGACCCACAGGCACCGGCATGCGGAAGTCGACACCGCTCACTGCAGCCACCACCACTTCACGTTGTGCTCGGTTGCGGGCGGCGAGGAAAGCCGCCTGGGCCAACCAACGCAATGCCTGACCCGCAAACAAAGTGTGATGGTGGTTGGCATGGGATGGCAGGACCATTGCATGCATCTCGGCGCTTCCGTTTAGGCTTGTCATAATTCGCAATTTACGCAAAATATGGATCCCGCTCCAGTCCTAAAAGAGTGAATTCATGCCAATGAAAAATTTAATAATTGCGAATTTTGCGAATTATTTAATTGAAAATACGCCATGAAAAAAACCTTCATGGGAGTCCGCCTGCGTTCGATGCGCGCTGAACGCGGCCTATCGCAGATCGCTATGGCCCACGCTCTTGGGCTGTCACCGAGCTACCTCAACCAACTTGAGCAGAACCAGCGACCACTCACGGTATCTGTACTGTTGAAGATCCATCGCACGCTTGGAGTCGACGTACAACAGTTCTCTGAGGACGAGGAGTCGCGGCTCGTGGCAGGCATGCAAGAGGCGTTGGCTGATGCCCCAGAGCCTGTGGCGTTGACCGAAATCCGCGAGGTCGCGGCGCAGATGCCCAAGTTGGGAAGGGCTTTGTTGGCGCTCTACAGAAGGGGGGTGGAAGCCTCGGAGCAGCTTGACGCTATGGCTGCAACGTTTGGTGATGATCGCTCAGGCAATGTGCCACGACGTACGATGCCATTCGAGGCAGTACGCGACTTCTTTTTTGCACACAAGAACTATTTCGATCCTGTAGACCGCGCGGCTGAGACACTGGCGACCCAGATGCAGCAAAGTGGCATGGCACTTATTGACTGGCTCATTCAGCGGCTGGTACATACACACGGTGTACGTGTACTGACTGTGGACGACGATGCGACTAGCAAGCGTCGATACGACAGCGAAATGCGAATACTCCGCCTCGCGAGCGTACTCGAGCGAAGTCAGCAAGCATTTCAGATGGCCACCCAGTTGGCGCTTTTAGAGCATGGGCCGCTTTTCGAAAAACTCACGACAGACGTCACTCTGGAGGGCGATCCTGCGGCACGCCAGCTCGCGCAGATTGGGTTGGCCAACTACTTTGCAGGCGCGCTGGTGTTGCCGTATGGCCGTTTTCTGCACGCAGCGGAGACCTTACGCTACGACATCGAATTGCTGGGCCAAAAGTTTGGCGTAGGTTTTGAGACCGTCTGCCACCGCCTCAGCACACTTCAGCGTGCCGAGGCTCCTGGCATCCCATTTTTTTTCGTGCGCGTTGACCGGGCCGGCAATATTTCCAAGCGCCAGTCAGCCACGAATTTCCACTTCAGTCGCACAGGCGGCACCTGTCCGCTCTGGAATGTATACGAGGCCTTTGCGCAGCCCGAGCGAATCCTTCCGCAACTCGCACGCATGCCCGACGGGCGTAGTTACCTGTGGATAGCCCGCACAGTCTCGCGCGGCGGGGTAGGTTATGGCACGCCTCGACAGACCTTCTCGATTGGACTGGGGTGTGACGTGCATCACGCCACCCGCTTGGTTTACAGCAAGGGTTTAGACCTGAGCGATCCTTATGCCGCAACGCCCATCGGCATGGGCTGTAAGGTATGCGAGCGCGAGCAGTGTCAGCAGCGCGCATTTCCGTTCATTGGTCGACCACTGGAGGTGGACGTAAACCACAGTCGAGTGATGCCATACGGCGCCAAACCTCATGCGGCGAGTGGAGGCTAGTGTTGTGAGCGGTTTCTCTTTTACTCATTCCAAACCAGTCACTGCAAATACGAGGGGCTAAGGGCCGGGCAGCCTGGGCTCAACCCCGGAGGGGAGCGCATTTCCAATGCTGCTCCCTCACTTGAAAGAGGCGCCCTCGGGTACCCGGGAATACCCGGCAAGGGGAAGTCGCCCTGAGACGCCAGTATGGCAAAGGTTTCGCCGGCCGCACGCCTGCGCGCTGGCGCGGCAACGAAATGCTCAAACATCGCCGCAAGGCTGGCAAGGCCGTCGCCCGCGTCCATGCGTTCTTACTCGTGATGTGCATCATGGCCGTTGATGCGCAGGGCCACTTTGCCGAATTGCGCACCAGACTCCAACTGGTTGAGTGCAGCGTGGATATCGTCCAGCGCATAAGTGCTGTCGATCAGCGGGCGCAGGCTGGTGCGATCCACGAAGCCGAGCATGTCGTGGAACTCCCCATAGCTTCCCAGGCTGGAGCCGAAGATCTGTAACTGGCGCACGAAGAGGCGGCGCAGGTCGGCACCGGGTTGGTCTCCTGTGGTGGCGCCGCAGGTGACGAGTCGGCCGCCGCGCACCAGCGATTTCATGGCCGATGGCCAGGTGGCAGCACCCGTGTTCTCGAACACCACGTCCACTCCCCGACCGTCAGTAAGGGCCATGGCCTGCTTCGCCACATCCTGGGTCTGGCTGTTGATTCCGTGATCGGCCCCCATCGCCAGGGCGCGTTCGAGTTTGGCGTCGTCGCGCGAGGTCACGATCACGCGCGCGCCGATAGCCTTGGCCAGTTGCAGGGCGGCCAACGAGACGCCGCCGCCGATACCGAAAACCAGCACCGTTTCCCAGGGCTGCAGGCGCGCCTTGGAAAACAGCATGCGCCAGGCTGTGAGGTGGTTGACACCGAGGGCGGCCGCCTCTGCAAAAGTCAGGTGGGCGGGCTTGGGAAACACCTGTGTCGCCGGCACCTGAATCCATTGGGCGAACGTGCCATCGCGGTGCTCGCCCAGGAACTGGATGCGCGTGCACAGTGCGCTGTCGCCGTGCTGGCAGAACTCGCAACGGCCACAGCCCACGCCGGGGTGAATGACCACCTCCTGGCCCGGGCGCAGCAGCGGATCGCTGGCGTCGCAGGCGTCCACCACACCGGCCGCGTCGAGGCCCAGGATCTGCGGCAGGCGGTGCGTGATGCCGGCGCCACTGTTGCGCATGTACAGATCTACCTGGTTGAGGGTGGCGGCCTGCACGCGCACGAGCACCTCGCCGGGCGCGCGCTCGGGCAGGCGGTGCTCGCGCACCTCGACGACTTCGTTGCCGCCATGGCCGGTAATGAATGCTGCTTTCATGGTCTGGTCTGTCCTCGTGAAGTACCGTTCAAGATCAAAGCGCCGTCCCGCCCGGGCCGCCGAGGTCCAGCGCCTTGGCGTACGTGGCGAAGAAGTCCAGGCTGTGGGGGTTCTGCATGGCGTCCGGGCTGGCCACCTGGGACAGGAGGGCGCCCAGCAGCAGTTTGCGCATCGGCACTTCCATCTTCTTGCCGCTCAGCGTGCGCGGAATCTCACCCACCTGGACCACCGCATCGGGCACATGGCGGCCCGATGCCTTGGTGCGGATCTGCTGCCGGATGCGCTCGGTCAGCGGGGCGTCCAAGGCCACGCCCGGCTGCAACACGACGAACAAGGGCATGAAGGAGGGGCGCCCCAGGTACTCCAGGTCCACGACCAGGCTGTCAAGCACCTCGGGGAGTTCCTCCACCACCCGGTAGATTTCCGCCGTGCCGATGCGGACGCCGTAGCGGTTGATGGTGCTGTCGGAGCGGCCATAGATCACCGAGCTGCCATAGGTCGTGAAACGAATCCAGTCGCCGTGGCACCATACCCCAGGGTATACCTCAAAGTAGCTCTCGCGGTAGCGCCGCCCGTCGAGGTCGTTCCAGAAATACAGCGGCATCGACGGCATCGGCTGGGTGATCACCAGTTCGCCCACCTCGTTGATCACCGCCTGTCCCCGTTCATTGAAGGCGTAGGCGGCCACGCCCAGCTCCGCGCACTGGATATCTCCGGCATGCACCGGCAGGGCGATCCCGTGGAGAGGATGGTGCGCAGCTTCTTCAGCGGCGCGTAATCCCGGGGCTGCAGCCCGTCCTTCTTGTGGGCGAGGAGCACGGCCGCCCCCGTGCCGAACATCGCGACTTCCTGCTCGTCGATGAAGCGCCAAAGGGCATCGCCGCTGGGCCAGGAGGGATGGCCGTCGTACAGCACGATGGAGGCGCCCGTGACCAGGGCACCCACCAGCAGGTTCCACACGGCCCAGCCCGTGCTGCCCAGGAACAACAGACGCTCGCCGGGCCGCAGGTCGTTATGCAGCGCCATTTCCTTTAAGTGCGTGAGCAGGATGCCGCCATGGCCGTGCACCATCGCCTTGGGCAGCCCCGTGGTGCCCGAGGAGTAGAGAATCCACAGCGGGTGGCTGAAAGGCAGGCGCTCGTAACGGGGTGAGGCATCCCGGGCCACGGTCGCCTGCCAGCCCGTGCGCTGGCGCCAATCGACCGCGCGCTCCTGCGCCAGCGGCCCATCCACCTGCACGACATGCTCGACACTGGGCAACTCGGCCAGCAATTGCGCGACTTCCCGGGTACGGTCGTACGGCTTGCCGTTGTAGCGGTAGCTGTCCACGGCGAACAGTACCTTGGGCTCGATCTGGCGCAGGCGGTCCAGCACGACAGGCGCCCCCATGTCGGGCGCGCAGCTGGACCATACGGCGCCGATGCTGGCGCAGGCCAGAAATGCGATCACCGTTTCGGGGCGGTTGGGCATGTAGCTCGCCACACGGTCGCCCGGCCCCACGCCCCAGCCGCGCAGCGTGGCCGCCAGTGCTGCGGTGGCGCGCTCCAGCTCGGCCCAGGCAATGTGCTGCAGCGGCACATCCTCGCTGCGTGCGATCACGGCCGGTTGCTGGGACATGGCACGGAGGAACACATGCTCGGCAAAATTCACCCGGACCTTGGGACACCACTCGGCGCCCGGCATGCTGCGCCGGCCCAGCGCGGGCTCGCGTTCGCCATCGGCCTGGATGTCGAAATAGCTCCAGATCGACTGCCAGAATTCATCCCGGTGTTCGACCGACCAGCGCCACAGCCCGGCGTAATCGTGGGTGGTAACGCCTTTTTCCTGCGCCAGCCAGTCCTGGTATTGCACCAGGCGGCTGGACTGCAGTGGCTCGGGGCCGGGCGTCCAGAGGATGTCGGCGGTAGAGGGGGGCACGGTGCTGGGCATGGCAAGCTGAAAATCAGGGGGCGCTCCGCGCTGCGGCGGCGACCACCGCAGTGCCGGTGAGCTTGGTCTCGTCCGCCTGGTTGCGTGCGGTCAATGCCAGGGTCAGGCAGGGTTCACCGTGCTCGATGCAGTGGCCGGTTGCGCGGGCCTGGCAATGCACTTCGTCACCGATGTGGGTGATGGCTTCAAAACGTACGCTGAAGCGCCGCAGCGCCGCAGGCTCCGCCCAGCGGGTGAGCACACGCGCCAGGTATGCGGCCGACAGCATGCCGTGCGCGAAGACATCGGGCATGCCGGCCTGGCGTGCATAGTCCATGTCGATGTGCAGCGGGTTGTAGTCCCCCGATGCACCGGCATACAGACCCAACTGGTGCCGGGTGATGGGGCCTGCCGCCAGGCCGGGCAGGCCGGGCTCCGCAGCGGGAGCGGTGGCGCGCGGGGCGGGGTGCCCGCTTTGGGGCTGCGGCGGGCGGACGATCATCACGCTGCGCAGATCGGCCACGGGCGCGCCGTCGCGGGCCTCGACACGGGTCTCCCAGACGATGAAGCCTAGGGCGCCGTCTTTTTTTTCATAGAGATCGACAATGCGCGGCTTGAAGTGCAGCGTTTCCCCCGCAAAGGCCAGGCGGTGGTAGGCGAAGTGCTGCTCCCCGTGCAACACATGCGCATAGTTGACCCGCAGGCGCTCGTACACCTCCATCGGCCGGGGACCTGCCATTTCCAGGCAGAACAGGAAGGTGGGGGGCAGCGGCAGAGAAGGGTAGCCACGGGCCTGTGCCGCGGCCTCGTCCCAGAACAACGGGTTTTCCTCACCGGTCACCAGGGCGAACAAGCGCAGGCGGTCGCAGTCCACCCCGGCGCTGAATGGCGTGAGGTCTGTGCCCTTGAGCGAGAGATCCAGCATGGCGCCCCTTACTGCGCGGTCCAGCCGCCGTCCATGGCCCAGGCCACGCCACGCACATTGGCCGCTGCGGGAGAGCAGAAGAACAGGGCCAGTTGCCCGATGTCCTCGGTCGTCGTGAACTGCATGGAAGGCTCCTTTTCACCCAGGCACATGCGGGTGGCCTCCTGCTCGTCAATGCCCAGCGCCTGGGCCCTGTCCTGCACCTGCTTGAGCGCCAGCGGCGTGCGCACCCAGCCCGGGCAGATCGCGTTGCAGGTGATGCCCGAGGTCGCGGTCTCCAGCGCAGTGGTCTTGGTCAGCCCGACGATGCCGTGCTTCGCCGCGACATAGGCCGCCTTGTTCACCGAAGCTACCAGGGCATGCACCGAGGCGATGTTGATGATGCGGCCCCAGTTCGCGGCCCGCATGGCGGGCAAGGCGAGCCGAGTGGTGTGGAAGGCCGCGCTCAGGTTGACCGCCAGAATGGCGTCCCAGTGTTCGGCGCGGAAATCCTCCAGGGGAGCGACATGCTGGATGCCGGCGTTGTTCACCAGGATGTCCACCCTGCCGAACCGGTCGCTGGCGAAGCGCATCAGATCGGCGATATCCGAAGGCCTGGCCAGATCGGCAGGATGGTGTTCAACCCGGCCGCCCGGTGCCGCCACTTCCTGCATGGCGGCCTGCACGTCGCCAAAGCCGTTCATGAGCAGGTTGGCGCCCTGTTGGGCCAGGGCCTTGGCGATACCCAGGCCGATGCCGCTGGTGGAGCCTGTCACCAGGGCTGTTTTGTTGCTGAGACTCATGCTGTCTGTTGGTGTGGTGTTGCGGCAGAACAGGCAGGCTTGCGGATTACTTCCACAGAGCGCAGCGTGATTCCGCCTTGGTGGTGAAGACCTCTTCGCCCGGCATGGTGGCGATCCGCTTCACATAGTCCCAGGGCATGGTCGATTCGGCGGGCGCCTTGACCTGCATGAGGTACATGTTGTGCACATAGCGGCCATCGGGGCGCACATGGCCCTGGGCGTAGAAGTCCTTGAGCGGGGTCTTCTTGAACCAATCCATGACCTTGTCGGCATCCGTGGTCTTGAGGGCCTGCACTGCCTTGAGCCATTGCATGGTGGCCGAGTAGTTGGCCGCCTGGATGTCGGTGGGCATGCGCCTGGCCTTCTCGAAGAAGCGGCGGCCGAACTGGCGGCTCTCATCGTCGAGGCTCCAGTCCCAGCTGGTGGTGAACAGCAGGCCCTCGGCATTCTTCAGGCCCATGCTGTGCACGTCCACCAGGAACAGCATCAGGCTGGCGACCTTCATGCTCTTGCCGATGCTGAACTCGCGCGAGGCCTTGAGCGCGTTGATCATGTCGCTGCCACCGTTGGCGATGCCCAGGATCTGCGCCTTGGAGTTCTGCGCCTGCACCAGGAAGGACGAGAAATCCGCGGCACCCAGCGGGTGCTTGACGCCACCTATGACCTGGCCGTTGTTGGCCTTGATCACGCTCGTCGCGTCGCGCTGCAGGGCCTCGCCGAAGGCGTAGTCGGCGGCAAGGAAGAACCAGTTCTTGTAGCCCTGCTTGAGCAGTGCGCCCGCCGTGCCCTTGGCCAAGGCCGTGGTGTCCCAGGCGTAGTGGATGGTGTAGGGCGAGCACTGCTCGTTAGTCAGCGCCGAGGTTCCGGGGCCGTTGGCGATGAACACGCGCTTCTTTTCCTGCGCGAGCTTGGCCATGGCCAGGGCGGCGGCCGAGTTGGTGCCACCCACGAGCATGCTGATGTTCTGGGTGTCCATCCACTCACGCGCCTTGGAGGCGGCGATGTCGGCCTTGTTCTGGTGGTCGGCGCTGAGGAGTTCGATGGGCAGGCCGTTGACCTTGCCGCCGAAGTCGTCGATGGCCATCTGGATGGCCATGGCGCCGTTCTTGCCGTCCAGATCGGCGTAGGCGCTGGACATGTCGGTCAGAAAGCCGATGCGAATCTTGTCCTGTGCCTGGGTGGGCAGGCTCATCAGGCCAGCCAGGCCGAGCGCGATGGCGAGATGGCGGGAATGCAGGGACATACTTGTCTCCTTCGTGGGTAGGTGGGTGGGGGAGTGCCGTCACTTCCTTGGGGAACGAGGCGGAGCACGTGTCTGCGCAGCGCCGCCCCGGGGCACGGGCTTAGAAGGCGTGGCGCAGACCGACCATCAGGCCGGTCTGGTTCTGGCCCGCGACGGGCGCCAGCGCGGTGTTGCTCACGCCCACCGAGGGCGAGAAGCGCGCGTTGCCGTCGTTGCGCAGGGCGCCCACCGTGGCGTAGGCGGTCGTGCGCTTGGAGAAGGCATAGGTGCCGCGCAGCGCCAGCATCTTGCCGCCGTCGGCGCTGTCCTTGTAGTCGAAGTGGTAGTACTGAGCCTCCAGCGTGATGGCCTGCGTGACCGGGTGGGCCACGCCCAGCGACCACAGGTTGCTCTTGCGGTACGCATTCAACGCCGCGTCGTTCTTGCGCTGCATGTAGTTGGCTGTCAGCTTGGTCTGGCCGAGCAGGGTGTAGCCGCTCAGGGCCAGGCGCTGGTCCTTCTTGCCGCTCAGGTCGGCGGTGGCGGGCGTTTCGCGGCTGCCGTCCAGGCCCCGCTGCTCGTCGATCCAGGTGCCCACGCCCCAGGTGGGCGCGTCGTACTTCAGCACGGCGGACCAGGCGCGGCACTCGCTGCCCCGGCCGCGCTCGCCCGGGCAGGTCTGCGCATCCTTGCCCAGGCTGTAGAGCGCGCCCAGCGTGACGCTGCTGAACTTGCCGAGGTAGGCGATGGAGTTATCCAGGCGCGGGCCGGCCAGGTAGGTGTCGAACGCGCCCGCCCCGTAGATCTGCGCCAGGAAGATGTCGGTGTTGGCCGAGCCGGGGAGCAGCATGGAGTATTGGCGCCCCAGCGACACCGTGCCCCAGCCGCCGGACAGGCCGACGAAGGCCTGGCGACCGAAGGCGCGTCCACCTTGCTGCAAGCTGCCGTTGTCCGGGGCGAAACCCGATTCCAGCGTGAACACGGTCTTCAGGCCGCCGCCCAGGTCTTCGCTGCCACGCAGGCCCCAGCGCGAGGCGGCGGAGCCGGCGATGCTGGGCATGCGCGTGATGCCGCCGCCGGCGCTGGTGTGGTTGAGGTGCTCGACGCCTGCGTCGATCAGCCCGTAGAGGGTGACGTCGCTCTGGGCGTGCGCGGGGGCAGCCAGGGTGCAGCACAGGGCCAGGGTGCTGGCGAGTGACAGGGGGGTGCGTTGCATGGGATCTCCTTGGTTGTTTTTGTGGGGCGGGTGATTTGCTTACATCTTGCAGAGCGCAGAGGCGGCGGGCGCGATCGAAGCGGGATAGCTCTGCTCGATCACAGGGCGCAGCACGCCGTCGGCCATCTTCACGCGGGCGACGTAGTTGGGAATGAGCATCTGGTTGTCGGCCGCGCGCACGGTGGCCTTGCCGTACAGCGTGTCCACGGTGGCGCCGCGCAGGGCCTTGGTCACGTCTTCGGGCTTGACGCTCTTGGCCAGTGTCACGCCCTGGAACAGCACCATGGCGCCGTTGTAGGCCTGGGCTTCGGTGTCGGACGGCAGGCGGTTGTGCTTGGCCTTGAAGGCCGCCACGAAGGCCTTGGACGCCGTGGAATCGACGTCGGGCGTGTAGCCCACGTTGCCCGGCATGCCCTCCATCAGCTTGCCGGTGGCGTTGATGATGAAGTCGGACACCACGGCATGGCCGATCATCGGCGTCTTCAGGCCAAAGTCGGTGGCCTGCTTGAGGAAGGGGATGGCGCCCGCCACTTCGGCCACCCAGATGGCATCGACATTGGCGGCCTTGAGCTGCTGGATGTAGGGCGCGTAGTCCTTGGTGCCCATGGGCACGAAGAGCTTGAGCGACACCTTCTTGCCCTGGGCGTTGATGGTCGATTCGAAGGCCTTGGCCGAATCGTGGCCCCAGACGTAGTCGGCCGCCATGATGGCGAAATTGTTGCCCTTGATGGTCTTGGCCCACTCGCCGATCATCGCCAGGTCCATGGCGTCGGAGTGGTTGGTGCGGATGAAGCGGGCATTGCAGGCGTCCGTGGTCAGGCGGTCTGCCTTGGAGATGGTGCCGATCAGCGCCGCGTCCCAGCGCGCCAGGTTCTGGCTGATGGCCAGCGAGATCGACGAGGCGATGGGGCCGATCAGCAGGTTGTGGCCTTCGCGTGCCAGCTTCTCGGCGGCGCGGCGGCCGGCGTCGGGTGTGCTTTCATCGTCGCCCTCGGCCAGGAGGATCTTGCGGCCGTCCACGCCGCCCTTGGCGTTGGCCTCGTCCACGGCAAACTTGACGCCGCTGATGACATGCGCACCCATGGCTGAATAGGCGCCCGACTTGGTCGACACAAGGCCGATCTTGATGGGGTCCCTGGCCTGGGCCGCGGCGCCCAGGGGCAGTGCGGCCAGCAGCGCGGCTGCGGCGAGCATTTGGTGCATTCTTGTAGTCTTGAACATGCTTGTCTCCTGAAAAAAAGTACCGGAGAAGGTCCGGCGGCCGTTGTTGTCTGCGTTACACCATCACGTGCCGTTCGATGTCCTTGAGGCACTCGCGGGAGTTCTCCACCGGGCCCTCGGCCACCACCGTGCCCTTGGCCATGGCCAGGTAGCGCTGCGCCACGCGCACCACCAGGCTCATGTTCTGCTCGATCAGGAGCAGGGCCGTGCCTTGGCTGGCCACCCGGTTGAAGATGTCGGCAAGCTGGTCCACGATGACGGGCGCCAGGCCTTCGGTGGGCTCGTCGAGCAGGATCAGGTCGGGGTCGGCCATCAGCGCGCGGCCTACGGCCAGCATCTGCTGCTGTCCGCCCGACAGCGCCGTGCCCGGCGTGTGGGCGCGCTCCTGCAGGATGGGGAAGAGCTTGTAGATTGCAGACACGTTCCACGGCCCCTTGCGGCCCGTGGCGGCGCCCAGGAGCAGGTTCTCCTCCACCGTCAGGTTGGCCACGATGCGCCGCCCCTGCGGCACGACGACGATGCCGTGCTGGGCGGCGATGTAGGGCCGGGGACGCTGGACCGTCACGCCGCCGAACTGGATCTCCCCGGCGCGCAGCTGGGCCAGCCCCAGGATGGTGTTGACCACCGTGGTCTTGCCCACGCCGTTGCGGCCGATCAGCGCCACGCGCTCGCCGGTATTCACATGCAGGTCCAGGCCGTGCAGGATATGGGCCGCGCCATAGAAGGCGTGGGCGCCATGCAGGTTCAGCAAGACGCTCATGCGGCACTCCCCAGGTAGGCTTCGCGCACGCGTGGATCGGCGCGCACGGCCGCCGGCTCGCCACAGGCGATGACGCGACCGAGTTCAAACACGGTGACGGCGTCCGAGATGCCGAACACCACGTCCATGTCGTGCTCCACCAGCAGCACCGAGACTTCCCAGCGCGAGGTCAGCGCCTTCAGATGGCGCGCCAGGTCGTGCGACTCCTTCACCGACAGGCCGGCCATGGGCTCGTCGAGCATGAGCAGCTTGGGCCGACCCACCAGGGCCAGGGCCAGGTCCAGGCGGCGCTGCTCGCCGTAGCCCAGGTCCTCGGCGATGGCATGGCTCAGGCGGGCCAGGTCCAGCTCCTGGAGCACGGCATCGGCATCGGCGCCGGGGTCGGCCACGCCCATCTTGTAGGACGCCAGCTCCACCTGCTTGCGCACCGGCATACCGCCGAAGATGCTGGTGCGCTGGAAGCTGCGCGAGAGGCCGCGCTGGCGGCGCTCGACGGCGCCCAGCTGGCTCACGTCCTCGCCATCGAGCAGCACCTTGCCGCGCGTGAGGCGCCTGCGGCCGGTGATGGCGTCGATGACGGTGGACTTGCCCGCGCCGTTGGGGCCGATGAGGCCGCGGATCTGGCCTTTCTCCAGCGTCAGCGCGACGCCGTCGAGCGCCTTCACTCCGCCGTAGTGGATGGCCACGTCCTCGGCCTGGAGAACGTATGTGGTGGTCATGGGTGGCTGCCTTTCTTCAGGGGGCCATAGCGCAGGCGCTGGCGCAGGCGCTCCAGCGCGCCGGTGATGCCGTCGGGCGAGAACACGATCACCGCGATCAGCACCGCACCGAACAGCGCCATGGAGTGGGTGGCCCACTCGCCCAGCAGGTCCTTGAACAGGAAGTACAGGATGGCGCCCACGATGGGGCCCTGGACCTTCTTGAAGCCGCCCACCACGACCATCAGCAGGGTGATGGCCGAGACGCTCCAGTGCAGGTTTTCCGGTGAGACGAAGCCGGTGTTGAACACCGACAGCAGCCCAGCGATGCCCGAGACCACGGCCGACAGCGCATACACCAGGGCGCGCGGCACGGTGGTGGTGAAGCCAATGAAGCGGGCGCGTTCCTCGTTGTCGCGAATGGCCTCGGTGATGGCGCCAAAGCGGGTGCGCAGGATCAGCAGCAGCGCCACGGTCACCAGCACCATCAGCACCCAGGCGATCATGAACAGCGTGGCCGGCTTGAGCAGCAGCGACTGCGGCAGGCCGAACAGGGTGGCGGGCCAGTGGACGCTCATGCCGTCGGCGCCGCCGGTCAGGCCCCGTGCGCGCGAGGCGAGCAGGTAGGCCATCTGGCCGATGGCCAGGGTCAGCATGCCGAACGCAATGCCCGGCACCCGGACGATGACCAGGCCGATGAGGAAGGCCAGCACGCCGATGGCCAGCAGCACGGCCAGCATGGCCCATTCGGCCGGCATCCAGTCGAGTGCCAGGACGACGCCCATGCCATAGCCCGCCGCGCCGAAGAACAGCGCATGGCCAAAGCTGACCAGGCCGTTCTGCTTGAGCAGCACGCCCACGCCCAGGGCGAAGATGGCGTAGATGATGGCTTGGGTGAACATGCCCAGGAGGCTGCTGGACGTGGTCAGCAGCATGATGGCCGCTCCGGCCAGCAGGGCCAGGAGCGTGAAGAAGCCGGAGCGGATGGGTCCCATGGTTGCTTTCCTCGGCTTTCAGGTACGGTTGCCGGCCAGCCCGGAGGGCTTCCAGACCAGGATGGCGATCATGAAGAGGAAGGGCAGCAGCACCGACACTTCCGGCAGGTACACCGCCCCCACGGCCTGCATCATTCCAAGCAGCAGTGCCGCGATGAAGGCGCCGGCCAGCGAGCCCAGGCCGCCGATGACCACGACCACGAAGGAGTCGATCAGCACGTCCGAACTCATGTGCGGCGACAGCGACAGGAAGGGCCCCGCCACCACGCCGGCCAGGCCGGCCAGCGCGCTGCCCAGGCCCACCACGGCGGCGCTCAGCGCATCGGTGTTGACGCCCTGCATGGAGGTGGTCACCGGGTCGGTGCTGGCCGCGCGCACGAACAGGCCCGCGCGGGAAAAGCGCAGCCAGAGCGTCAGTCCCAGGGCCACTGCCGCGCCCACTGCGATCACGCCGAGCCGGTAGGCCGGCACCTCGTTGCCCAGCAGGTTGACCGAGAAGTTGAGCAGATCGGGTGTGAACAGGGACAGGTTGGCTTTGCCCCAGATGAAGACCACCAGGTCCTCCAGGATGAGCAGCAGGCCGAAGGTCACCAGCATCACGTTGAGCGGCTCGCGGTCCTGCAGCAGGCGAAAGCCATAGCGGTCGAGCAGCACGCCCACCACCGCCATGATGGCGGGCGCCACCAGCAACGCCAACCAAAAGTTGCCGTGCTGGGCCACCGAGTAGCCAAGGTAGGCGCCCAGCATGTAGAGCGCGCCGTGGGCAAAGTTCACCACGCGGCGCAGGCCGTAGATCAGCGCCAGTCCCGAGCTCATCACGATGAGCAGGGCGCCGTACACCAATCCGTTGAAAAGATTGATCGTCAACATGTTCTTGTCTCCTGTGCGGGTGCTCGGATCCACGTTGTGGCCACCGGCTACCCGTCTATTGCTATGTTGTTAATAGCTTGAAATTCTTATATTCATTGGCCTGGAGCGATGAAGCGCCTGGCAAACTACCGGGGCACCTCAGCGGTGCTGGAAGTCCGGCTTGCGCTTGTCCAGGAAGGCGTGCATGCCCTCGTGCGCATCGCTGCTCGCGAAGCGGCTGTACAGCGCGCGGCGCTCGAACAGGATGCCCTCGGTCAGCGGGCTTTCCCAGGCACGGTTCACCGACTCCTTGATGGCCGCCAGCGCGGGCAGCGAGAACGCCGCGATCTGCGCCGCCAGCGCCAGGCTGCGCTCCAGCAGTTCGGCGTCGGGCACCACGCGCGAAACCAGGCCGTAGCGGTCGGCCTCCTGGGCGTCGAGCATGCGCGCCGACAGGCACATGTCCATGGCCTTGGCCTTGCCGATGGCGCGCGGCAGGCGCTGCGTGCCGCCGGCGCCGGGCAGCATGGCGAGCTTGATCTCGGGCAGGGCAAAGCGCGCCGAATCGGCCGCCACGACGATGTCGCAGGCCAGCGCCAGCTCGCAACCGCCGCCCATGGCGTAGCCCGCCACGGCGGCGATCACGGGTTTTCGGACGGCGCGGATGGTTTCCCAGTTGCGCGTGATGAAGTTGCCCTGGGTGACGTCCATGAACGTCCAGTCGGCCATGGCCTCGATGTCGGCCCCGGCGGCAAAGGCCTTGCTGCTCCCCGTGATGACGATGGCGCCGATGCCGGGGTCGGCATCGAAGGCCAGGAGTGCCGCGCCCAGTTCGTCCATCAGTGCGTCGTTCAGGGCGTTGAGCTGCTGGGGCCGGTGCAGGGTGATCAGGCCCACGCGGCCGTGCGTTTCCACGCGGATCGGGCTATCGTCCGTCATGCGCTGTCTCCGGTGTGGCGGCGTGGTCAGCCGGGGGTGCGCATCAGCTCGCGCAGCTTGAACTTCTGGATTTTTCCGGACGGCGTGGCCGGCATGGTGTCGATCACTTCCAGCCGCTCGGGGATGTACTGCAGGGCCACCTTCTGGTCCTTGAGGTACTCCACCATGGTAGACAGGTCGAAGGTCTGGCCCGGCTTGGGCACCACCACGGCGCAGGCGCGCTCGCCCAGGCGCTCGTCGGGGTAGGCCACGATGGCGGCCATGGCCACGGCGGGGTGGCGGTAGAGCAGCGACTCGATCTCCACCACCGGGATGTTCTCGCCGCCGCGGATGATCACGTCCTTGCTGCGGCCGGTGATGCGGATGTAGCCTCGCGCGTCTATGCGTGCCAGGTCGCCGGTGTCGAACCAGTCTTTGGCGTCGGTCCCGTTGAGGTGCGCGCGGTGCAGGTAGCCGCCGAAGTTGGAGCACGAGCGCAGCATCAGCCGGCCGGTCTCGCCCACGGGCAGGTCATTGCCATCCACATCGACCACCTTGACCTCCACGCCGGGCAGCGGGCAGCCGTCGGTGGAGAAGGAGCGCTCGTCCTCGTCGTCGAGCTGGGTCAACGTGACGGCGCCGTTCTCCGTCATGCCCCAGGCGGACACGATCTTGGCTCCCAGCGCGACGCGGGCCTGCTCCACCAGCGGACCGGGGATGGGCGCGCCGGCGCACAGGAAGGTGCGCAGCGTGGGCACGCCCTGGCCCGTCTCGGTGACGGTCTTGGCCAGGTCGGTGAGGAACGGTGTGGAGGCCATGGTGAAGGTCACGCCTTCCTTCTGGACCAGTTCGATCGCCTTCTTGGGCTCCCAGATGTCCTGCAGCACCACGCTGGCCTTGAGCATGACGGGCATGATCAGTCCGTACATGAAGCCAGTCTGGTGCGCCATGGGCGAGGCCATGAGGATGATGTCCTTGGCATCCAGGTGCAGGCGCTGGGCGTAGGGGACGATGTTGGCCATCACCGTGTTGGCCGAGTGCATCACGCCTTTGGGCTCGCCCGTGGTGCCCGAGGTGTAGATGAGCTGCGTGATGTCGTCCGGGCCTGGGCGGTTGCGCGTGAGGCGGTTCCGCGCGTCAGGCGCCTGCTCCCATTCCGGGCCGCTCAGCAGCGCCTCGAAGCTGTTGGCGCCGGTGCCGTCCACCACCACCAGGTGCTGCAGGTGCGGCAGGCTGGGCTGCAGGTCGGTGACCATCTTTTCGAAATCGAAGCCGCGGAAGGTCTTGGGTGCGATCATGACCTTGGCTTCGCCATGCTTCAGCATGAACGACAGCTCGCGCTCGCGGAAGATGTGCATCAGCGGATTCATCACCGCGCCGATGCGGGAGCAGGCCAGGTAGGTCAGCGTGAACTGCCACCAGTTGGGCAACTGGCAGGCCACGATGTCGTTCTGGCCCACGCCCAGCCGCGTGAGGCCTACGGCGATGCGGTCGGTCATGCGCGCCAGCTCGGCGTAGGTGAAGCGCCGGAATTCTCCCGTTTCCACGCGCAATGCCGTCAGCGCAAGCTTGTCGGGGCAGGTGGCGGCGCAGGCGTCCAGGTCATCGTTGATGGTGCGGTCGTGCCAGAGGCCCTGGGCGAGCATGCGCTCACGGCGCGGGGGCAGCAGTACGGCGTCGAATTGCATGGTTTGTCTCCTTGATTTTGTGTGTGCAGCTTCAGGCGGGTACGTTCTTGCGTCCCGCCCGCGTCCGGGCGATGATGGTTTTCATGATCTGGGCCGTGCCGTCGCCGATCTGGAAGCCCAGCACATCGCGCAGGCGCTGCTCCATCAGGCCGCGGTCGTAGCCGCCGTGGCCGAAGCACAGCAGGCACTGGTGGATCACGTCGTAGGCCAGCTTGGGGCCCCACCACTTGGCCATGCCGGCCTCGGCGGTGTGGGGCAGGCCCTGGTCCTTGAGCCACAGGCCCTGCAGGCACAACAGGCGCGCGCCTTCCACTTCGGTGTCGTACTGCGCGAGCGGGTGCGTCACGCCCTGGAAGGCCGAGAGCGGCTGGCCGAAGGCCTGGCGCTCGGTGATGTACTGCCAGGTTTCGTCCAGCGCCACGCGCGCCACGGCCAGGCATTGCAGGCCGATGAGCGAGCGCGAAAAATCAAAGCCGTGCATCACCTGCACGAAGCCCTTGTTCTCGTCGCCCAGGCGGTGGCTGACTGGCACGCGCACGTTCTCGAAGAAGATCGAGCCGCGCCCGATGGCGCGCTGGCCGTGGCAATCGAAGCGGTTGGTGGTGATGCCGGGGGTGTTCATCGGCACCAGCAGGGCCGTGACGCCATGCGCGCCGGATTCGGGCGTGCCGGTGCGGCCGAAGACCACGGCGATGTCGGCCTGGTCGGCGGCCGAGATGGAGGTCTTCTCGCCGTTGATGACGTAGTCATCGCCCGCGCGCTCGATGCGCAGGCGCAGGTTGGCCGCGTCCGAGCCGCCGCGCGGCTCGGTCAGCGCGATGGCGCAGATGGCCTGGCCCTGGATGAGCTTCTGCAACCAGGGCTTGACCACCTCGGGCTGGCCGTACTTGGACAGGATCTGCGCGTTCAGCGAGGCCAGCAGGTTCAGGTAAGAAAAGCTCAGGTCGGCGCGCGCCATTTCCTCGTGGATCACGCCGGCCGCCAGGCAGCCCATGCCCAGGCCGCCGAACTGCTCGGGCAACTCGGGCACGATGAAGCCGAGCTCGCCCATCTCGCGCAGCAGGGCACGGTCCAGCACCCGGGTGCGGTCGCGCTCCTGGAAGCCGGGGGCGACCTTTTCCTGCGCGAAGCGGCGCACCGTCTCGGCCAGCGCCTGCAGGTCTTCGTTGATATAGGGGTTCGGGTTCATCAGGGGCTCCAGGGATGGCGCCGCCGTTCCGGGCCGTGCGCCGTTGATGGCAATGGCGGATGCGCTCAGTCGGCGACGATCTTGCGGTCGTTGATCAGTGTCGACAGAGTGGCGCCCTCGTCGGCCAGCAGCCTGCGGAACGGGGCCGTTTCCAGCGGCGTGGGCTCGGCGCCCAGGCTGTGGAAGCGCTCTTTGAGCGCGGGCGCTGCCAGGGCCTTCGTGATCTCGCGCGACAGGCGCTCGGTGATGTCGACGGGCACCTTGTTCGGTGCCCACACGCCGAACCAGATGTCCAGGCTGGCGCTCTTGATGCCCAGGTCGGCGTAGGTGGGCGCGTCCGGGAAGAACGGGGACTTGCGGTCGCTGGCCACGGCCAGCAGCTTGACCTTGCCGGCCTTGATGTGGGGGAAGGCGATGCCCGGGTCGAAGACGAAATCGGCCTGGCTGGCCATCACATCCTGCAGGGCCGGTGCGGAGCCGCGGTAGGGCACGTGCGTGATGAAGGTCCCGGTACTTTGCTTGAACAGCTCGCCGGCCAGATGGGGCGGCGTGCCGGGCCCCGAGGATGCGTAGTTGAGCTTGCCCGGCTGGGATTTCGCCAGGTCGATGAGCTGCTTGACGTCCTTGGCATCCATCGTCGGGCGCGCCACCAGGTACATCTGC
This sequence comes from Acidovorax sp. JHL-9, assembly GCF_000426205.1. Classification (NCBI taxonomy): domain Bacteria; kingdom Pseudomonadati; phylum Pseudomonadota; class Betaproteobacteria; order Burkholderiales; family Comamonadaceae; genus Acidovorax; species Acidovorax sp. JHL-9. The sequence goes on from NZ_AUEX01000026.1 coordinate 24,996, forward strand.
ATGCGCCCGATGCCCATCACGGGCGCCAGGTCGCGCGTGGGCACGATGTTGGACTTGAACAGCAGCGGGTTGACGGTTTCCACCGAGGTCGGCGCCACGAGGAAGGTGTAGCCGTCGGGCGCGGCGCGCGACACCTCGCTGGCGCTCAGCGTGCCGCTGACGCCGGGCTTGTTGTCCACAATGAACGTCTGGCCCACGGATTCGGAGAGCGATTGCGCCAGGGCGCGGGCCATCACGTCGGTGCCGCCACCGGGGGCGAAGCCCACCACCAGGCGCACGGGCTTGGACGGCCACGCAGCGGACTGGCTGGCGGCCGGCAGCGCGGCCGTGGCGAGAAATGCGGCGGCACCGAGGGCCAGGGTGCGGCGTCCGAGGCAGCACAGGCTGCGGTGGGGTGCGAGGGTGGTCATGGTGTCTCCTGTGTTGTTATGGCTGGCCGGCACTCAGGCCGGTGTCCGCCCACCCGGCCGGGCGGTGCGGTGTGCGGCGAAGGCCCGCGCTGGCGCGGGGGCCTTCGCCGGTGTGTGCTCACGGCGCATCACGCGCCTCCCTGGGCGGCCAACGCCGCGCGGATGGCCTGGACCGATTCAGGGTTGACCAGGGTGCTGAGGTCGCCCGGTTCGTCGCCCAGCCAGGCGGCGCGCACGACGCGGCGCATCATCTTCATGTTGCGGGTGCGCGGCAGGTCGTCCACCAGGACCACCTGGGCCGGACGGAAGGCGCCGCCGAGACCGGCCACGACGGCAGCCGACAGGGTCTTGAGCGCGCCCGCCGGGTCGATGCCGGGGCGCGGCACGCAGAGGCAGACCACCGCCGTGCCCTTGACCGCATCGGGCACACCGATGGCGGCGGCATCCTGGACCAGGCCGGTGGCCATCAGCAGCGCCTCGATTTCCGAGGGCCCAGTCCGTTTGCCGGCGATCTTGAGCGTGTCGTCGGAGCGGCCGTGCACGTACCACATGCCGTCGGCGTCGCGGCTGGCAAAGTCGCCATGCACCCACAGCCCGGGCAGGCGCGACCAGTAGCTCTCCAGGTAGCGCTCGCGGTCGTGCCACAACCCGCGCGTCAGGCCGATGCTGGGGCTGCGCATCACCAGCTCGCCCGTCACGCCGGGGCCGACGCTGGTGCCTTCCGCATCGATCACGTCGGCACCCGTGCCCGGCACCGGGCCGGCAAAGGCACAGGGCTTGAGCGGGTGGATCACCGTGCCGGTGAGGATGCCGCCCACCTCGGTGCCGCCGGAATAGTTGAGCAGCGGGACTTTTTTCTGGCCCACGCGCTCGAAGGTCCACTGCCAGGCCTCGGGCGTCCAGGGTTCACCGGTGGAAACGATGATGCGCAGCGAACTGAGGTCCAGGGCATCGAGCTCCGCGCCATCGAGCGACATCGACAGCCGCGCCACCGTGGGCGCCAGGCCCAGGTAGCTGACGCGGTGGCGCTCGATGAGGCGCCACAGGCGGTCGGGCTGCGGGTAGTTGGGCGCGCCTTCGGCCAGCACCACCGTGGAGCCCACCAGCAGGCCGCCGAACACCAGGATCGGGCCCACGAGCCAGCCCATGTCCGACATCCACAAAAAGCGGTCTTCGGGCTTGAGGTCCATGCAGATCGACAGGTCCAGTGCCGTCTTGACCGGGAAGCCGCAGTGCGAGTGCACCACGCCCTTGGGCTTGCCCGTGGTGCCCGAGGTGAACATCAGCAGGAAGGGGGCGTCGGCAGGCATGGCCTCGGTGGGCACGGCCGCGCAGTCGGCGGGGGCGCCGGCCACCAGCGCGTGCCACCAGTGGTCGCGCCCCGATTGCCAGCCGTGTTCGGTGGCCAAGTGCCCCAGTACGACCACATGGCGCACACCCGGGCACTGCTGCAACGCCTCGTCGGCGACTGCCTTGGCGCCCACCGGCTTGCCCCGCCGCAGCGAACCATCCACCGTGATCAGCGCAGCGGCCTGGCCGTCCGCCAGTCGTTGGGCAATGGCATCGGCGCCAAAGCCCGAAAACATGGGCAGCACGATGCCGCCGATCTTGGCCACGGCCAGCATGGCCGCGGCGGCCTGCGGCAGGTTCGGCAGGTACATGCCCACCACGTCGCCCCGGCCCAGGCCCAGCTGGCGCAGGCCCCAGGCCAGACGGCAGGTTTCACGGTCGAGGTCGGCAAAGGTCCAGGTGGTCACCGTGCCGTCTTCGCCCTCCCAGACCAGCGCCTCCTGGGCGTAGCGCGGCGTGCCCCGGCGCCGGTCGATGCAGTTGAGCACCACATTGGTGGTGCCGCCCACGCACCACTGCACGAAGGGCAGCCCCTCGCCCAGGTCCAGCACCTGTTCGTAGGGCTGCTCAAACCGGTAGTCGAGGAAACGGATCAATGCGTCGTTGAACCAGGCCGGATCGGCGGCGGCACGCTCGTTGAGCGCCTCGAAGCTGTCGACCCCGAGCGCCTGCATGAAGCGCGTGAGGTTGGCACCTTCGACCGTGGCGCGGTCGGGCCACCACACGGCCTCGGGCGGTTGCTTGACATCGGTTTGCATGGCGTCGATCCCGCAGGCCGTTACTTGAAGTACTTGCGGAACTCGGGCTTGCGCTTGTCCTTGAGCGCGTTGACGCCTTCGCGCGACTCTTCCGTGTCGTAGTACAGCTTGAGCGCGTACATGCCCAGGCCCGCGATGCCGGCCTGGTGGGCGGTGTCGGCGTTGAAGCTGCGCTTGGCGATGGCCAGGGCGGTGGGGCTGCGCTCGCACAGTTCCTCGCCGATCTTCTGCACCTCGGCGTCGAGCTGGTCGTGCGGGAAGCAGAAGTTGGCCAGACCCATGGCCACGGCCTGTTCGCCGCTGTAACGGCGGTTGAGGTACCAGATCTCGCGCGCCTTCTTCTCGCCCACCACGCGGGCCAGGAAGGCCGTGCCGTAGCCGGGGTCCACCGAGCCCATCTTGGGGCCCACCTGGCCGAACTGCGCCTTGTCGGAGCAGATGGTCAGATCGCAGATCGTGGCCAGCACGTTGCCGCCGCCGATGGCGAAGCCCTGCACGCGGGCGATCACGGGCTTGGGCACGTCGCGGATGGCGGTGTGCAGCTCTTCCATCGGCAGGCCGATGGTGCCGCGGCCGTCGTAGTTGCCGTTGTGGGCAGACTGGTCGCCGCCGGTGCAGAAGGCCCGGTCGCCGGCGCCGGCCAGCACGATGGCGCCGACGGACTTGTCGTACCCGGCCTTGTTCAGCGCGCGGATGATCTCGTCGCAGGTCTGGCCCCGGAAGGCGTTCATCTTGTCGGCACGGTTGATGGTGATCCAGGCCACGCCGTTGCGCACTTCGTACAGGATGTCTTCGAAATTCATGGTGTTCTCCACGGAAGGGGGTAAAAGGGTTGGCGGGTCAGCCGTGCATCGTCAGGCCGCCGGAAACGCTCAGCACCTGGCCGGTGACAAAGCTGGCGTCGTCGCTGCCCATGAAGGCGATGGCCGAGGCCAGGTCGTCGCCCTGGCCCAGGCGGCCCAGGGGAATGGCGCTCTTGAAGGCTTCGATCAGCTTGGCGGGGTCGCGCGCACCCTCGGCCACGCCGGCCAGCAAGGCGGTGTCGGTCGGACCGGGGCAGACCACGTTGACGGTGATGCCCTGGCGGGCATGCTCACGCGCCAGCGTCTTGGAGAGCGCCACCAGGCCGCCCTTGCAGGCGGAGTACACGGCTTCGCCCGACGAGCCACCGCGCGCGGCGTCGGACGCCACGTTCACGATGCGGCCGTACTTGCGTTCGGCCATGCCCGGCAGCACAGCGTGCAGCATGTGCAGTGCGCCGGTCAGGTTGATGGCGATCAGCTTGTCCCACTCTGCCGGCTCCGTCTTCACGAAGGGCTTGAAGATGTCCCAGCCGGCGTTGTTCACCAGCACATCGATCGGGCCCAGCTGTGCCTGCGTTGCGGCCACGGCCGCATCGACCTGCGCGCGATCCGTGATGTTGCACTGGAACGCTGCGGCCTGGCCACCCGCCGAGCGGATGTCGGCGGCCACCTTCTCGGCGGCCTCCAGGTTCATGTCGTACACGGCGACCTTGGCGCCTTCGGCCGCGAAGCGGCGCGAGGTCGCGCCACCGATTCCACCACCACCACCCGTCACCACCACGGTCTTGTTTTGAAATCTTTGCATATCGTTCTCCATGTATTGCCAAGCTTGCTATCGTCGGGAGCATGCGCCTTGCATTGTTCGTGCAATTAAGTAAAGATATTGTCATATCTATTTCTTGCGTATGCAAGAGCAGAATTCCGATTTTTTCAAAAACTATGGTTTTCCCTATGGAAAAAGCACTCGACACCCGTACCGATCTGGCGAACAGGGTCTTCTTTCGGCTCTATCAATGTGCAAACATGTTGCATAAAACAGGCACGAGAGCGGTGGAATCCGAAGGCCTGACGACGCAGCAATGGGCCGTGCTGGGCGCCTTGTCGAGGCCGCAGGTGGCCGAGGGGATGAGCGTGGGCGATCTGGCCCGCTATCTGATGGTGAGCCGGCAGAATCTGTCAGGACTGATCAGCCGCATGGAGCGCGACGGGCACATCGCTTCCGCGCCGGATCCACGGGATCGGCGCTCCCGTCTGGTCACGATGACCGAATCGGGTCGCAGGGTTTGGCTCGTGGAGGCCCAACCCAAGATCCACAACTACTACGAAGAGGCGCTTGCGGGTTTCTCGGTGAATGACATCACCCACACCCTGCACTACCTGCTCAAGCTGCTGGACAACATGCAGCGCATCGATGCCGCGCAGGGCGCGGCAGAGGGAGATGAGCCAGCTTGAGAAGCGTCAGGCCGGCAGTTCGCCCCCGATGACGGCGGCGGCAGGCCTATCTTCGCGCAGGCTGGGACCTCGCATCACCTGGATGCCACCCGCCTGGCCCGCACCTTCATCGGCCGCGCGGCAGCTGGCATAACCTGCGGGCTGGTTGGTCTAGGAACATGTTCACGATCTTTCATGGCCGCGCAAGGCGCTTGCCCGCAAGCTTGGGGCGAAATCGGGCTCTTGGACGCCCCGGCATTCGGTCAGGCATCTCCGGAGCAAACGAGGCGCGACCGGATTGCCTTGTATATAAAACCTCATTTTTATATCAAAAAATGGCTAAATAACCGCCTTACGGCGGCATGGCTGTTTACACTTGCTGTTCAGCTCAGGGTTATCCCGTATTTTTGGGGCCCTGCCGTGTATCCATCCATTGAAAGAGCCCCCTCATGTTGAAGAAGACCCTGTCCGCACTGGCCCTCGCCGCACTGGCTGTCAGTGCCCATGCCGCCGATGTATTGAAGGTGGCCGCCACGGCCGTGCCGCACGCCGAGATCCTGAATTTCGTGAAGCCCCAGCTCAAGGCCCAGGGCGTGGACCTGCAGGTCAAGGAGTTCAGCGACTATGTGCAGCCCAACATGGCCGTGGAGGACAAGCAGCTCGATGCCAACTTCTTCCAGCACCAGCCCTACCTGGACAGCTTCAACAAGGACCGCAAGACCAGCCTGGTGCAAGTGCCGGGCGGCAAGGTGCATGTGGAGCCCTTCGGCGCCTATTCCAGCAAGATCAAGAACCTGAAGGATCTCAAGGACGGCGCCACGGTGGCGATTCCCAACGATCCGTCCAACGGTGGCCGCGCCCTGATCCTGCTGGCCAAGCAGGGGCTGATCGAGCTCAAGGATGCCAAGAGCCTCACGCCCACGCCGCTGGATGTGGTCAAGAACCCCAAGAAGCTGAAGTTCAAGGAACTCGAAGCGCCGCTGCTGCCCCGCGCGCTGGCCGATGTGGACCTGGCCCTGATCAACACCAACTACGCGATCGAAGCCAAGCTCAACCCCACCAAGGACGCCTTGTTCATCGAAGGTGCCGACTCGCCCTACACCAACATCGTGGCGGCCCGCGCCGACCGTGCCAACGACGCCAGCATTGCCAAGCTGATCAAGGCCCTGCACAGCGCCGAGGTGAAGAAATTCATCCAGGACAAGTACAAGGGGGCCGTGGTTCCAGCGTTCTGAGCGCGCCCGCGCGATCTTTGCGCAACATGCAAAGCGCTGCCTTCGGGCAGCGTTTTTTTTGCCTGGACGGTGGTGCCTCAGCCCAGCAAATCGACCATGTCGAGCATCCGCCTGGCCACTTCGCCCAGCTTCAGGCCCTTGTCCATGGCGGTTTTGCGCAGCTTTTCGTAGGCCGCCTGTTCGGTGAGGCCCTGGCGCTGCATCAGCACGCCCTTGGCGCGGTCGATGGTCTTGCGGTCCTGCAGCTCGGTTCTGGCGTCGGCCAGTTCGGTGCGCAGTGCCTGCTCGTGCGCAAAGCGCGCCATGGCCACATCCAGGATGGGGCGGATGCGCTGGGGCGCCAGCCCGGCCACGATGTAGGCCGACACGCCGGCGGCCACGGCGTCTTTCACATGCGTGGTGTCCTCGTCGTTGGTGAACATGACGATGGGGCGGCGTGCGTCGCGGGTGGCCATCACCACATGTTCCAGCGCGTCGCGGGCCTCGCTTTCGGCGTCCACGATGATCAGGTCGGGCTGCAGCTGGGCCAGCCGCTCGCCCAGAAACACATCGGCCGGCAGCGTGGCAATGAGGTTGAAGTTGTTTTCGAGCAGGCCAATGCGCAGCGCCCGCGAGCGTTCGGCCTGTGTGGCGGCGTGTTCGTCGTCGGGATCGGCAATGGCCAGGTCGGGGGCCACCACCACAATGCGCAGGGCGTCGGTCATGCCGTAGTTATAAGCAAGATTTACGCCACATATTGGTGCGCCGGGATGGTGCACGCTGTGGGCGTTGGCTGCGAGTTGGTGGTGGACCAGGCTGGGCAGGCGCCGGGTTTTACACTCGGGGCATGAGCTTGCTGATCCTGGGTATTGAATCTTCGTGCGATGAAACCGGCGTGGCGCTGGTCCGCTCCACCGGCGGGGTGGCCGTGCCCAGCCTGCTGGCGCATGCCTTGCACAGCCAGATCGAGATGCACCAGGCCTATGGCGGTGTGGTGCCCGAGCTGGCCAGCCGCGACCATATCCGCCGCGTGCTGCCACTGACCGAGGCCGTCATGGCCGAAGCGGGCCAGCGCCTGGCCGACGTGGATGTGGTGGCCTACACCCGCGGGCCGGGCCTGGCCGGTGCACTGCTGGTGGGCGCTGGCGTGGCCTGCGCGCTGGGCGCCGCACTCGACAAGCCCGTGCTGGGCGTGCACCACCTGGAAGGGCATTTGCTGTCGCCCTTTTTGAGTGCCGATCCGCCGGAATTTCCCTTCGTGGCCCTGCTGGTGTCGGGCGGCCACACGCAGCTCATGCGGGTGGACGGCGTGGGCCGCTACGAACTGCTGGGCGAAACCATCGACGATGCGGCGGGCGAAGCGTTTGACAAGTCGGCCAAGCTCATGGGCCTGGGCTACCCCGGCGGGCCGGCGCTGTCGCGCCTGGCCGAGCAGGGCGACCCGGCGGCCTTCAAGCTGCCGCGCCCCTTGCTGCACAGCGGCAACCTTGATTTTTCCTTTGCCGGGCTCAAGACCGCGGTGCTCACCCAGGCCAAGAAGCTCGGCGATGCGCTGGAAGCGCGCAAGCCCGACCTGGCCGCCAGCACCGAGGCGGCGATTGTGGAAGTGCTGGTGAAAAAAACGCTCACGGCCCTGAAGCAGACGGGCTTGAAGCGTGTGGTGGTGGCCGGTGGCGTGGGCGCCAACCGGCATTTGCGCGCCCAGCTCAATGCGGCCTGTGCGCAGGGCAAGGTGCGCGTGCACTACCCCGAGCTGCATCTGTGCACCGACAACGGCGCCATGATCGCCATGGCGGCTGCCATGCGGCTGCAGGCGGGCCAGCAGATGGCCAACCGCGCCTATGCGTTCGACGTCAAACCCCGCTGGCCGCTGGACGCCCTGGGGGGCTGAATTGCCGGGGCGTTGACCAGCGCCGCTTCGCGGGGGGGCTTTCGGCGGCAACGGGCGGCAGCTTTACCCGGGCTTCACTTGGCTGTAGCGGGCAGGACATGACTGACCCGCACAATGGGGCATGCCCTGCACGCTGCCTCTTCGCCATGCATGAACCTTCTGTTGCCACCGCGGCGCGCCCTGCGCAGCGCATCCTTTGTCGCCGGATGGGCGCGGTTTTACCCTGGTGCTTGACCTCGGCCGTGGCCCTGCTGGCCGGCTGTGCCAGCCTGGCGCCACCCGACAGCCGGCTGCCGCAGACCTCGGTGCCACCCGCATGGTCCGCGCAAACTGCTGCGGACCTGCCCGCCACCTCCCTGGCGCAATGGTGGCAGCGCTTCAACGACCCGCAGCTCACGCAGCTGGTCACGCAGGCCTTGCAGGCCAACACCAGCGTGCGCAGCGCGCAAGCCGCCTTGCAGCAGGCGCGTGCCCAGGTGGATGTGCAGGCCGCCGGCCTGCTGCCCAGCGTCGGGGCGTCGGCGTCGGCGCAGCGCAGCCGGGCCTCGAACAGCACGGGCAACAGTTTCCAGGCGGGTTTTGATGCCAGTTGGGAGCCCGATGTGTTGGGCCGTCTGCGCAGCGGCGTGAACGCCAGCCAGGCCGATGCCCAGGCCGCCGAGGCCAGCCTGGCTGACGTGCAGGTGTCGCTGGCCGCCGAAACCGCCGTGAACTACGTCGAGCTGCGGGGCCTGCAGCAGCGGCTGGCCATAGCGCGCAGCAACCTGGCGAGCCAGCAGGAGACGCTGCAGATCACCCAGTGGCGCCTGCAGGCCGGGCTGACCACCTCGCTGGTGGCCGAGCAGGCCCGTGCGGCGGCCGAGCAGACGGCCGCGCAGATTCCCGCGCTCGCATCGAGCCTGGCCCAGTCGCGCCACAACCTGGCCGTGCTGACCGGGCAGGCCCCGCTGGCGCTCGATGCGCTGCTGGCAGCGCCCGCCGCCGTGCCCCAGCCCGCGCAAGACCTGGCACTGGCCATCCCCGCTGAAACCCTGCGCCAGCGGCCCGATGTGCGCGCCGCCGAGCAGCGCATTGCCGCCGCGCTGGCCCGGGTATCGCAAGCCGATGCCGCGCGTTACCCCGACTTCAGCATCTCGGGCAATCTGGGCCTGCGCGCCCTCACCCTGGGCGCCCTGGGCAATGGCGGCTCGGTGGTCAGCGCCTTGCTGGCCAGTGTGTCGGTGCCCGTGTTCGACGGTGGTGCGGCGCGGGCCCAGGTGCGTGTGCAGGAGGCGGCGCTGGCACAGGCCCGCTTGGCCTATGAGGCCTCGGTGCTCACGGCGCTCAAGGATGTCGAAGACACCCTGGCAGCTCTGCAAGGGGACCGCGAGCGCCTGGTGCGCCTGCAGGCCGCCGCCGACGCCGCGGGCAATGCGGACTTGCTGGCCCGCCAGCGCTACAGCAGCGGCCTGATCGACTTCCAATCGGTGCTGGAGACCCAGCGCACGCTGCTGTCCACCCAGGACAGCGTGGCCGCCGCCGTGGCCAGCGTGTCGGCCGACCATGTGCGGCTGTACAAGGCATTGGGCGGTGGCTGGCAGTAGCCCCCCTCCACACCTATCGCTCGCGCCCGCAAACTGCGGTGGCACCGCACCAGACACCTCCCAACCCACATCGCAATGGATGGCCATGACCTCTTCTGAAAAGAACGCATCCCCCGCCAGCCCTTCCACTGCCGCCGATCTGCAGGTGCTGCTCGGCGGTGGCCAGCCGCGCCGCTGGTGGCAGCGCTCCAGCCTGTGGCTGGGGGTGGCGGTGCTGGTGGCAGCGGGTGGCGGCCTGGTTTACTGGCAGAGCCACCAGAGCGCCAGCGCAGCCCCGGTGTATGTGACCGAAGAGGTGCGCCGGGGCAACCTCACGCTCAACGTGTCGGCCAACGGCACCTTGCAGCCGACACGGGCGGTCACCATTGGCAGCGAGTTGTCGGGCACGGTCAGAAACGTGCTGGTGGACGTGAACGACCAGGTCAGGAAGGGCCAGGTGCTGGTCGAACTCGACACCGCCAAGCTCGATGCGCAGGTGCTGCGCTCGCGCGCCTCGCTGGCGGCGGCGCAGGCGCGGCTGGCGCAGGCGCAGGCCACCACCCAAGAGGCACAGGCCGGCTTTGCGCGGCTGGAGGAAGTGGCGCGCCTGTCGGGGGGCAAGGTGCCCTCGGCCGCCGAGCTGGACACCGGCCGGGCCACGCTCGACCGGGCACGCGCCGATGAGGCCAGTGCCCGTGCCTCGGTGGACGACGCCCGGGCGGCGCTGTCCACCGACACCACCAACCTGTCCAAGGCCTCGATCCGCTCGCCCATCGACGGTGTGGTGCTGACCCGCTCGGTCGAGCCTGGCAACGCCGTGGCCGCCTCGCTGCAGGCCGTCACGTTGTTCACGCTGGCCGAAGACCTCACGCGGCTGCGGCTCGATGTCAGCGTGGACGAGGCCGACGTGGGTTCGGTGAAGCTCGACCAGAAGGCCAGCTTCACGGTCAGTGCCTACCCATCGCGCCGTTATCCGGCCAAGGTCACGCGGGTGTCGTTCGGCTCCACCAAGACCGACAACGTGGTCACCTACATCACCTGGCTGGAGGTGGACAACGCCGACCTGAGCCTGCGCCCCGGCATGACGGCCGCGGCCACCATCACCTCCACCGAGCGCAACGATGTGCTGCTGGTGCCCAACACGGCGCTGCGCTTCACGCCCGCCGTGGCGGCCAACGCGGCGGCGCAGCCGGCCTCGTCGGGGGGCGGCATCATGTCGCAGCTGATGCCGCGCATGCCGCGCTCGGGCACGCGCCGGGCGGGCGCCGGTAGCGATGCGGCCGACGGCGCGGGCCGTACCCGCCAGGTGTGGGTGCTCCGGGATGGCGCCGCGCAGGCCGTGGCGGTGCAGGTGGGCATCAGCGATGGCCGTCGCACCGAGGTCAGCGGCGAAGGCCTGGCCGAGGGCATGGCCGTCATCACCGACCAGCGCTCTGCCGGGGCCGCGAAATGAGCGTGGCCGCCAACGCCCAGGGGGAGGGCGGCCGGGTGCCCGGCCATGCGCCGCCGCTGATCCGCCTGCGCGGCGTGACCAAGGTGTATGGCGAGGGTGCGCTGGCCTTCCAGGCGCTCAAGGGGGTGGATCTCGACATCACCCAGGGCGATTTCGTGGCCATCATGGGCCCCAGCGGCTCCGGCAAATCCACCGCCATGAACACCCTGGGCTGCCTGGACCGGCCCACTGCCGGCGAATACCTGTTCAAGGGCGTGCATGTGGAATCGCTTTCGCGCGACGAGCGCGCGCGCCTGCGCCGGCAGTATTTCGGCTTTGTGTTCCAGGGCTTCAACCTGCTGGCGCGCACCTCGGCGCAGGAAAACGTCGAGCTGCCCCTGCTGTACCGGGGCGAATCGACCACGGCCCGCCACGCCGCCGCGGCCCGCGCGCTCGATGCCGTGGGCCTCAAGGGCTGGGAGCACCACACGCCCGCCGAGCTCTCGGGCGGCCAGCAGCAGCGCGTGGCCATTGCGCGCGCCATCGTCACCGAGCCGGCCGTGCTGCTGGCCGACGAGCCCACCGGCAACCTCGACACCCAGCGCAGCCAGGAAATCATGGAACTGCTGTGGCGGCTCAACGCCGAGCAGGGCATCACCGTGCTGATGGTCACCCACGAGCCCGACATGGCCGCCTATGCCCGGCGCATCGTGCGCTTTGTCGATGGCCGGGTGGACAGCGATGCGCCCAACCCGCACCCCGTGGGCCTGCGCGCCCCCGTGCCTGCCCTCGTGCCAGGTGCAGCGCAGGCGGAGGTGGCCTGATGCTCTTGAACACCCTTCTTCTGGCGCTGCGCTCGATCCGGCGCAACCTGTTGCGCTCGTTCCTCACCATCCTGGGCATCGTGATCGGCGTCAGCGCCGTCATCACCATGGTCACGCTGGGCAATGGCGCCACCATGGCGGTGCAAAACCAGATCTCGGGCCTGGGCACCAACCTGCTGCAGGTCCGCCCCGGCCAGCGCATGGGCCCGGGCGGTGGTTCCGGGGCGCCCGCGTTCAAGGACACCGATGCCGATGTGATTGCCCAGCAGATTGGCGGCATCCTGGCCGTGGCACCCGAGGCGCGCACCAGTGCCACCGTGGTGGCCGGCGGGCGCAACTGGACCACCAGCATCATCGGCAGCACCAATGCCTGGCTCGAAACGGGCAACTGGGCCGTGCGCACCGGGCGTGTTTTCACGGATGCCGAGCTGCGCGCCGGTGCCGCCGTGTGCCTGATTGGCGAAACCGTGCGCCGCGAGCTGTATGGCACACGCGATGCCGTGGGTGAGCAGCTGCGGGTGAAGGCGTTTTCGTGCGAGGTGGTGGGCGTGCTGGCCTCCAAGGGGCAGGGCGCCTTTGGCAACGACCAGGACGACACCGTGCTGGTGCCGCTGCGCACGCTGCAGCGCCGCGTGACCGGCAACACGCGCGTGAACACGCTGCTGGTGTCCATGCAGGACGGCAGCGACCCCGAGCGCGTGAAGGCCAGCCTCACGCAATTGCTGCGCGAGCTGCGCAAGCTGTCGGATACCGACGAGGACAACTTCAACGTGCTCGATACCAAGCAGCTGGCCGATACGCTCTCGGGTACCACCAAGGTGCTGACCATGCTGCTGGGCGCCGTGGCCGCGGTGAGCCTGCTGGTGGGCGGCATCGGCATCATGAACATCATGCTGGTGAGCGTGACCGAGCGCACCCGCGAGATCGGCCTGCGCCTGGCCATTGGCGCACTGGAGCGCGAGGTGCTGCTGCAGTTCCTGATCGAGGCCGTGGTGCTGGCCGCCCTGGGCGGGCTGATCGGCATCGTGCTGGCCACGGGGGCCTCGGTGGGCCTGTCGGCCCTGATGGATGTGCCCTACCTCTTCAATCCCGGCGTGAACCTGCTGTCGTTCGTGTTCTCGGCCGGGATCGGGGTGGTGTTCGGCTACTTCCCGGCCCGCCGCGCGGCGCGCATGGACCCGATTGATGCGCTGCGGCACGAGTGACGCAGGCGCGGTGATGGATCGCGCCGCTTGATGCTAATTCGTACCGTTTTTTTGTCGAATGGGGAGCAGCCGGAGGCTGCCCCTTGCCGCCGCTCAGTGCACGACCAGCTGCACTGACTTGTCGGCGGGTACCTGCCGTACCAGCGTGAGCGTGAGCACGCCGTTCTCCAGCTTGGCCGTGCTGGCGGCGGCATCAATGGCATCGGCCAGCTCCCAGGCGCGCTGCACCTGGCGGGGCGCGCCTTCCACGCTTTGCAGCTGGACCACATTGCCGTCGATGCGGATCTGCAATTGCTCGCGCGCCAGGCCGGGCACGTCCAGTTGCAGCGTGGTGGCCTTGTCATCGCGGGCCACGGTGACGCCGGCGGTGCTGGTGCGGGCCGGGGTTGCGAGAGTGCCCATCAGGAAGCGTTGCAGCGCCAGGTCAGAAGAACGGGGGGCACTGGCGTAGGCGGCGCGGCGGATCACGGGGGCGAAAATCATGGGGTGGCTCCTATACACTGCGCGGCTCTCGACGTGGTCGCCGCATGCCAAAGAGGTGTGTGCGGCCCCGCCGCATTTCAAGGAAAAAATGGCATGAATAAATTGCGCTCCGCGGGCTTGAAATCAGGCGCAGCGGCATTACGTCCATCCGTTTGGGCCGTGCTTGCCGCCTTGGCAGGCGCGCTGGCCCCGGTGTCTGCCGGCTGGGCGCAGGCCCCGGCATCCACTGCGGCAGTGGCGCAGGCCCGGCCCGTCAAGATGGCCCTGATCGAAAGCCTCTCGGGCCCTTTTGCCAACACCGGTGAGGCGGTTTTTCGCAACATCTACTGGGCGGTCGAGCGCGTGAATGCGCGCGGCGGCGTGCAACTGCCCGCAGCGGCCGGTGGTGCCCGCCCGCTGGCGCTGGAGCGCTACGACAGCAAGGGCCAGAACGAAGAGGCCCTGTCGGCCCTGCGCGCGGCCATTGATGATGGCGCGCAGGTCATCCTGCAGGGCAATTCGTCGGCCACGGCGGCGGTGCTGATCGAGGCCATCAACAAGCACAACGAGCGCGAGCCGGGCAAGCGCGTGCTGTTCCTCAACTACTCGGCGGTCGACCCCATCCTCACCAACGAGAAATGCAGCTTCTGGCATTTCCGCTTCGATGCCCATGCCGACATGCGCATGGCTGCCTTGATGGAGGTGGTGCGCGAGGACAAGGCGCTCAAAAGCGTGTACCTCATCGGCCAGGACTACAGCTTTGGCCAGGCCGTGCTGCGCGAGGCCAAGCGGCAGCTGGCCGCGCAGCGCCCCGACGTGGCCGTGGTGGGCGATGAGCTGCACCCCATCGGCCGGGTCAAGGACTTTGCGCCCTACGCCGTCAAGATCAAGGCCAGCGGCGCGCAGGCCGTGGTCACGGGCAACTGGGGCAACGATCTCACGCTGCTGGTCAAGGCCGCGCGCGAGGTGGGCTTTGACGGCAGCTTCTACACCTTCTATGGCAACGCGCTGGGCGCGCCCGCCGCTCTGGGCGAAGCCGGCGTGGGCAAGGTGGTGGCCGTTGCCGACTGGCTGCCCAACGTGCCGGGGGCGCAGAGCGAGGCGTTCTACCAGTCCTTTCGCACGCGCTTTCCCAAACCGCAGGACGACTATGTGCACATGCGCATGCAGCTCATGGTCGAGGCGCTGGCCCAGTCCATCGAGCGCGCGGGCAGCACCGAGGCGGTGGCCGTGGCCCGGCAGATGGAAAAAGCCAGCGTGCAGCTGGCAGGCCAGGGCGGCACCATGCGCGCGGCCGACCACCAGTTCCAGCAGGCCCTGGCCGTGGGCGTGATGGACAAAAAGGGCGCGCCCGGCGTGAAGTTCGACGTGGAAGGCTCAGGCTACGGCTTTCGCGTGGTGCGGCAGATCCCCGCCGCCCGGGCGCAGCAACCGCACAGCTGCAGCATGCAGCGGTTTTGAGAGCGCTTGCGCGGTGGGCGGCGCGCTGCTGCCGCACCGCTGCGCTTGGCGCGGCGCCCACCCCAGCGCTCAGCGCCGAATCCGGTAGCCTGTCTTGAAGACCCACCACACCAGGCCCAGGCACGCCGCCATGAACACCAGCGTCATGCCCACGCTCACGCCCATGTGCACGTCGGCCGCGCCATAGAAGGCCCAGCGCAGGCCGCTGATGAGATAGACCACCGGGTTGAACAGCGAGACCGTCTGCCAGAACGGCGGCAGCATGCTGATGCTGTAGAACGCACCGCCCAGGAACGTCAGCGGCGTGATGACCAGCAGCGGAACGATCTGCAGCTTCTGGAAGCTGTCGGCCCACAGCCCGATGAGAAAACCGAACAGGCAAAAGGTGATGGCCGTGAGCAGCAGAAAGCCCAGCATCCACACCGGGTGCGCGATTTCGTAGGGCACGAAAATCCGCGCCGTGGCCAGAATCAGCGCGCCCACCATCAGCGATTTGGTGGCCGCGGCGCCCACATAGCCCAGCAGCACCTCGACCCAGTTGACCGGTGCGCTCAGCAGTTCGTAGATGGTGCCCGACCACTTGGGCATGTAGATGCCAAAGGCCGAATTGGAAATGCTCTCGGAGAGCAGCGACAGCATCAAGAGGCCCGGGATGATGAAGGCGCCATAGTCCACGCCGCCAATGTCGCCCATGCGCGAGCCGATGGCCGAGCCGAAGACGATGAAATACAGCGACGTGGAGAGCACGGGCGCCATCAGGCTTTGCGCCCAGGTGCGAAAGGCGCGGTGCATCTCGAAGCGGTAAATGGCGCGCACGCCGTGCAGGTTCAGGCCCATCATTGGCTGGCTTTCCGTTCGTGGACGAGGCTGACGAAGATGTCTTCGAGCGAGCTCTCGGACGAATGCAGATCCTTGAAGTCGATGCCGTGCTCGCCCAGCGCGCGCAGCAGCGCAGCGATGCCGGTGTCTTCCTGCTGGGTGTCAAAGCTGTAGGTCAGTGCATGGCCATCGGCCGACAGGGCCAGGGGCCAGCGCGCCAGCGCATCGGGCACGCGCTGCATGGGGTGCTGCAGCGTGAGGGTCAGCTGCTTTTTGCCGAGCTTGCGCATCAGCACGTCTTTGTCTTCCACCACGATCAGTTCGCCCTGGCGGATCACGCCAATGCGGTCGGCCATGTCTTCGGCTTCCTCGATGTAGTGCGTGGTCAGGATGATGGTGGTGCCGGCGCCCTGCAGCGCGCGCACCAGGCGCCACATGTCGTGGCGCAGCTCCACGTCCACGCCGGCGCTGGGTTCGTCGAGGAACAGGATTTTCGGCTCATGCGACAGCGCCTTGGCGATCAGCACGCGGCGTTTCATGCCGCCCGAGAGCGCCAGGATCTTGGTGTCCCGCTTGTCCCACAGCGACAGGTCTTTCAGGATCTTTTCGATCAGCGCCGGGTTGGGGGCCTTGCCAAACAGCCCGCGGCTGAAGCTCACTGTGGCCCAGACGGTTTCAAATGAATCGGTGTGCAGCTCCTGCGGCACCAGGCCGATGGCGGCGCGGGCGGCACGGTAGTCGCGCACGGTATCAAAGCCGTCGGCCGTCACGCTGCCCTCGGAGGCATTGGTCATGCCGCAGATGATGCTGATCAGCGTGGTCTTGCCAGCGCCGTTTGGGCCGAGCAGGGCAAAGATTTCGCCACGGTGAATATCCAGGTTGACGTTCTTCAGCGCCTGGAAGCCGCCCGCGTAGGTTTTGCTGAGGCCGCGCACGCGCACGATGGCATCTGCAACAGGCGTCGAAGGGAGGTTGGCAGGCATGCGGTAGGTGATTGAAAGAGGTGGGTCAGCTTAGCGTGCCCGCGCTGCGGCCACTTCGCGCCCCAGTTCGATCACCGCCATGGCGTAGTAGCTCGACCAGTTGTAGCGGGTGATGGCATAGAAGTTTTCGGTGCCTGCCACATAGCTGGGCGTATCGTCGCCGTTTTGCAGTTCCACCAGGGCCAGCGGCCCGGTGTGCTGTGCGCCGGCGGCATCCAGCACGGCGCCCTTGGCCTGCATGCTGGCGGCGCTGAAGCTCGGGAGGATGTCGGGGGCCAGCAGCTCGTCGAGTTGCACGCGGGCGGGGTCGGGGTCGAACTGCACGCTGTAGTGCGTGGGCATGCCCGGCTTCCAGCCGTGGGCGATGAAGTAATTGGCCACCGAGCCGATGGCGTCGGCGGGGCTGTTGAACAGGTCCACGCGGCCATCGCCGTCGAAATCAATGGCGTAGCGCACCCAGCTCGACGGCATGAACTGCCCCAGGCCCATGGCGCCGGCGTAGCTGCCGCGCGGCTCGAACGGGTCCACGTTGGTGCGGTGCGTGAGGCTCAGGAACTGCTCCAGCTCACGCTGGAAGAACTCGGTGCGCTCGGCGGCACGCGGGTGCGCGGCGGGGAAGTCAAAAGCCAGCGTGGCCAGCGCATCCATCACCCGGAAGTTGCCCATCTGCTGGCCGTAGATGGTCTCCACGCCGATGATGCCGACGATCGTTGCGGCGGGCACGCCGAATTCGCGCTCCGCCCGCGCCAGCGTTTCGGCGTTGTCCTGCCAGAAGCGCAGGCCCGCGCGGATGCGCACCGGGTCGATGAAGCGGCTGCGGTACACGCGCCAGTTCTTGGCCGTGCCTTTGGCGGGCGGCAGCATGAGCCGGGGCACCTGGGGCAGAAAGCGGGCCTGCCCGATGGCCTGGCGCACCCATTCGCGGTCGAGGTCGCGGCGCCCGGCCAGGTCGTCGGCAAACTGCAGCGCCTCGGGGCGGGTGGCGTAGGCCACGCTGCCGCTCGTCGCAGCGCTGCGGGCGGTGGCTGCGCTGCGGGTTTTGCCGGATTGATGGTGTTTTTGGGCTGCGGCGCTGATAGGTATGGCGCAAGCTGTAATCAGCAAAATAGCGGTTGGAACGATTTTCAGCATGTCGGTGGATTCATTGGCGCGCGTTGGGGGCGGGCCAGGAAAGGGTTCGGAATTCGCGGCGCAGGGCGCGGAGCTGGCTGGCAGTGGCAGCGGGCTGGGCGGCATAGCGCCATTGCTCCAGCCGCAGCAGCCAGCCGGCCACGCCCTGCGCGGCATCGCCAAATTGTGCCTGCACCCGTTCGGCCATGGCCCGGGGAGGCAGGGTGTCGGGCAGGGGCAAGCCACTGCTGGCGAGGCGCTGGCGGGCGCGGGCCAGCAGGCGCAGCCAGGGGTCGTGCTGGCTGCGCTCCCACAGTGTCCAGCCGGCGCCACCCAGCGCGGCCACCCCCACCAGCGCGCCCAGCACGGTGGCGAGGTCTTGCCAGCTGGGCGATTCAAACCCCAGCGCCTTGAGCAGGTTGAGCTGGCGGCTTTGCGTGTAGTTGAGCACCCACTGGTTCCAGCCGTTGTTCACGGCCTCCCATAGGGCGCGCAGGTTCTGCGCCAGGCCGGGGCTCATCATGGTGCCCATGGCGGTGGCCAGCGCACCGGGCGGGGCCTGCAGGCGCTCGAAGGCGCCGGTGCGCCCGGGGGCGACGGCGCTGGTCGGGTCCACGCGCACCCAGCCGCGCCCGGCCATCCACACTTCGGCCCAGGCGTGGGCATCGCTCTGGCGCACGGTCCAGTAGCCGTCCACGGCGTTGCGCTCGCCGCCCTGGTAACCGGTGACGATGCGTGCCGGAATGTCCATGGCGCGCATCAGCACCACGAAGGCCGAGGCGATGTGTTCGCAAAAACCCTCCTTGCGATCGAACCAGAACTCGTCGGCCGTGTGCTGGCCGTACACGCCGGGCTCCAGCGTGTAGCGGTAGCCGCCGGTGCGCAGGCGGGTGAGCGCGGCATCGATCAGCGCGGGCGTGGCGTCGCGGGCCGGGTCGGGGGGCATGCGCGGGTTGCGGCGCAGTTCCTGGGCGAGTGCCAGCGTGCGCGGGTTGAAGCCCGGGGGCAGCTCGGTGTAGGCGCGCAGTGCGGGGGTGGCGGTGTCGGGCCCGTGGCGAAACTGCGGGTGGCTTTCGGCGCGGTAGCGCGTCACGTCGGTGATCGGGCGGCTGGTGAGCCATTGCAGGTCGTCCGTCATGAAGGCGCCCATGCCGGCCACGGCGGGCTTGTCGCGCGCGGCGTCCAGCAACAGCAGCCAGGGGCGCTTGTGGGGCTCCAGCGTCACCTCGTAGCGCAGCGCGGCGCCCTGCACCTGCAGCTGGGCCGGGGCGGCAGGGCGCTCCATCGATCGGGTGCCCACGCGGTACGACAAGGGGTGCCACTCGCTGCCGTCAAAGGTGGAGAACACCGGCCCGCGGAAATACAGCTCGCTCTGCGGCGGCGCGGCCCCGCCGGGGGTGTCGAAGCGCACGCGCAGCGCCACGCTGTCGTCGAGCGCCAGCGCGGCGATGTTGCCCACCTTCATCACGCCCGACAGCCCGCTGCGCCCGGCCAGGGTGTCGCTGGGCATGCCCCACAGCGGCGCCATGCGCGGAAACAGCAGGAACAGCGCCGCCATGATGGGCGCGCCCAGCAGCGCCATGGTGCCGGCCAGGCGAAACGCGTGCGCCAGCGGCGGGCGCCCTACCGGCATGTGGGCGTTGACCAGGGCCGTGAGCAGCCCCAGCAGCGCCACCAGCATGGCCAAGGCCGTGGGCAGCGATTGCGAGAAAAAGAAGTTGCTGAGCATCGTGAAGAAGCCCAGGAAGAAGACCACCATGGCATCGCGCCGCGCATGCAGCTCCAGCGTCTTGAGCGCCAGCAGCATCACGATGAGCGTCACGCCGGCATCGCGCCCGAGGATGGTTTGGTGGGTGAACAGGGTGCCGGCCACCGCCACCACCAGCAAGCCGGCCACGGCCCAGCGCCCCGGCAGCTGCCGGCCGCTCCAGGCCAGCCAGCCGCGCCACAGCAGCACGGCGCCCGCCATCAGGCTGGCCCACACCGGCAGGTGGGCGACTTGCGGGGCCACCACCCAGACAATCACCAGCAGCAGAAACAGCGTGTCCCGCGTGTCGCGTGGCAGGGTGGCAAGGGTCTGGCGCAGGGTCATGGGGTGTGGCGTGGTGCCTGCACAGCTTGCCGGCATTTGCGATTGAAGAAATAGCTGATAGCGCTTTTTCCATATGCGCTACAGGCTGTTTTGATGTATTTTCTGAAAACCGGTGTCAGCACAGCGCCAGGGCCTCCAGGCAGCGCTGGCGGTGGGCCGCGCCGGTGTCCGGGGCCAGTTCCACGCCTGGCAGGCGCAGGCCGTAGTCGATGCCCAGGCGGTCGGCCTGCAGCACCCAGGCCGTCAGGCGCGAAATGCGCGCTTCGTGGCCGGGCAGGGCGGCATGGGCCAGGTCCAGCCACAGTTCGTGGCGCTGGGCCTGCTGGGCGTCGCGGCTGACGAGGTCGTCCGTGCCCGTGGCCAGGGATTTGGCTGCCTTCTTCCAGACCACCAGCTTGAGCGGATCGCCGCGCCGGTAGGCCCGCACACCGTCGAATTCGCCAATGCCCTGGGTGCTGGCGCTGCCCGTGCCGCTGGCACGCGGCGCGCCCGGCGGCAGCGGCGGCGCGGGCACCTCGGGGGCGGGGTACACCAGCACCTGGGCGGCCGGGCGCCAGTAGCTCCAGACGCGGAAGGTGCCCAGCGGAAAGCGGGTTTCGGCCACCAGGGTGGGCACGCGGTGCAGGCCCCGGCGCGCGGGGCGGAACGCCACCTGCACGCTGGCGCTGCCTTGCGCGGGCACGTCCGTCAGCGCCCAGTCGTGTGTGTGCTGGCCATCGCCGTGCACCGACAGCGCAATGCCGTGGCGCGGCGTGCGCCGGTCACTGAAAAGCTGCACTTCAAACGCCGTGCTGCCGCCCAGGAAGTGCGCATCGGGCGCCTTCAGGTGCAGCGTGATGCCGCGCAGCGTGGCGTGGCTCAGGTGCATGCCCGCCACCGCGCTGCCGGCCAGCAGAAAGGTCAGCAGGTAACCCAGGTTGAGCTGGAAATTGATGGACGCGACCAACAGCACCAGCAGCGTGCAGGCCAGCATCCAGCCCGCGCCGGTGGGCAGGATGTACACATTGCGCTGCGTGAGGACCAGGGTGTCGGACAGCGGCAGGCGCGCCTCCCACCAGCGCCGAAAGCGCGCCCGCGCCAGGGCCAGCGGGTTCAGGCCGGCCAGGCGCGAGGGTGTGGAGGGCGTGGCGAGCGTGGGCGCAGGGGCATCTGCGGCGGAGGCGGGCGGCATGGCGTGCAGGCTCAAGGCAGGGGCACCGACTCGACCATGGCGCGCACCTGCTCCACCGCGCCGCGCCGCGCGTCGCCCACGGGCACCAGGCGGTGCGCAATGGTCTGGGGCAGCACGGCCTGCACATCGTCGGGCGCCACATAGTCGCGCCCTTCAATAAGCGCCTGGGCCTTGGCCGCGCGCACCAGCGCAATGCCCGCGCGCGGCGAAAGCCCCTGCAGAAACCAGCGGCCCGTGCGGGTGGCGGCAATCAGGTCCTGGACATAGTTGAGCAGCGGCTCTGCGGTGTGCACGGCCAGCACCTGGCGCTGCAGTTGCGCCAGCTCGTCTTGCGCCAGCAGGGGCTGCAGGCTGTCCACCAGGTCGCGCCGGTCGCTGCCGGCCAGCAGCAGGCGCTCGGCGGCACGGTCGGGGTAGCCGATGGAGATGCGCATCAGAAAGCGGTCGAGCTGCGACTCGGGCAGCGCAAAGGTGCCCAGCTGGTCGTGCGGGTTCTGCGTGGCGATCACGAAAAACGGGTGGGGCAGGGCGCGGGTCTCGCCTTCCACCGACACCTGCTTTTCTTCCATGGCTTCGAGCAGGGCGCTCTGCGTCTTGGGGCTGGCACGGTTGATTTCGTCGGCCAGCAGCACCTGGGCGAACACCGGACCGGGGTGGAAGACAAAGGCCTCCTTGCCGCGCTCGTACACCGACACGCCCGTGAGGTCGCTGGGCATGAGGTCGGCCGTGAACTGCACGCGCGCGAACTGCAGGCCAAAGGTGCGCGCCAGCGCGTGGGCCAGCGTGGTCTTGCCCACGCCCGGCACGTCTTCGATGAGCAGATGTCCGCCCGCCAGCAGGCAGGCCACGCAGTCCTGTACCTGGGCGCTTTTGCCCACAATCACCGTGTTAAGCTGGTTCAGAAGAGACTTGATTTTGAGCTGTGCATGCATGGCGCCACGTTATCTGAAAAAAGCGACACGGGGATTTCACTGTGATCAAGACAGGCTATTTCACCCATCCCGATTGCCGGAAGCACGAAATGGGGCCGGGGCATCCCGAATGCCCCGAGCGGCTGGACGCCATCGAAGACCGCCTGCTGATCACCGGCGTGGCCGATGCCCTGGAGCGCTACGAAGCGCCCGAGGCTTCGCTGGCCGATATCGAGCTGGCGCACAACCGGCTCCATGTGGCGGCCATGCGTGGCCTGTCGGACCTGCTCAACGAAGATCTGATGGCGGGTGGCCCCGCCTACTCGCAGCTCGATACCGACACCTCGATCAACGCGCACACCTGGAAGGCTGCGTTGCGCGCCGCCGGCGCGGCCCTGGCCGCCACCGATGCGGTGATGGCCGGCGAAATCAGCAACGCGTTTTGCGCGGTGCGCCCGCCAGGCCACCACGCCTGCCGCGACAAGGCCATGGGTTTCTGCTTTTTCAACAACGTGGCGGTGGCGGCCAAATACGCACTGCAGCGCTACAAGCTGCAGCGCGTGGCGGTGGTGGACTTCGATGTGCACCACGGCAACGGCACGGAAGACATCCTGGCGGGCGAACCGCGTGCACTCATGGTGGGCATCTTCCAGCACCCGTTCTATCCCTACAGCGGCGACCAGAATCCGGCGCCCAACATGGTGAATGTGCCGGTGCCTGCCTACACGCGCGGCATGGATATCCGGGAAATCATCGAGATGATGTGGATCCCGCGCCTGGAAGCCTTCAAGCCCGAGATGATCTTCATCAGCGCAGGTTTTGACGGCCACCGCGAGGACGACATGGGCCAGCTGGGCCTGGTCGAGGCCGACTACGCCTGGATCACCCACCGGATCATGGACATCGCCCGGCGCTATGCCAAGGGCCGCATCGTCTCGTGCCTGGAGGGCGGCTACGTGATGGGTCCCCTGGCGCGCAGCGTGGAAGCCCATGTGCGTGTGCTGGCGGACTTGTGACCATCCCCCCGAGCCGCTGCGCGGCTTCCCCTTTCTCTCGCTGCGCTGCGCTGGCGGGAAGGGGGGCGGCGCCAGCGCGGCGGGGCGGCCCTTGCGCGGCGTCCGCTGATTGAGCGCGCGCCAGTTTTATCCTTCGCATCCCGTTAAGCGAGGAGAGGAAATCGACATGACAACGCATTCCATGGATCTGCTGCAGATCACCCGCGACAAGCGCGGCGTGGTGACCCTGACCCTGAACGACCCCGCACGCTTCAACGCGCTGGGCGCGGAGATGCTGGCCGCGCTGCAGCAGGCGCTGGACGCCGTGGCCCGGGATGACAGCGTCCGCGTGGTGGTGCTGGCCGCCGCGGGCAAGGCGTTTTGCGCCGGCCACAATCTCAAGGACATGGCGGCCCATCCCGAGCTGGCCTGGTACCAGCAGCTCTTTGCGCAATGCAGCCGCATGATGCTGAGCATCCACAAGCTGCCGGTGCCCGTGCTTGCGCGGGTGCAGGGCATGGCCACCGCGGCGGGTTGCCAGCTGGTGGCGCAGTGCGATCTGGCGGTGGCGGCAAGCAATGCCAGCTTTGCCACCAGCGGCATCCATTACGGCCTGTTCTGTGCCACACCCAGTGTGCCGCTGGTGCGCAATGTGCCGGCCAAGCGCGCCATGGAAATGCTGCTTACCGGCGACTTCATCGACGCCCCCACGGCGCTCGCGCAGGGCCTGGTGAACCGTGTCGTGGCGCCCGAGGCGCTGGATGACGAGGTGGAAAAACTGGTGCAATCCATTGTGCAAAAACCACGCGCTGCCGTGGCCATGGGCAAGGCGTTGGTCTACCAGCAGCGCGAGCTGGGCCTGGACGCGGCCTACCAGCTGGCCGGCCAGGCCATGGCTGCCAACATGATGGATGCGGCGGCGCAAGAGGGTGCGCGGGCATTTGCCGAGAAACGTGCTCCCGCCTGGAAGTCCTGATGCCCATGCAGTCTGACATGCCGATCTTCGACGATGTGCAGCAGTGGTTTCGGGCCTTTGCGCAGCCCACTGTTCTGATTGAGCTGGGTACGCTGGCCGTTTGCGTGGCGCTGGCCTGGCTCATGGTGTCTGCCGTGCGCCGCGCGCTGCACCGCAATGAGCAGCGCTCCGTTCTTTTCGGCCGCAAGGTGGTGGATGGGGTGCTGTTCCCCCTGGTCTTGCTGGGCCTCGGTTATGTGGCGCGGGCGGTGCTGGCGCAATGGGTGCCGTTGGCAGCGTTCAAGGTGGTCATTCCGGTGCTGATCTCGCTGGTGGTGATCCGCGTGGGGGTCAAGGTGCTGCAGGCGGCCTTTCCGCAGGCCACCTGGGTGCGCCCGATCGAGCGCACCATTTCCTGGCTGGCCTGGCTGGTCATGGTGCTGTGGGTGACGGGCCTGCTGCCGCTGGTGCTGCAGCAACTCGACGAGATCACCTGGAAGGTGGGGGCCACCACGCTGTCGGTGCGCACCATGATCGAAGGCGTTGTCACGGCCTGCGCCGTGCTGATCGTGGCGCTGTGGATCTCGTCGGCGATCGAGTCGCGCCTGCTGCGCTCGGTCACGGGCAGCGAGCTGTCGGTGCGCAAGGCGTTCAGCAATGCCGCGCGTGCCCTGCTGATGTTTCTGGGCCTGATCCTGGCGCTGTCTGCCGTGGGCATCGACCTCACGGCCCTGTCGGTGCTGGGCGGTGCCGTGGGCGTGGGCATCGGCTTTGGCCTGCAGAAGCTGGCGGCCAACTATGTGAGCGGCTTTGTGATCCTGGCCGAGCGCAGCATGCGCATTGGTGACAACGTGCGCGTCGATGGCTTCGAAGGCCGCATCACCGACATCACGGGGCGCTACACGGTCATCCGTTCGGGCGTGGGGCGCGAATCCATCGTTCCCAACGAGATGCTGATCACGCAGCGGGTGGAAAACCTCTCGCTGGCCGACCCGCGCGTGTGGCTGTCCACGGTGGTCAGCGTGGCCTACGACAGCGATGTCGATCTGGTCACGCGCCTGCTGGGCGAGGCGGCCCTGGTCAACCCGCGCGTGCTGCGCGAGCCGGGGCCTGCGGTGGCCCTGTCGGCTTTTGGCGTCGATGGCCTGGAGTTCACCGTGGGCTTCTGGATCACTGACCCGGAAAACGGCTCGCTGGGGCTGCGCTCGGACATCAACCGCGCCATTCTTGCGGCGCTGCGCGCGCACCGGATCGACATTCCTTTCCCGCAGCGTGTCGTGCACCTGAGTCCACAGGACCGGCCCGCGGCGCCGGAGGCCCGCCCCACCCCGGTCGCCTGAGCCCCGACCCGCAGGTGACACAGGGGCTGGACAAAGGGTGGATTCCCTGGCCTATAATTCGATAAAAGCACGATCGTTCGTTTTTATGCCTTTGCATTGTCCGTCGCAGCGATTTCGCTGCGGTGCGGCATAGAATGTTCCATTTAACGTAAACGTCAATTCAACCAACTCTATTGAGGAGTCGCAGCAATGAAGGTCCTGGTCCCAGTCAAACGCGTGGTGGACTACAACGTGAAAGTCCGCGTCAAATCGGACGGCACGGGCGTAGACATTGCCAACGTGAAGATGAGCATGAACCCGTTTGACGAAATTGCCGTTGAAGAGGCGGTGCGCCTGAAGGAAAAAGGCCTGGTTGCTGAAGTCATTGCCGTCAGCTGCGGCGTGGCGCAATGCCAGGAAACCCTGCGCACCGCCATGGCCATTGGTGCCGACCGCGCCATCCTGGTGGAGACGAACGAAGAACTGCAGCCCCTGGCCGTGGCCAAACTCCTCAAGGCCCTGGTGGACAAGGAACAACCGGGCCTCATCATCCTGGGCAAACAAGCCATCGACGACGACGCCAACCAGACCGGCCAGATGCTCGCAGCCCTGGCCGACCTGCCCCAGGCCACGTTTGCCAGCAAGGTCGACCTTGCGGCCGACAAGGTCAGCGTCACCCGCGAAGTGGACGGCGGCCTGGAAACCCTGGCCCTGACGCTCCCCGCCGTCATCACCACCGACCTGCGCCTGAACGAGCCGCGCTACGTCACCTTGCCCAACATCATGAAGGCCAAGAAAAAGCAGCTCGACACCGTCAAACCCGAAGACCTCGGCGTCGATGTCGCCCCGCGCCTGAAGACCCTGAAAGTCGCCGAACCCGCCAAACGCGGAGCCGGCATCAAGGTGGCCGACGTCGCCGCCCTGGTCGACAAACTCAAGAACGAAGCCAAAGTCATCTAAGGAGCACAAGAAATGACCACCCTCGTTATTGCCGAACACGACAACGCCACCATCAAGGGCGCCACCCTCAACACCGTCACCGCCGCAGCCGCCTGCGGTGGCGACATCCACATCCTGGTGGCCGGCCACAACGCAGGCGCCGCCGCACAAGCCGCCAGCCAGATTGCCGGCGTCGCCAAGGTCATCCATGACGACGCAGAAGGCCTGGCCCACGGCCTGGCCGAAAACGTCGCAGCGCAAGTGCTGGCCATCGCCAGCAACTACAGCCACATCCTGTTCCCCGCCACCGCAGGCGGCAAGAACGTCGCCCCGCGCGTGGCCGCCAAGCTCGACGTCGCCCAGATCAGCGACATCACCAAAGTGATCGCTGCCGACACCTTCGAGCGCCCCATCTACGCCGGCAACGCCATCGCCACCGTGCAAAGCGCAGACAGCATCAAGATCATCACCGTGCGCACCACCGGCTTTGACGCCGCCGCTGCCAGCGGAGGCTGCGCCGCCGTCGAAACCACCACAGCCACCAACGATGCCGGCAAGAGCAAGTTCATGGGCAGCGAAATCGCCAAGAGCGACCGGCCCGAACTGACCGCCGCCAAGATCATCGTCTCCGGAGGCCGGGCGCTGGGCAGCAAGGAAAAGTTCGACGAAGTCATGACCCCGCTGGCCGACAAGCTGGGCGCGGC
>NZ_AUEX01000027.1:0-50962 GCF_000426205.1 Acidovorax sp. JHL-9
CGGCCGAGGTGACAGACCGCAAAGGAGCCCTGCAGGCACTGCAGCGCTGCAAACTGGCTTTGAGCCGAGTGCAAGCCTTGCTGTGTGACAGCGGCTATGTAGGCAAGCCGTTTGTCCAGGGCGTGCAAGACATACTGGGCGCACACGTCACCGTACAGATCGCCAAGCGCAGCGAGCTTCACACGTTCAAGGTAATGCCCCAGCGCTGGGTGGTGGAGCGCAGCTTTGCGTGGTTGGAGAAAAACCGAAGGTTGTGGAAGAACTGCGAGAGGTTGCTCAACACCAGCCTGCAGTTCGTCCATCTGGCATTCTTGGCGCTACTACTTAAAAGACTTTGAACAGGTTCTAAGAGTGGTAGAACTTGGGTGGTGGCGTAGTCCAGGCATCACGTTTCAGACGACAACTGTTTTTTTGAGAAACGCCACGGCGCAGGTTGAGACCAAAACGTCAAAAGCCGCCGTGTTGCGAGCATCGGCGGCTTTCTTGCCACGGTCCTGTGCGAAGGAGCCATGGCTCCCGGCGATTCTACACGGCCGTCGTGAGCGTGGCTTCTCGGTGCGAAGGGGGGTCAGAACGGCGCGTCTTCGCCCTTGGCTGCGTCGGCCTGTGGGGCGGCAGATTCTGCTGCGGCCGCAGCGCCATCTGCTTCCAGGGTGTCGGCGGCAGCCGCCTGGCGCACGGCCGCCTTGTCCCCCGCGCTTGCAAACTTGCTGTATTTGCCCAGGATGGGCACCAGCTGGCCGTAGATGCGCGGGTTGCCGGCCAGGCATTCGCGCTGCTCCAGGAAATCAGCCTCGCCCGTGAAATTGCCCACCAGGCCGCCGGCTTCCGTCACCAGCAGCGAGCCCGCCGCCACATCCCAGATCGACAGGCCGGTTTCAAAGAATCCATCGGTGAAACCCGCGGCAACGTAGGCCAGGTCCAGCGCGGCAGCGCCGGGGCGGCGCAGGCCCGCGGTGCGCTGCATCACGTCGCCCATCATGGCCAGGTAGCTCTTGAAGTTGTCGCCCGGGCGGAAAGGAAAGCCGGTGGAGATCAGGCAGTCCTTGAGCTGGGTGCGCTTGCTCACGCGGATGCGGCGCTCGTTCAGGTAGGCGCCGCGGCCCTTGGTGGCCGTGAACAGGTCATTGCGCGAGGGGTCGTAAATCACGGCCTGTTCGATCTTGCCCTTCACGGCCAGCGCAATGCTGACGCAATAGACGGGAAAACCGTGGATGAAGTTGGTGGTGCCGTCCAGCGGGTCGATGATCCAGACGAACTCGGAATCCTTGGCGCCGTATTCGGTGCCCGATTCTTCGGCCAGGATGCCATGGCCGGGGTAGGCCGTGAGCAGCGTCTCGATGATGATCTTTTCGGACGCGTGGTCCACTTCGGTCACGAAGTCGTTGATCTGCTTTTGCGAGATCCGCACCGATTCCACGTCCAGGGCCGCGCGGTTGATGATGGCGCCGGCGGCGCGTGCGGCCTTGATGGCCACGTTGAGCATGGGGTGCAGGGTGGACGACATAAATTGTGGGTGAAGGGCAGGGGCCTTGTAACAAGGCGTGGACCGGCGATGCGGCGACAAGGGGAGAGATTCTACCCGCTGTGCCCAAAAGCCGCTGGGCGCGGGGCGGGTGCGGGGCCTGCGGGCGGCGCATCCACCGCCGCCATTGCGCAGATTCAGCGGTGCCTCAGAGCCTGTTGACGATCCCCTGCGAGATCGTCAACAGGCGCTCAGGGCAGCTGCAGCCACTGGCCCTCGCGTGCGGTGGTTTGCTGCACCGGCCCCCAGCCCAGGCTGAACTCCACCATCAGGCTTTTGCGCTCACCGGGGGCAGGGTCTGCGCCGGCGAGTTGGTTGTCCACCACCACTTCCAGCCGGCCGTCACGCACCAAGCTGCGCAGGCGCGCGGTGATGTCCATCTGGCGGTAACCGTTGCCGTAGAGGGCGCGCTGGATGTTGACGTAGCCGTGGTCTGCATCGTTGCGCCCGCCGCGCTGCTCCCGCAGTTGGGCACGGGCCTGCGCGATGCGCGATCCGTCGATCCAGCTGCCTTCGCCATATTCGAGAATCTCGGGTTGGTCGCCAAATCCACCCAGCACGATCTGCAGGGTTTTGCGCTGGCCCGGCGCCGGGTCGCCGTTGAAGAGCTGGTTGGTCAGCTGGAAACGCTGCTCGCCCCGCAGCAGCTGGCGGATCTGTGGCGTCACATCGAAGCGCGATTGCGGCGTGCCATAGGTGGCCTGCCGGATGTCGAGAGGGTCCCGGTCGGCGTGGCCATACCGGCCCTGGTCGTCACCATTCCAGCCTTGCCGGTCATCGTTGTCGTAGCCCCGGCCCCAGCGGCCGCTGCGCCAGCCCGAGAACTGCGCGCCATCCACCCAGCTGTATTCGCTGAAGTCGAAGGTCTGGGGCCGACCGTCGGGCCCCCGGGCATGGATGCGCAGCGTCTTGCGCCGACCGGGGGCCGGGTCAGCGCCAAACAGGTCGTTGGTGAGCTGAAAGCGCTGGTCGCGGCGGGCGAGTTGCCGCAGACGGTCGGTCACGTCGATGCTGGACTGGTCGGTGCCATAGTCCGCCTGCAGGATCTGGTAGGGGCCTGCGTCGCGCTGGGCCCAGGCGGTGGACGACAGCAGCAGGGCAAACACCAGCAGCAGCCAGCTGCCCAGGGTTCTGGCGATGGAGGAGGGAGCGTGCATGGAGGTGTGTTGGAAGTTGGGAGGGTGGTGGGACGAGGTGCGCGGTGCCCAAACGATCGTCAACTGGCCTTTAACGTCCGGGCGGCCACCGCAGTGCACAGCTCCCATGCCACGCACAGAGTTTTACAACCGTGCAGCGCTTAGCCGCTTCGGCCCGGGCCAGCGGCGACAATGGCGCATGCCCCGGTGGCCCCTTGTTTCTTTCTGATTTCTCCATGCGTACCCGATTCATCCTGATTCAAACCAGCCACGCCGGCAATGTGGGCGCCGCCGCCCGCGCCATGAAAACCATGGGTTTTGACGACCTGGTGCTGGTGGCGCCGCGCTGGCCCAACGTGCTGCGGCGCGAGGAAACCATCCAGCGCGCCAGCGGCGCCCTCGATGTGCTGGAAAACGCACGCATCGTCGCCACGCTGGACGAGGCGCTGGATGGCATCAGCCACCTGTGCGCCACCGCCATGACGCCGCGCGACTTTGGCCCGCCCACGGCCAGCCCCCGCGCGCACTTTGAAATGCTATTGAACAGAGAGCTTTCAGCGATGGATGGACAAGCGCTGGAGGTCGAAAATGCTTCAAAACCAGACGGTGCGGCGGCCGAGCCGGGCGTGGCCTTTCTTTTTGGCTCCGAACGCTTTGGCATGGCCAACGAGGACGTGTACCGCTGCCATGTGGCGCTTTCCATTCCCACCAACCCGGGTTTTGGCTCGCTCAACCTGGGTGCCGCCATCCAGGTGATTGCCTACGAGTGGCGCCAGGCGCTGGGTGGGTTCGCGGTGCAGGAGGCCACGCCCGCCCGCGTGCAGGCCGATGCCGCCCAGGTGGCCGGCATGCTGGCCCACTGGGAGCAGGCGCTCACCGGCATCGGTTTTCTCGACCCCGCCGCGCCCAAGAAGCTCATGCCGCGGCTGAACCAGCTTTTCAACCGCGCGCAACTGAGCCCGGAGGAAATCCACATCCTGCGTGGTGTCGCCAAGGCCATGCTCGAGACGGCACAAGCGAAACGATAGACTGCGTTGTCCATTTAGAAATAACCATAACAACCATGCTTGCCCGCCTGCGCTCCGATATCCAGTGCATCCTTGACCGCGATCCTGCCGCGCGCAGCACGTGGGAGGTGATCACCTGTTATCCGGGCCTGCACGCGATCTGGCTGCACCGCCCGGCCCACTGGTGCTGGCACCATGGCCTCAAATGGCCGGGTCGCTTCATCTCGCACTTTGCGCGCTGGTTCACGGGGATCGAGATCCACCCTGGCGCCAAGATCGGCGAGCGCGTTTTCTTCGACCACGCCATGGGCGTGGTGGTGGGCGAGACGGCAGAAATCGGCGACGGCTGCACCATCTACCAGGGCGTCACGCTGGGGGGCACCTCGCTGTACAAGGGCGCCAAGCGCCATCCCACGCTGGGCCGCGATGTGGTGGTGAGTGCCGGCGCCAAGGTGCTGGGCGGTTTCGAGGTGGGCGATGGCGCCAAGATCGGCAGCAACGCCGTGGTCATCAAGCCCGTGCCCGCGGGCGCCACGGCGGTGGGCATTCCGGCACGCATCATCCCGTCCAAGGAAGGCCAGAGCGCCGACGTGACCGAGCCGCAGCAGCCGCGCAAGTTCACGGCCTATGGCATCACGCAAGAGGACGACCCGCTCTCGCAGGCCATGCGCGGCCTGATCGACAACGCCTCCTCGCAAGAGCACCAGATCGCGCTGCTGTGGCAGGCCATCGAGAAGCTGTCGGAATGTGTCAAGAAGGGCGATTGCGTGCCCGACGATGCGGCGCTCAAGGAGCAGTTCGAGGCGGGCAAGCTGAGCGACCTGGTGGGCAAGTAGCCGCAGCCCGCCACCCAAAAAAGAAGCACGCCAATGGCGTGCTTCTTTTTTTGTGGCTGCCAGCGCTTGATGGGTAATTGCTGGAGGCCTATTTGGCTATCCATTCAGAACGGCTTGATCGCAATCTTCAGCACGCCATCGCGCTGGTGGGCAAACAGGTCATAGGCCTCGACGATGTCGTCGAGCTTGCGCTGGTGCGTCACCAGCACGCCCAGGTCCAGGCGGTTGGCTGCAATCACGTTCATCAGGCGGCGCATGCGCTCCTTGCCGCCGGGGCACAGCGCGGTGCGGATGGTGTGGTCGCCCAGGCCCGCCGCGAACTGCGCCAGCGGAATCGACAGGTCTTCCGAGTACACCCCCAGGCTCGACAGCGTGCCGCCGGGCTTGAGCACCTTCATGGCCTGGCCAAAGGTGGCCTGCGTGCCCAGCGCCTCGATGGAGCTGTCGGCACCCTTGCCGCCGGTGAGCTTCATCACCTCGTCGACCACGTCCACGTTGCGGAAATTCAGCGTCATGTCGGCGCCCATTTTCTTGGCGATGCCCAGGCGGTGGTCGTTGCCATCCACGGCGATGATGGTGGTGGCACCCAGCAGGCGTGCGCCCGCCGTGGCGCACAGGCCAATGGGCCCCTGCGCAAACACCACCACGGTGTCGCCAATGCGGATGTTGGCGTTTTCGGCGCCCTTGAAGCCGGTGGACATGATGTCCGGGCACATCAGCACCTGCTCATCGGTCAGGCCATCGGGGATGGGGGCCAGGTTGGCCTGGGCATCGGGCACCAGCACGTACTCGGCCTGGGTGCCGTCGATCAGGTTGCCAAAACGCCAGCCGGCCGTGGCCTTGTAGCCATGGCAGCCGCACAGGCCTTGCGGCACCAGGTAGCTGCCGTCCTGGCTGGGGTAGCCGTCTTGTGCTGCGTAGCTGTTGAAGTTGGGGCAGATGGCGCCGGCAATCACGCGCTGGCCCTCGGTGTAGCCCTGCACCGCGCTGCCCAGCTTCTCGATCACGCCCACGGGCTCGTGCCCCACGGTCAGGCCCTTGGCCACCGGGTATTCGCCCTTGAGGATGTGCACGTCGGTGCCGCAGATCGTGGTGGTGGTGATGCGCACCAGGGCATCGTTGGGGCCCACGTCGGGGATGGGCTTGTCGGTCAGCTCGATGCGGCCGGGTTCGACGAACACGGCGGCTTTCATCATGGAAGGCATGGCGGTTTCCTTGGAGGCTGGGGTTGAACAACCTGCCGAGGCTATATCGCAATGGTGCCAGTGGGGTGACGGAGGTGGGTGGGCTTGTTCCAGATCAAGAAGCGGCGGCAGCTGGCGCCGTGTTACTGCACCAAAATGCAGCGAAACTGATAGCTGTCTGCGCTCATGAATGAAGGGCCAGGGGCTGATCTGGCTTGCGGTCAGGTGCGGGCGGGCCGGATGGCGTTCTTGGGCCGAAACGCCTTGCACACGGCGTCGTGCGTTTCCAGATACGGCCCGCCGATCAGGTCGATGCAGTAGGGCACGGCCGCGAAGATGCCGGCCACCAGCGGCTGGCCGTCGGCGTCTTTCAGGCCTTCCAGTGTTTCGGCAATCGCCTTGGGCTGGCCGGGCAGGTTGATGATGAGGCTTTGCTCGCGCACCACGGCCACCTGCCGCGACAGGATGGCGGTGGGCACGAACTTCAGGCTGATCTGGCGCATCTGCTCACCAAAGCCGGGCATTTCCTTGTGCGCCACGGCCAGCGTGGCCTCGGGCGTCACGTCGCGCAGGGCCGGGCCCGTGCCGCCGGTGGTCAGCACCAGGCTGCAGCCCGCGTTGACCAGGGCGATCAGCGTGGCGCTGATGGTGTCCTGCTCGTCGGGGATCAGGCGCGGCTCGAAGCTGATGGGGTTGCGCAGTGCGCGCGTCAGCCAGTCCTGCAGGGCCGGCAGGCCCTTGTCTTCATACACGCCGGTGCTGGCGCGGTCGCTGATCGAGACGATGCCGATCTTGACCGGATCGTGGATGGCTTCAGTCATCGTGCTCGCCCTCCTCGGGCTGCTCGTCGGGGCCAGCCGCGCCACCGAGGTGCTCGCGCACCAGCTGGAACAGCTCGCGGTAGGCCCGGCCCTTGCGCGGGGCCAGGCCCTCGGAGACCTGCACGTTGGCGGTCTTGCCGGCTGGCGTGGCATCCTTGCGCGCCTGGCGGATCAGGGCGCGCAGTTGCTGGGTGTCGGTGTCGGGGTGCTCGGCCATCCAGGGGGCCAGGGCTGTGTCGTCGGCAATCAGCCGGTCGCGCCAGTGCTCGGCCAGGTGCAGCGCCAGTTTTTCGCTGGCCGAGCCCTTGTGCTGCTCTTCCAGTGCCTGGCGGGCGGCCTGCACCAGCTCGGGTTCGAGCTTGCGCATGAGCTTGCCCACATACTGCATCTGGCGGCGCTTGCCCTCGAAGTTGGTGATGCGCCGGGCCTCGGCCAGCGCCTCCACCAGCTTGTCGGGCAGGCCCACGGCGTCGAACAGGTCGGCGCGCAGGCTCAGCAGCTCTTTGCCCAGGTCTTGCAGCTCGTCGCTTTCGCGCTTGAGATCGGTGCGGCTGGCATCGGGCGTGCCTTTGAGTTCGGCCTTGAGCTGGATGTCCATTTCGCTGCCTTCGGCAACGAACTGGCCTCGCACAAAGTAGCCTTTTTTGGGTTTGCGTGACATGGGTGGGGGCAAAGAGAGAGGTGGCGCAGCGCGCACCACAGCGGCAAGTATCATAGCCGCCGCTATGAACAAACCCACCCAACGCGCCTCCCGCGCCACTGGCGCTGCGGCCTCCGCTCCAGCCACTGTCCCAGCCACCGCGATTTCGCCCGCTCCGGAGCGCGGCTTCAGCTACAGCCGTCCGTTCTTTGAAGACCTGGTGGACCGTGCGTTGGCCCATGCCAAGAAACTGGGTGCCACCGACGCAGGCGCCGAGGCCTCCGAGGGTTGTGGCCTGTCGGTCAGTGTGCGCAAGGGCGAGCTGGAGACCGTGGAGCGCAACCGCGACAAGTCGCTGGGCGTGACGGTGTACATCGGCCACCGCCGTGGCAATGCCAGCACGTCGGACTTTTCGGACAAGGCCGTCGAGCAGACCGTGCAGGCCGCCTACGACATCGCCCGCTTCACCGCCGAAGACCCCATGGCCGGCCTGCCCGACGAGGCCGACATTGCACCGGCCGATACACACCGCGACCTGGACCTGTTCCATCCCTGGGCCATCACCAGCGAAGAGGCCGCGCAACTGGCCATGGCGTGCGAGGCCGCCGCCCTCAAGACCCACCGCCGCATCACCAACAGCGAAGGTGCCGGCGTGTCGGCACAGCAAAGCCATTTCTTCAGCGCGCACACGCGGGGCTTTCGGGGTGGCTATGCCAGCTCGCGCCACAGCTTTTCCGTGTCCCCCATCGCCTCGCTGCCCGGCCGCAATGCCGAGATGCAGCGCGATGCCTGGTACAGCTCCATGCGCAACGCGGCCGAACTGGCCTCGCCCGAGGCCGTGGGCCGCTATGCCGCCCAGCGCGCGCTTGCCCGCCTCGGGTCACGCAAGATTCCCACCACGCAATGCCCGGTACTGTTTGAATCGTCCCTGGCTGCCGGCCTGCTGGGCGGTTTTGTGCAGGCCGTGAGTGGCGGCTCGCTCTACCGCAAGAGCAGCTTCTTGCTCGATTCGCTGGGCAAGATGGTATTTCCCAAGCACATCGACATTCTGGAAGACCCGTTTGTGCTGCGTGGCAAGGGCAGCTCGCCCTTTGACGAAGAAGGCGTGCGCGTGGCCCCGCGCAAGGTGGTGCAGGGCGGGCGGGTGCAGGGCTATTTCCTGTCCAGCTACTCGGCGCGCAAGCTGGGCATGAAGACCACGGGCAATGCCGGTGGCTCGCACAACCTGGTGATGACCTCGCGCCTCACGCAGGCCGGCGACAACCTCGATGCCATGCTGCAGAAGCTGGGCACGGGCCTTTTTGTGGTGGAGCTGATGGGCCAGGGCGTGAACTACGTGACGGGCGACTACTCGCGCGGCGCCAGCGGCTTCTGGGTGGAGAACGGCAAGATCGCCTTCCCCGTGCACGAGATCACCATCGCGGGCAACCTCAAGGACATGCTCAAGGGCATCGAGGCCGTGGGCGCCGACACCTACAACTACGGTGCCAAGACAGTGGGTTCCATCCTGGTCAACCGCATGAAGGTGGCGGGCAGCTGATAACTGGCTGGCGACAAGGCCTCACGCAAAAAGGCTCCTGGGTTCCCGGTGCCTTTTTGTTGGGTGTGGTGCTTGCGGAGCGCCGGCGAGGTTTCGCAGCACCCTGCATGCCGCTCAATACGCCGCGCTGGCCCTGGCCGGTGCTGCCGTAGCGGTGGCACCGGCAAACTGCCCGCGCAGCTTGCGCGCTGCATTGGCAAACATCAGCACATCCACCCCCACGGCCACAAAGGTGCAGCCCAAGTCCAGGTAGCGCTGGGCCAGCACAGGGTCCGAGGTGAGGGTACCCGCCGCCTTGCCGCTGGCGATGATGGTCTTCATGGCGCCCTCGATGGCGGCCTGCACCTCGGGGTGCCCAGGGTTGCCCCGGTGGCCCATCGAAGCGGCCAGATCGGCGGGACCGATGAACACTCCGTGCACGCCATCCACCGCGCAAATGGCCTCCAGGTGGGTGAGGGCCGTCACGGTCTCGGCCTGCACCAGCAGGCAGACTTCGTCGTCGGCCACCGAGAGGTAGTCGCTGCGGCTGCTCCACATCGACGAGCGCCCCACGGCACTGCCCACGCCGCGAATGCCCAGGGGCGGGTACTGCGTGGCCGCCACAATGCTGCGCGCCTGTTCGGCCGTGTCCACCATGGGCACCAGCAGCGTTTTGGCGCCGATGTCCAGTATCTGCTTGATGAGGGCGGTGCTGCCTTCCACCAGGCGCACGATGGGGTGCGACGGGTGCGCTGCCACCGCCTGCAGCGCGCCCATGGTGCTGCGCAGGTCGTTGGGGGCGTGCTCGCCGTCGATCAGCAGCCAGTCGTAGCCGGTGGTGGCGGCGGCTTCGGCCAGGTACGGGTCGGCCATCGACAGCCACAGGCCGATTTGCGGGCGGCGCTCGGCCAGGGCGGTTTTGAAGGGGTTGTGGGCTGGCATGGTTCTGTGGGGGCAATAAGAGGCTCGGCGCGTGCTGCAGACAGTGCAGGCGTTTCGGGCGGTGCTTTGTGTTTCGGTGGGTGAATTCTCAGGCCATGCGGTGCTGGGCAGGTGCACCTGGGCCGGTGAGGTGGTCCACGATGTTGCGTGCCGTGATGGTGGACACCTGCAGCGACGCCCCCCTTGTCACGCCCGCCACATGCGGCGTGAGCAAGGCATTGGGCAGCTGGGCCAGGGGGTGGGTGGCGGGCAGGGGTTCGGTGTCAAAGGTGTCCAGGCCCGCGCCTTCGAGATGGCCGCTGCGCAGGGCTTCCACCAGGGCCGCTTCGTCCACTACCGGGCCGCGCGCGGTGTTGATGAGGAGGCTGCCCTGGGGCAGCAGCGCCAGCTCCCGTGCACCGATGAGGCCCCGGGTGCGCTCGGTCAGCGGGCAGTGCAGGCTCAGGATGTTCACCTGGGGCAGCAGCTGGTGCAGATCGGGTTCGGTGGCAAAGCCATCGGCCTGGCCCTGGGGGCGCAGCACCAGCACGCGCGCGCCCAGCGCGGCGGCCAGTTGCGCCGTGCCCCGGCCAATGGCGCCGTAGCCAATGATGCCCACCGTGGCATCGCGAAAATCGCGGCCCTGCCAGGTGCTGGGGGCCCACTGGCCAGCGCGCACCATGCGGTCCAGCAGGGGCAGCTGGCGCGCCAGGGCCAGCATCAGGGCCACGGCATGCTCGGCCACGGCGCGGGCGTTAGCACCGGGGGCCACGGCCACCGCCACACCGCGCGCGCGGGCGGCTTCCAGGTCAATGCCGTCCACCCCTGCGCCGTTTTTGGCCACCAGGCGCAGCGCAGGTGCGGCTTGCAGTACCCGCTGGCTCACAGGCTTGATGCCGCGCACCAGCAGCACTTGGGCACCGGTCTCCAGCAGCCGGGCGATCAGGTGGTCTTCGGTGATGGGCTCGACCATGAAGTGGATCTGGCCGCCTGCGGCTTGTACCAGCGCCTGGGCTTCAGGGGCCCAGTGCGCGGCGGTGACGAGGACGTGGAAAGTGGCTTGGCTCATGCTTGGTTCAGGGTTGTTGTGCGGCCCAGTCTGGTTGCAGGCGGACGTGGCGGATGTGTTGGCGGAATACGGTGTAGGCCAGGTGCAGGGTGCCGTTGGCATCCTGGCGCAGCGAGGGGTAGGAGTATTCGCGGTTGCGGCCGCGCTCGGAGTCGTTGCTCATGCACCAGCCGTCGCCCACTTCCAGGTGGCGCTGCCAGGGCCAGGTCAGGCCATCGTCGGCCGACAGGGCCAGCGTCATGGGAGCGCGCGGTGCGCCCCAGAAGGCCTTGCGTGCGGGCGGGGCGGCCACGGTGGCGCCCTGGGCGCCTTCGCCGGTGTCTTCCAGCTCGTCGTACAGCGACTCGCGCCGCTCGGTGGCGTTGGCGGCGCTGCTGGCGTTGAAGATCATGGCCAGGCGCCCATCGGCCAGGCGCAGGGCCTGCACCGACGAGTTGTTGTTGGGGAGATGGGTGGGCTGGGGTGTTTGCCAGGTCAGGCCGCCATCGTCGCTTTGGGTGCGGTAGATGTGGTCGGCCCAGCGGCTGCGGAAGAACGCCAGCAGGCTTTGGCCGTTGGCCGCCGGCACGATGTTCATGTGCACACAGCCCAGGCTGCCGGGCAGGCTGATGCGCTGCCAGGTGCGGCCCTGGTCGGTGGAGCGCAGCACGCCGCTGTCGTCGTGGCTGCCGTCCCAGGGCTGGCCTGCTTCGGCCCGGCAGTAAAACACGGGCAGCAGCCAGCTGCCGTCGTGGTGCACATGGATGGGCTGGCGCACAAAGGTGCCGGCGGGGGCGTCGGCCAGGGTCTCTGTGGGCGACCAGGTCTGGCCGTGGTCGGTCGAGCGGCGCACGCGCACCACGGCGGTGTTCTGGTGGCCCGATTGCTGGGCCGTGTGCAGCAGCCACAGGGTGCCATCGGGTGCCGGGAAGAGCACGGGGTTTTGCTCTGACCGCTCAGCGTCGTGCGACAGCTGCACGGGCTCGGACCACTGCTGGGCCCCGGGGGGCAGGCGCGACATGAAGACCGAGATGTCCGAGCGCCCCTCCATCGAGCCGCCAAACCACACGCAGGCCAGGGCGCCATCGCCCAGCACCATCAGGTTGGCGGCGTGGGCCTGAACGCGGGGGGAGGGCAGGTCGGCCACCTGGCGGGTGGCGTCATCGGGGTGCTGTTGCAGCAGGCCGTCGGGCATGGGTGTCTCCAAAGGGTGTGTCGTGATGTCTGGCGTTGCCGCGGGCTGCCCCTCCTGGCACCGCGGCGCCAGGAGGGTGCAGTCGTCAGTCGGCCTTGATCTTGGCGGTCTTGATCAGGTTGCCCACGCGCTGGTACTCGGGTGGCAAAAAGGCGCGCAGCTCGCCCGCGTTGCCGCTGCCCACCGTCACGCCCAGGTCGTTCAGCTTGCTGGCCACTTCGGGCAGCTTGAGTGTCTTGGCCAGGGCGGCAGAGAGCTTGGCGCTCACGTCGGCCGGGGTCTTGGCAGGGGCAAACAGCGCGTACCAGGCCGAGAACTCGAACTGCGGGTAGCCCAGCTCTGCCAGGGTGGGCACATCGGGCAGTTCGTGCAGGCGGGTGGCGCTGCCTACGGCCAGCGCCCGCACCTTGCCGCCGCGCAGCAGGGGCATGGAGTTGGTGGCGGTGTCAAAAATCACAGGCACGCGGCCGCCGATCAAATCGATGATGTGGGCATTGCCGCCCTTGTAGGGCACGTGGGTCATGTTGACCTTGGCAATCGACAGGAAAAGCTCGCCCGCCAAATGCAGGGGCGAGCCATTGCCCGACGAGCCGTACATGATGGCCTGCGGGTCTTTGCGGGCGGCATCCACCACTTCTTTGAGCGACTTGTAGGGCGAGTCGGTGGCGGTGATGATGATGATGGGCGCACGCCCGATCATGCCGATGGGCTCGAAGTCCTTGAGGGGGTCGTAGTCGGCCTTGAGCAGGTTGGGGCTGGCCGCGTGGGTGGCCAGGCCACCCACCAGAAGGGTGTGCCCGTCAGCTGGCGCACGAGCCACCACGCCCGCGCCCAGCAGGGCGCCGGCGCCGGGCTTGTTGTCCACCACGGCCGAGCCGCCCAGGGCCTCGCCCATCTTCTGCCCGATCAGGCGGCCCAGCATGTCGTTGGCGCCGCCAGCGGGGTAGGGCACCACCATGGTGATGGGTTTGCTCGGAAAGGGGGCTTGCGCATGCGCCAGGGGCAGGGCGCACGCCAGTGCCATGCCGGCGATGGCGCCCAGAATGGGCCGGCGTGAGAGGGCTTTGGTAATGCTCATGGTCTTGTCTCCTTGGTTGAATGGTTGGGGTGACCTGTTGCGTCTTGTGCTGCGGGGCGTGGCTACCTCAATCCAGCTGCCCCTGGCAGACATACTTGGTGTGCAGGTAGTCGTCGAGCCCGTGCGTCGATCCCTCGCGCCCGTAGCCCGATTCCTTCACTCCGCCAAAGGGAGCGGCCTCGGCAGCCAGCGCCCCTTCATTGATGCCGACGATGCCCGTCTCCAGCGCATCGGCCACGCGCCAGATGCGGCGCACGTTCTGGCTGTAGAAGTACCCCGCCAGCCCAAACGGCGTGTCGTTGGCCTGTGCAATCACCTCGGCCTCGTCGTCAAACACCGTCAGCGGCGCCACGGGGCCAAAGGTTTCCTCGCAGGCGCAGGCCATGCGGGCATCCGCCCCGCCGAGCACGGTGGGCGCGTAGTAGTTGGGGCCGAGGTGGCTCAGGCGCTGGCCGCCCGTGAGCACCTTGGCGCCCTTGGCCACGGCATCCTGCACATGGCGCTCGATCTTCTCCACCGCCCGGTCATTGATCATGGGGCCGATCTGCGAGGCCGGGTCACTGGCCGGGCCCACCTTGAGCGCTGCCACCTTGCCTGCCAGCCTGGCGGCAAAGGCATCGAACACGCTGCGGTGCACAAACACCCGGTTGGGGCACACGCAGGTCTGGCCACCGTTTCTGAACTTGGCGGCCATCAGGCCATCCACCGCCGCATCCAGGTCGGCATCGTCAAACACGATGAAGGGTGCGTTGCCCCCCAGCTCCAGCGAGAGCTTCTTGAGCGTGTCGGCACTGCGGCGTGCCAGATGCTTGCCCACCGGGGTGGAGCCGGTGAAGGTGATCTTGCGCACCCGGCCATCGTCCAGCCACACATCCACCACAGCCGGTGTGTTCTGGCGCGAGGCGGTGACGATGTTCAGCACCCCGGCAGGCACCCCGGCTTCATGGGCCAGCTGCACCAAAGCCAGGGAGGTCAGCGGCGTGTCTTCGGCCGGCTTGCAGACCACGGTGCAGCCTGCGGCCAGGGCCGGGGCGATCTTGCGGGCGATCATCGCGGCCGGGAAGTTCCAGGGCGTGATGGCAGCCACCACGCCCACGGGCTCTTTGAGCGCAAACATGCGCCGGCCTGGCACCGGGGCGGGAATGACTTCGCCATGCATGCGCGTGGCTTCTTCGCCAAACCACTCGATGTAGCTGGCCGCATAGGCCACCTCGCCCTTGCCTTCGGCCAGGGGCTTGCCCTGCTCCATGGAGATCAGGGCACCCAGATCGTCCTGGTGGGCCAGCACGAGGTCGTTCCAGCGTTTGATGATGGCTGCGCGTTGCTTGGCGGGGACTTTGCGCCAGGTGGCAAAAGCGGCGTGGGCGGCGTCCAGCGCGGCGCGCGCCTCCACCGCACCCGAATCGGGCACGGAGGTGATGACGGCGCCGGTGGCGGGGTTGGTCACATCCAGGCGGGCGGCGGCAGAAGCCGTCCACTGGCCGGCGATGAAGTTGGCGCTGCGGATGAGGTCGGCTCGGGTGAGGGTCAGGGATGCGGACATGGGTTTGAATGGAATGTGGCTCTGGCGTTCATCGGATAAGCGCTAGCAGCTATTTTTTTGGGAGCGTTTGGTTTCCCTTGTTCTTTCGCTGTGCCAGTGCAGGCGACTCAGGGGGGATCAACTGACTATCCCCATGTGCCATGGCACAAATTCGTGGTCACCCAGACCCAGCAGCTCGCTCTTGGTTTCCTCGCCGCTGGCATGGCGCAGGATCTGCTCAAAGATGCGCTGGCCCAGTTCGGGAACGGTGCACTCGCCGTCGATCACCACGCCGCAGTTGATGTCCATGTCTTCCTCCAGGCGGGTGAACATGGGCGTGTTGCTGGCCAGCTTGATGGTGGGCGCGGGCTTGCTGCCGAACATGGAGCCACGGCCAGTGGTAAAGCAGATGAGCTGCGCGCCGCTGGCGATCTGGCCGGTGGAGGCCACGGGGTCGTAACCTGGCGAATCCATGAACACAAAGCCGCTTTCGGTGATGGGCTCGGCGTATTCGTACACCGCGCGCAGCGGGGTGGTTCCGCCCTTCATGGCGCTGCCCAGCGATTTTTCAAAGATATTGGCCAGCCCGCCCGCCTGGTTGCCATGGCCCACCACGCCGTTGAACTGCGCGTTCTGGCCGGCGGTGTAGCGCTCCCACCAGGCCAGGCGGTCCAGCAGCTTCTGGCCCACCTCGGGGGTGATGGCGCGGCGCGTGAGCATGAACTCCACGCCGTGGATCTCGGGTGTTTCGCTCAGGATGGCGGTGCCGCCGTGGCGCACCAGAATGTCCATGGCCGCGCCCAGGCCGGGGTTGGCGGTGATGCCCGAGAAGCCATCCGAGCCGCCGCACTCCAGGCCAATCTTCAGGTGGCTGGCGCTCACGGTGGTGCGCCGTGCCTCGTTGGCGATGGGCAGCATTTCCTCGATGGCGCGGATGCCCGCCTCTATGGTCACGCGGGTGCCGCCCACCTCCTGCATCACCAGCGTGCGCATGAGCTTGCCTTCTTTGAGCCCCTGCGAGTCGACCAGCGAATCCACCTGGTTGCGCTCGCAGCCCAGGCCCACGATGAGCACGCCCGCCAGGTTGGGGTGGCGTGCATAGCCTGCCAGCGTGCGGCGCAGCACATCAAAGTGCTCGCTGGGCGAGGACATGCCGCAGCCGCTGGTCTGCGCAAAGGCGGCCACGCCATCCACGTGGGGGTAGGCGGCCAGCCGCTCGGGCGTGAAGTGCGCGGCAATGCGCTTGATGACGGTGGCCGAGCAGTTCACCGACGACAGGATGCCGATGAAATTGCGCGTGCCCACGCCGCCCCCGGGCCGCACAAAACCCTGGAAGGTGGCGCGCTCGGCCTCGGGCACATACTGAACCGGCTGCACATCGGCGCCAAAGGCCGGGTCGCGGTAGTAGTCCACCAGCTGCAGGTTGTGGCTGTGCACGTAGTCGCCGGGCTCCAGGTCGCGCGTGGCCACCCCGATCACCGTGTCGTACTTCTTGACCTGCTCGCCCGCTGCAATGCGGCGCGCGGCAATCTTGTGCCCGGCAGGCACCTGGGCGCGCGTGCGCAGGCCCAGCTCCGGAATGTCCTGGCCCAGTGCCAGTGCGGTCTTGGCGACCAGCACGTTGTCGTTGGGGTGCAGGTGCAGCAGGGTGCTATCGGTGCGGGACATGGGGGCTTTCATCAATGGGGCCGAAAGGTGGCAGAGCCCACCAGGGGATCCCTGGGGCTCCGTGCGTCACCGTGCGCTCAGCTCTTCATCAGCTCGCGCAGCTTCAGTTTGTCGATCAGCACGGTCTCTTTCTGGTAGACGGTGTTCACGTACTTTTCGTAGTCGGGGCCGTCCAGGTACAGCAGCGGTGCGTCCAGCTTGTCGATCACGGTCTTGAACTCGGGGCTGGCCACGGCTTGCTTGAAGGCGTCGCGCAGCTTGGCCACGATGGCCGGGTCCACGCCCTTGGGGGCGCCAATGCCGTTGGGGGCGTCCACCACCACGTCGTAACCCAGCTCGCGCAGGGTGGGCACGTCCTTGAAGCGGACCGTGCGCACATCGCCCCAGGTGGCCAGCAGGCGCAGCTTGCCGGCTTCGACATGCGGCGCCCACGAGCTGGAATCGGCCAGCGCATCCACATGGCCGCCCAGCACGCCCTGCAGCGCTTCGGCGCCGCCCTTGTAGGGCACGTGGTTGAGCTGGATGCCCGCCACGCTGGCGAACTCTTCCATGCCCACATGCGTGGCGCCGCCCACGCCCGCATGGGCATAGCTCACCTTGCCGGGGTTGGCCTTGGCGTAGGCCACAAAGTCCTTGAGTGTCTTGAACGGCGAGCTGGCAGGCACCGCAATGCCAAAGGTCTGGCCCGAGGTGCGCGCGATGTAGGTGAAGTCCTTGCGCGGGTCGGCCTGCAGCGTGCCCAGCTGCGAGAAGCGCGTGACCGAGATGGGGATCTGCCCGATGGTGTAGCCATCGGCCTTGGCCGATGCCAGTGCCTTGGAGCCGATCATGCCGGAGGCTCCCGCCTTGTTCTCCACCGCAATGCTCTGGCCCAGGATGCGCCCGGCCACGGTGCACAGCGCGCGCATGGACTGGTCGGCCGTGCCGCCTGCGGGCCAGGGGCAGATGAAGGTGATGGGGCGCTCGGGCCATGCCTGTGCGAACAGGCGGCTGGATGTGGTGGCCAGGGTGGCGGCACCGAGGGCACCGAGGACGAACTGGCGCCGTCCATTGCGTGGAGTCTGCATGTTGGTCTCCTGTGGTTTCTTGAATCGAGAGCTGCGATTGTTCAAAACCGTTGCATAACAATCCAATGAAAATATGGACTGTCTTCATTGCATTTTGGTTATGTATCGTGCACAGCGACAGAAAACACGAACTCACAAGGACTCACCATGGCACAAATTGACCGTGTTCTGCGCAGCAACCTCAAACTGAGGCACTTGCAGATGCTGGTGGCGCTGGACCAGTTTCGGCACCTGGGGCGTGCGGCGGAGTTCCTGTCGGTCACGCAGCCCGCCGTTTCCAAGACCCTGGCGGAAATCGAGAGCATGTTCGGCCTGCCGCTGTTCGAGCGCTCCACGCGCGGCACCGAGCCTACGCCAGCCGGCGCCAGCGTGGTGCGTTTTGCGCGCTCGGTGTTGGCGGGCTATGAG
The DNA here is from genome assembly GCF_000426205.1 of Acidovorax sp. JHL-9. Taxonomy (NCBI): domain Bacteria; kingdom Pseudomonadati; phylum Pseudomonadota; class Betaproteobacteria; order Burkholderiales; family Comamonadaceae; genus Acidovorax; species Acidovorax sp. JHL-9. Next base: position 17,576 of record NZ_AUEX01000027.1, read on the forward strand.
CGCACGCGCGATGAGATCGCGGCCGAGGCCAGTGGTGCGGCGGGTCGCACCAGCGTGGGCGCGATGGTGGTGGCCACGCCGGTGCTGCTGGCGCAGGCGGTGGCGCGGCTCAAGGCCCGCTCCGGTCACACCACCGTGCTCATCGAAGAGGGCGACCTCACGCGCCTGCTGCCCAAGCTGCGCCTGGGCGAGCTGGACCTGTTCGTGGGCCGGCTGGAGCCCGGCTACGCTTCACCCGACCTGGAGACCGAAGCGCTCTACCAAGACCCCATGGTGGCGGTGGTGCACCCCGGCCATCCGCTGGCCGGCAGGCGCAAGGTGCAGTGGGCGGACATTGCCACCCAGCCCTGTGTGCTGCCCCCGCCCTGGGCGTCTCTGCGGGTGAAGCTGGAGCAGCAGTTCTTTGCCCACAGCCTGCATCCGCCGGCTGACATCGTCGAGTCTGCCTCGTTCCTGTCGCAGATCTCCTTCTTGCGGCAGCGCGGTGCGGTGGCTTTCATGGCACGCACGGTGGCGCAGCATTTCGCGGGGCAGGGGATGGTGGCGGTGCTGAAGCTGCCGGTGGCGGTGGAGTTGCCGCCGGTGGGGCTCATCACGCTGCGCGGGCAGCGGATGACGCCGGTGACGGCCTTGCTGGTCGGCTGCCTGAAGGAGGTGGCCGGGCTTGGAGACGCTCAGCAGGGAACTTGACCACCGTGCAGGGGCCAGTGCGCATCCTGCTTCTCCATGCCTGCCCCCTCTTGTCGGGCCAGTGCCATCTGCACGCCGGGGGCGTCGTGGGGCCACTTTGGCGTGGGGCCGCCCTGCGGGCGACCCCAAGTCCGGTTGCAACGGGCGCGCAGTGAGCGGGCTCAGTCCTTGGCAACATGCGCTGCAATGGCCTCACCCACCTGCGTGGTGTTGGCCGTGCCGCCCAGGTCCGGCGTGCGCGGTCCGCTCTTGATGGTTTCCTCGATGGCCGCCACGATGGCATCGTGCGCCTGCCTTCCCGCGCCCTGGCCCTGCGTGAGGAAGTCCAGCATTAGCGCGCCGGACCAGATCATTGCAATCGGGTTGGCAATGTTCTGGCCGTAGATATCGGGCGCAGAGCCGTGCACGGGCTCGAACAGGCTGGGAAATTTGCGCTCGGGGTTGAGGTTGGCCGAGGGCGCCAGGCCGATGGTGCCCGTGGTGGCCGGGCCCAGGTCGGAGAGGATGTCGCCAAACAGGTTGGTGGCCGCCACCACATCGAAGCGGCCGGGCTGCAGCACAAAGCGGGCGGTGAGGATGTCGATGTGCTGCTTGTCCAGCGTCACCTCGGGATAGGTCTGGGCCACGTCCTCGGCGCGCTGGTCCCACCAGGGCATGCTGATGGCGATGCCGTTGCTCTTGGTGGCCAGGGTCACATGCTTCTTGGGGCGGCTCTGGGCCAGGTCGAAGGCGAACTTCAAGAGGCGGTTGGCGCCGTGGCGCGAATAGACCGATTCCTGGATCACGATCTCGCGGTCGGTGCCTTCGTACATGATGCCGCCCAGCGAGGTGTATTCGCCCTCGGTGTTCTCGCGCACCACGTAGTAGTCGATGTCGCCGGGTTGGCGGCCGGCCAGCGGGCAGGGCACGCCCTCGAACAGGCGCACGGGGCGCAGGTTGATGTACTGGTCAAACTCGCGGCGGAACTTGAGCAGGGATCCCCACAGGGAGACATGGTCGGGCACGGTGGCGGGCCAGCCCACGGCGCCGAAGAAGATGGCGTCCATGCCCGACAGTTGCGCCTTCCAGTCGTCGGGCATCATTTTTCCGTGGGCGGCGTAGTAGTCGCAGCTGGCCCAGTCGATGGGGGTGGTTTCAAGGGCGATGCCAAAGCGTTCTGCGGCGGCCTGCACCACGCGCAGGCCTTCGGGCATGACTTCCTTGCCAATGCCGTCTCCGGCGATGAGGGCGATGCGGTAGGTTTTCGGGGCGGCGGAAGAGGTCATCAAGCGGTCCTGGCAATGGATGGAGGGGCGCTGCTGCACGGCGCAGCCAGCGGTAAGGAGGGCATTGTTCACAGGGCTGTTGAAAACTACAATCCGACAACTGTGGCTTCATTCTTCACATATCGTGCATAAAAACCCTGCCGCGGAAGACCTGCGCGTATTCACAGCCGTGGTGCGCAAGGCGAGCTTTGGCGGCGCCGCCACCGAGCTGGGCACCTCTCCGGCTTACGTCAGCAAGCGCATCCGCCTGCTGGAGCAGGACCTGCAGGTCAGGCTGTTGCACCGCACCACCCGCCGCGTGGCGGTCACGGAGGAGGGCGAGCGCGTCTTCCACTGGGCGCAGCGCATCCTGGACGACATGGAGCAGCTGCTGCAGGAGGTGGCCATCACCCGCAGTGAGCCGCGCGGGTTGCTGCGGGTGAGCAGCAGCTTCGGCTTTGGCCGCCAGATCGTGGCGCCCGCGCTGTCGCGCCTGGTGGAGCGGCACCCGGGGCTGCAGGTGCGGCTCGAGGTGTTCGACCGGCTGGTGGACGTGGCGGGTGAGGGCTTCGATCTGGATGTGCGCGTGGGCGACGAGATTGCCCCGCACCTCATTGCGCGCCGCCTGGCCGACAACCATCGCGTGTTGTGCGCGGCACCCGCCTATCTGCAGCGCAAGGGCACGCCGCGCACGGTGGCCGACCTGGCCGCGCACGACTGCCTGGTCATCAAGGAGCGCGACCATCCGTTCGGCGTGTGGCGCCTGCGCAGTGGCGCGCAGGAAGAATCGGTGAAGGTGCGTGGCCCGCTGTCGGCCAACAATGGCGAGATGGCCGTGCAGTGGGCCGTGGATGGGCGGGGCATTGTGCTGCGCTCGTTGTGGGATGTGGGCGCGCACCTGCAGGCGGGGCGCCTGGTGCAGGTGCTGCCGCAGTGGCGGCAGGAGGCCAATGTGTGGGCCGTGTACCCCACGCGGCTGGAGCGCTCGGCCAAGGTGCGGGTGTGCGTGGAGTTTCTGCAGGAGCACTTTGGAGAGGCTTGGAACACCCCCTGAGTCGCTTTGCGCCTTCCTCCTCAAGGGGGGCGCCGCCAGCGCACGGATGCGCAGCGACGCCACGGCGTCTTGGCGGCCCTTGCGCGGCCGCCGCTGGCGGCGGACGCGCCAGTTTCATCGGCCGGGTGTCGTCATCCGCGCCGATGCGATTCAAGAGGGGGGGGCTTCAACCGCCCGAGAGTGCAGTCTTCACAGCGGCGGAGACTTGGCCCATGTCGGCCTTGCCCGCCAGGCGGGTCTTGACCACGCCCATGACCTTGCCCATGTCGCCGGGGCCCGAGGCACCCAGTTCGGCCACGATGGCCTTCACGGCGGCCAGGGTTTCCTCGGCCGACATGCGCTCGGGCAGGTAGGCCTGCAGCACGGCCATTTCGGATTTTTCCTTGTCGGCCAGGTCCTGGCGGCCCGCGCCTTCAAACGCGGTGATGCTGTCCTTGCGCTGCTTGATGAGCTTGTCCACGATGGCGACGATGGCCGCATCGTCCAGCACCACACGCTCGTCCACTTCCTTTTGCTTCATGGCGGCCTGCAGCAGGCGGATGGTGCCCAGGCGCTCGCTGTCCTTGGCGCGCATGGCGGTTTTCATGTCTTCGGTGATCTGGTCCTTGAGGCTCATGAGGCTTTCCTTTGTGTTGGTCAGGCAGGGACTTGGGGTTTGCAAAAAGCCCCTCTGGCTAGGCGCAGCGCCGCAGACAGTAGTTTCGCTACGGCAAGGCGCTGCAACGACGCCAGAGGGGCTTTTTGCAAACCCGAAAAAACAAAAACCCGCGCTTGGCGTCCCTAGCGCGGGTTTGTCGGCACTCCGTATCAGACGGGGCCAAAGCAGTACTTAGTACAGCTTCTTGGGCAGCTGCATGCTGCGCACGCGCTTGTAGTGGCGCTTCACGGCGGCTGCCTTCTTGCGCTTGCGCTCGGCGGTGGGCTTTTCGTAGAACTCGCGGGCGCGCAGGTCGGTCAGCAGGCCGAGCTTTTCAATGGTGCGCTTGAAGCGGCGCAGTGCAACGTCAAAGGGTTCGTTTTCTTTTACGCGGATCGTAGTCATTAGCTAATGTTTTCCAATAGGTTGCCCACAGAGGGTCTTGGGGAGATCGGGCCTCAAGACCATGCGTGGCGGTTTTCCCCGTCTGTAACTAGTATTTGGCCGACGGGGCATTGCCAGCGAAGCCCGCCATTATAGCGGTTGCGGCACGCAAATCAAGAGGTAGCGGCCAGCGCCTGCGCGCACGCATGGGCGCTGGCCCAGGCCCACTGGAAGTTGTAGCCGCCCAGCCAGCCCGTCACATCGACCACCTCGCCAATGAAATACAGGCCCGGCTGGGCCTTGCACTCCATGGTCTGCTGCGACAGCGCGCGCGTGTCCACGCCGCCCAGCGTGACCTCGGCCTTCTTGTAGCCCTCGGTGCCGGTGGGAATGAGCTCCCAGCGCGCCAGCTGCTCTGCCAGGCGCGCCAGGGCCTTGTCGCTGGCCTCGTTGATGGGGCGCTGCCAGTCGGCCTCGCGGCTGGCCCAGGCGTCGGCCAGGCGGCTCGGGACCAGGGTGGCCAGCTCGTTGGCGATCAGTTTGCGCGAGCGGGCCTTGCCCTGCGCCAGCGCGGCGGGCAGGTCCACCGTGGGGGCGAGGTTGATGGCCAGGGGCTGGCCCTCCTGCCAGTAGCTGGAGATCTGCAGCACCGCCGGGCCCGAGAGTCCGCGGTGGGTGAACAGCAGGTCTTCGTCAAAGGCCATGCGATTTTTCTTGGCACCGGTGCTGATCTGCACCGGCAGCGCCAGGCCAGACAGTTGCGCATACGGCGCCCAGAGAGCGCCATCAAACGTCAGCGGCACCAGGCCCGGGCGGCGCTCGATGAGCGGGATGCCGAACTGCTGTGCCAGCCGGTAGCCGAAGTCGGTGGCGCCGATCTTGGGGATCGACAGGCCGCCGGTGGCGACCACCAGCGAGCGCGCTTGGACGGGGCCTCTATCGGTATGGATGTGATAGCTGCCAGCGCCGGACGGATCTGCGCCAGAGGCCGAAAACGCGATGTTTTTGACGGCACAAGGCTGCCAGTGCGTCACCCCGCCGGCGGCGCACTCGGCCAGCAGCATGGCAATGATGTCTTCGGCCGAGCGGTCGGCAAACAGCTGGCCCTTGTGTTTTTCGTGGAAGGGGATGCCGTGCTTTTGCACCAGGGCGATGAAGTCCGCCGGGGTGTAGCGCGACAGCGCCGAGCGGCAGAACTGCGGGTTCTGGCCCACGAAGTGCTTGTGCGGCGCGGCAGGGTCGAGGTCGCGGTTGGTGAAGTTGCAGCGCCCGCCGCCCGAGATGCGGATTTTTTCGGCCACCTTGTCGGCGTGGTCGATGAGCAGCACCTTCAGGCCACGCTGGCCCGCTTGGCCGGCACAAAAAAGGCCGGCAGCACCGGCACCCACGATCACCACGTCAAACATCTGCATGGCCTGCAGTGTAGGTGCTGCGCAGACCGTCGATTTTGGTCGGCGGTGGGCGACAATGGCGGCATGAACATTCCCTCCCACCAGCTCAGCATGACCGTGCTGATGTCCCCCGACATGGCCAATTTTTCGGGCAACGTGCATGGCGGGGCCATCCTGAAGCTGCTTGACCAGGTGGCGTATTCCTGCGCCAGCCGCTACTCGGCCTGCTACGTGGTCACGCTGAGCGTGGACCAGGTGATGTTTCTGCAGCCCATCCATGTGGGCGAGCTGGTGACGTTTCTGGCCAGCGTCAACTACACGGGCAGTTCGTCGATGGAAGTGGGCATCAAGGTGGTGGCCGAAGACATCCGCGCGAAGGTGGTGCGGCATGTGAACAGCTGCTTTTTCACCATGGTGGCGGTGGACGAGGCGCGCAAGCCCGTGGCGGTGCCGCCCCTCATGCCCTCGACCGCCGATGAGCGGCGCCGCTGGGAGGCGGCGCTGCTGCGCAAGTCGCTGCGCAAGGAGCTGGCCGAGCGCTTCCGGCAGGTGCGGGAGACGACAGAGGGCTGACCGGCCTCGCTCTCACCAGCTTTTGCGACTCCGCCAGTGATATGGCCTGCCGCGAGAGCCCGGCCATTTCGCTGGTGAGGCCCGACAGCACATTGGCCACCGGTTGCGCGAAGGCGTCGATGGTGGCGCCCATGCCGGCCGGCCCGCGCCGCTCAGTACAGCGACGCGAAGCGTTCCACCATGCGCGTGGGGCCCGCCACGATCAGGTGGTCGCCGGGCTTGACCTCGGTCTCGGCCTTGGCATAGATGAAGTCGACGTGGCGCCGCTTGATGCCCACCACGGTGATCCCATGGCGCTTGCGCACGTTGGACTGCGACAGGGGCTTGTTGTGCGTTTCCATGGGTGCGCGGGTCTTGGCGATGGCGAAGCCGTCGTCGAACTCGATGAAGTCGATCATCTTGCCGGTGACCAGGTGGGCCACGCGCTCGCCCATGTCGGCCTCGGGGTACACCACATGGTGCGCACCCACCCGCTCTGCGATGCGGCCGTGCTGCGGATCGATGGCCTTGGCCCAGATGTCCTTGAGGCCCAGCTGGCTCAGGTTGAGGATGGTGAGCACGCTGGCTTCCAGGTCGCCACCGATGCTCACCACCGCGTGTGCGAAGTCAGGCACGGCCAGCTGGCGCAGGGTTTCCAGGTCGGTGGCGTCGCCCTGCACCACATGGGGCAGCACCAGCGACAGCGACTGCACCGTATCGGCATCGTGCTCGATGGCCAGCACATCGTGGCCCAGCTCCACCAGCGATTTGGCCACGCCCGTTCCAAAGCGGCCCAGGCCGATGACGACCACGCTGCCGGACAGGTGTTTGACGGATTTATCCAACAATCGGTTTCTCCTCGGGGTATCGGTAGTTGCGGCGGATCTGGTTCGTGGCCAGGGCCACGGCCAGCGTGACCACGCCCACGCGGCCAACGAACATCAGCGCAATGATGATGGACTGGGCGCCGGGCGGCAGCTCGGCCGTGATGCCGGTGGACAGGCCCACGGTGCCAAAGGCGGAGACCAGCTCGAACAGCACTTTTTCCAGGGGCAGCGTCGTCAGCGGCAGGATCAGCAACAGGGCCAGCGAGACGACGGCCGCGCTGAGCACCATGATGGTGATGGCTTGGCGCTGCACCGCGTCCGCGATGCGCCGGCCGCGGAACTCCACGTCGCGGTGGCCGCGGATCTCGTTCCACACCACCAGCACCAGCACGAAGAAGGTGGTCACCTTCACCCCCCCCGCCGTGCCCGCGCTGCCGCCGCCAATGAACATCAGCACATAGTGCAGCGCCAGCGATTCGGTGGTGAGTGCGCCGATGTCGATGGCATTGAAGCCCGCCGTGCGGGCCGAGACGGAGGTGAACAGCGCCGCCAGCGCCTTGTGCGCCCAGCCCATGGGGCCCAGGGTGCCGGGGTTGTCGAACTCCGTCAGCAGGATGACCCCGGTGCCCAGCGCCACCAGCGCCAGCGAGCCCCACACGGTGATGGCCGTGTGCATGGACCAGATGGGCCGCTTGCGCCCGCGCTCGGCCAGCAGCTCGTGCAGCACCGGAAACCCGAGGCCGCCGATCACGATGGCCAGCATCAGGGGCACCAGCACCAGAGCATCGCCCGAGTACGCCATCACGCTGTCGCCCCAGGTGGAAAAGCCTGCGTTGTTGAACGCCGAGATGGAATGGAACAGCCCGTGCCATGCCGCATCGCCCCAGGGCATGCCATGGCCCAGCGCAAACCGCAGCCACAGCGCCAGGGCCATGGCCAGCTCCACGGCCACCGTCACCTTGAGCACGAGCTTGGCCACGCTTTTCACGTCCCCCAGCGCCAGCGAGTGGGTTTCGGCCTGCAGCAGCAGCCGCGTGCGGATGCGCATCTGCCCGCTGATCAGCAGGCCCATGAGCGTGGCCGAGGTCATCATGCCGAAGCCGCCGATCTGGAACAGGCCCATGATGACGGCCTGGCCCGTGCCGCTCCAGTAGGTGCCCGTGTCCACCACCACCAGGCCGGTCACGCAGACCGCCGATGTGGCGGTGAACAGCGCGGTGAGAAAGGGCGCGCTTTCACCCGCCTGCGCGCGCGCGAAAGGCAGCATCAGCAACAGGGTGCCCAGCGCAATCACGCTGAGAAAGGACAGGGCCAGCACCACAGCCGGGTGCGCAACGCGGGAAGTCAAAGGCAGAACTTTCTGCGCGGTGGTCGGCAACCCGTGCACCACGCGGCCGCGATGCTAGCACTGCGCGCGACCTTGCGGCCCCGTGGCACCGGTTTTCCTGGGGAGGAGGAAAGCCTCAGCCTGTGACCCGGCGCTTCGCGGCGGCCGGGGCCGTGTCCGCGGCGCTTGCCGCTGCCGTCACGCCGTGCACCACGTCGCCGACCACAATGACGGAAGGGCTGGCCAGCCCCTTGCGTGTGATGGTGGCCTGCAGCGTGCCCAGCGTGGCCACGGCATACCGCTGGTGCGGCAGGCTGGCGTGCTGGATGATGGCCACGGGCGTGCTGGCGGGCAGGCCGGTGAGCAGCTCGTGCTCGATGTGCGCGGCGCCGCTCACGCCCATGTAGATCACCAGCGTGAGCTTGGCATCGCGCGCCGTGGCGGCCAGCTGGCGCCAGTCGATGCCCGCGTCGCCCGGCTTGGCGTGGCCGGTGACGAACACCACGCCGTGCGCATGTTCGCGGTGGGTGAGGGGGGCGCCCAGCGAGGTCAGGCCCGCGAGACCGGCGGTGATGCCGTTGATGACGGTGACCTGCACGCCCGCTGCACGCAGGTGTTCCACCTCTTCGCCACCCCGGCCAAAGATGAAGGGGTCGCCGCCCTTGAGGCGCACCACGTTCTCGCCTTCGTTCACGGCCATCAGCATCAGTTTTTCGATGAAGGCCTGCGGCGTGCTTTGGCAGCCGCCGCGCTTGCCCACATAGACGATGCGCGCCGTGGGCGATGCGTGCGCCACGATGGCGTCGCTCACCAGATCGTCCACCAGCAGCACGGTGGCCGCCTGGATGGCCTTGAGGGCCTTGAGGGTGAGCAGCTCCGGGTCGCCAGGGCCCGCGCCCACCAGCGTGCAGGTTCCCTGGAAGGTGGCTGGCGGCGGGCTGGCGGGGGGCGGAGTGGTTTTCATGGTGTTGGCAGTGTGGTTTGCGCAGCCAGATGCAAGATGTGTTCCACCTGCTGCGCCAGCGCCGCCGGCACGGGCAGGCGGCCGTCCAGTACGTCCCGGGTGTAGCGCGCCGTGGTCTCGATGTCAATCGCGGTGGGCAGGCCGGGCACCTCGGCTGCGGTGCCGGGTTGCTGTTCTTGCAGCAGCTGGTGCACCCCGGCCACAAAGGCGTCGTAGCGGGGCGTGCGGCGCGGGTCTGCCGCCACTTCGCCTTCGAGGCCGCGCGAGAGCAGGGCGGTCATGTGCAGCGCGCCAAAGGTGGCCTGCAGCATCTCGTAATACTCGGGATGGGTGTAGCTGGTCACCACCACGGCGGCGCCTGCGCAGGGGTTCATCAGCTTCACGGCGCTGTGGCCCGCGTTGCGCAGCCCCACCACCTCGCGCACCTTCAGCAGGCGGGCCAGGCCGGCGTGCAGGTGCTGGGTCTCGATGTGGGCCACGCGGCCATTGGTGATTTTTTCAGGTGCCGTAAGCGCAGGAACACCCAGCGCCAGCAGCACATCCGATGCCAGGGTGCGGCGCGCCTCGGTGCGCATGCCATGCAACAGCACGGGCAGGCCCTCGCGTGCCAGCAGCAGCGCCAGCAAGGGTGTGAGCACGGGCAGCTTGCGCGCGCCGTTGTAGCTGGGCAGCACGATCAGGGGGCGGTCGCTGGCGGGCAGCAACGCCATGCGGCTGTGCGTGGCGTCGAGAAAGCCGCACATTTCCTCGGGCGTTTCACCCTTGATGCGCATGGCCAGGCAGAAGGCACCGATCTCCAGGTCGGAGGCCGTGCCGTCGAGCACCTGGCCGAAAAGGTCTGCCGCCTGCTCGCGCGCCAGGGGCTTGGCGCCACGCGGGCCGCGGCCGATTTCCTTGATGTACTGGCTGATACCCATGGTCTTTGTTGGCGGGACTTGTGAAAGAGGGCTCCGGCGTCGTTATTTCGGCTTGCCGTACGCTTGTACTGTCTGCGCCGAAATGCCTGGCCGGAGCCCTATTGCACAAGTCCTGGTGCGGTAGTGGTGGGGTGGACGGCTATTTTCCTGCAATCCAGCGAACTTTTGGTTATATGACGGCCTGTGCGGGAGCGGGCTTCGCGGCCAGTGGCCCCGTGCTGCGCACCATGCGCTTGAGCTCGGGCAGGCACGAGCCGCAGCGGGTGCCACAGTGCAGCTGGCCCTGCAACTGGGCCAGGCGGTCGTTGTCGGTGCCGTGGCAATGCGCCAGCGCGCCGGTGATGGCGGCATCGGTCACATTGAAACAGGTGCACACCGGCTTGCCGCGCGACTGCACTGCTGCCGGGGCCTTGGCGCCGGGCACCAGCAGCAGGCGGCCATAGGCTTGTGCGGGCAGTTCCTCTTGCAGCAGGGTCTTGAGCCAGCCTTCGGCACTGGTGTCGCCAGCCAGCACCAAGCCTTCGAGCGTGGTGGTTTCGCCCTGGCGCGCCAGGCGCGCAGCGCGGCGCTGGCCGCGTTTCTTGTCGGCGTAGCGCAGCGTGTCGGCGCCCGCCAGGCCCAGCAGCGCTTCGATCTGCGCGACCAGTGCTTCGGGCGGCGCCTCGTGTGCGGCGGCGCGCACCAGGACACCGGTGCGCTCGCGGCCCGGATCATCCAGCGGTGTGGCGTTGCTGAAGGGCACGCAACTGGCAAATGGAAACTGCGCCATCAGCGCGGACAAGGCTTTGCGCGCCGCCAGCGCACCCTCGGCAGGCAGCCAGGCCATGGCCAGCAGCGTCCAGGGCAGCTCGGCCTTGAGCACCTTGACGGCCGCGTGTTTCAGCTCGGGCTGTTTGGAGGTGGGGCAGAAGGCCGAGGTGGTGAGCGCATTCACGCCCGCCAGGCGCTCGCCGGTGGAGGAGCGGCCGCTCAGGAATTCGCTGCCCCAGTGCATGGCCATGAAGGCCTGCGACAGGCCCAGCGTGGCATCGGCCTGCACGGGCACCACGATGGAGCCGCGTTTGCTGGTCACCTGCACCAGGTCGCCGTTGTGCAGGCCGCGCCGCGCCATGTCCTGCGGGTGTAGCTGCACGCTGGGCTCGGCCACATGGCCGAACAGGCGTCCCAGAGTGCCCGTGCGGGTCATGCCGTGCCACTGGTCGCGCAGGCGGCCTGTGGTCAGGCTGAAGGGGTAGCGCGATTCGCGGGGCTCGGCCAGGGGTTGCCAGGCATGGGCGGCAAAGCGGGCACGGCCGTCGGCGGTGGGGAAGATGCCGTCTTCGTACAGGCGGGCCTTGCCGGTGGTGGAGCCTTCAGGACACGGCCACTGTTGTGGGCCTTGGGATTCGAGCATGTTCCACGACAGGCCGGTGATGTCCAGGTCGCGCCCGCGCGTGCTTTCCCGGTGCTCGTTCCATACGGCCTTTGCGCCCGCATCGGCAGCCTCTGTGGCATAGGGAAACAGAGTCGGCATGCCGGGCCGCAGGCGTGCCTCCAGCTGGTGCGCAAACTGCACCGCAATGGCCCAGTCGTGGCGCGCCTGGCCGGGCGCGGGCACGGCAGAGCGCACGCGCGAGATGCGGCGCTCGCTGTTGGTCACCGTGCCGGTCTTCTCGCCCCAGGTGGTGGCGGGCAGCAGCAGGTCGGCGTATGCGCAGGTTTCGGCCGTGGCAAAGGCTTCCTGCACCACCACGAACTCGGCGCGCTGCAGGGCGCGGCGCACGGTGGCCTGGTCGGGCATGCTTTGCGCGGGGTTGGTGCAGGCAATCCACAGCGCCTTGATCTCGCCGTCTGCGGCGGCCTGGAACATCTCCACCGCCGTCTTGCCGGGTTGGCTGGGCACATCGGCCACGCCCCACAGCGCGGCCACCTCGGCGCGGTGCGCCGGGTTGGCCAGGTCGCGGTGCGCGCTGAGCAAATTGGCCAGGCCGCCCACTTCGCGCCCGCCCATGGCGTTGGGCTGGCCCGTCAGGCTGAACGGGCCTGCGCCGGGTTTGCCGATCTGCGCGGTGGCCAGGTGCAGGTTGATGAGCGCGGCGTTCTTGGCGGTGCCGCTGCTGCTCTGGTTCAAGCCCTGGCAGTAAAGACTCAGCGTTGCTTTCGACATCGCAAACCATTGGGCCGCAGTGGTGAGATCGGCCACCGAAATGCCGCACACCTGGGCCACGCGTTCGGGCGTGGCTTCGCGCACCAGGGCCTTGAGTGCGTCAAAGCCCGTGGTGTGCGCGGCGATGTAGTGGGTATCGACCCAGCCCTCCCACAGCATCAGGTGCAGCATGCCGTTGAACAGCATCACGTCGCTGCCGGGCTGAATGGGCAGGAACAGGTCGGCCATGCCGGCCGTGTCGGTGCGGCGCGGGTCGGCCACGATGACCTTCATGCCGGGGTTGGCGGCGCGCGCGTCCTCGATGCGGCGAAACAGCACGGGGTGTGCCCACGCCGCATTGCTGCCCACGATGAACAGGCACTGTGCGTGGTGCACGTCGTCGTAGCAGGCGGGCGGGGCGTCAGCGCCCAGGGTCTGCTTGTAGCCCGCCACGGCGCTGCTCATGCACAGGCGCGAGTTGGTGTCGATGTTGTTGGTGGCGATCAGGCCCTTGGCCAGTTTGTTGAAAACGTAGTAGTCCTCGGTGAGCAGCTGGCCGCTGACGTAGAACCCCACGGCGTCGGGGCCGTGCTGTGTGACGGTGGTGGCGAATCGGTCTGCCGCCATGGCCAGTGCGGCATCCCATGGCAGCGGCTGCGGTTTGTTGCCGCGTTGCGCGCGGTGCAGCGGTTGCAGCAGGCGGGTCTGCAGGGTGATGGGGCTGGTGGCTGTGAGGTGCAGGGTGGAGCCCTTGGTGCACAGGCGGCCGAAGTTGGCGGGGTGGTTCGGGTCGCCACGCACGCCGGTGATCTGGCTGCCGGTGCTTTCGATGATCACACCGCAGCCTACGCCGCAGTAGGGGCAGGTGGATGGAGTTTCTTGCATGGAACGCAGGACAAAGGGTTCTGTGCCGTACTCCAGAGGCAAGTCCGCGGGGCTCCCCACCGTCTGTCTGAAATTTTTCATTGAAACCCCCAAGGCAAATCGCAAAAAAAGGCGTCCACACCCTGCGGCTTCGAGGTTTCGCAGCCGCAGGTGCAGACGCCTTCGTCCGTGTGCCCCCTGGCTGCGCCATTGCACCCCGGGTTCACTGGCCCCTGCCGGGGCCTTCGCACAGGTAACGCAATACATGTGCCAGCCCCCACGCCTCCGGGCACCGGACTGGAGCCGATCCGGGGGAGCAGGGGCAGGTGGCTGGCACCAGCCTGGTGCATCGGGGCGCTCCAGGACGGGAGGGGTGCGTGAGCGGGCGCAAAGCCGTGCCTTGCCCGGGGGCGCTGGTGTCAGCGCAGGTGTTGAATCACCGCCAGCAGAACCACCACGACGGCCCCGAGAACGAGCGCCATGGCGCGCCAGAACACCATCGGGTTGCGCTCATACAGTGGCGGGCGGGCGCGGCCGAGATAGGCTGCACCCGGTTGCCGCAGATCGTGCACGAACTCGGACAAGGCTTCCTGCCTTTTGAGCGGGTTGGGGTGGACGGCACGCCGCAGCACGGCGTCCATCCAGGCCGGAATGGCGCGGTGTTCATCGAGCGCGCTGGCGTAGTGCAGCTGCATGAGTGCCGCCCGGGTGCGGATCCCGGCCACCTGCGTGCCATAGGGCTGCCGCCCGGTGAGCATCTGGTAGGTGATCACGCCAAGCGAGAACAGGTCCGATTGCGGCGTGCCGGGCTCGCCCAGAAAGTATTCGGGGGCCGCGTATTGCAAGGTGCCCGGAACGGTGTCGCCGGCCCCGGGCACCGCGCTCTCGGCCAGGCCGGCGACATGGACCGCGCCAAAGTCGATGATCTTCACGGTGCCCGCGGTGTCGATCATGATGTTCTCGGGCCGCAGGTCCTGGTGCAGCATCTCCATGCGGTGAAAGGCCTGCAGGCCGCTTGCGATCTGCTCCACGATGTCGCGCACCACCGAGAGTTCGGGCCTGGGGTTGTCAATCATCCACTGGGCCAAGGTTTGCCCCTGCACGTACTCCATTGCCACGTAGAGGTACCCGCGCTTGCGCCCCGGGGGGGCGGGCCGCAGCACATGGGGGCTGTGAATGCGCCGCGCAATCCATTCTTCCATCAGAAAGCGGTCCAGGCTGGCGGCGTTGTCCTGCAGGTCGATGGAGGGTGTCTTGAGCACCGTCTTCTGCCCGCTGTCGGTGTCGATGGCCAGGTAGATGTGGCTGCGGTGGCTGCCGTGCAGCTCGCGCACGATCTGGTAGCCGTCCAGCAGGGTGCGGGGCTCCAGAATGGGCGGCAACTGCAGTGCGGCCCGCTGGCGCTGCAGTTCGCTGGCGTCCTGGTGGGGCAGCGCATCGATGCGCACGATCTGCAGGGTCAGGTTGTCGTCGCTGCCGCAGCGCAGGGCTTCGTCCACGATGGTGCGGGCGGCCTGGTCCAGATTGTCTGCGTGGGCTTCAATGGCCTGCGTGATGAAGCTGGCGCTGACATGTTCATGCACCCCATCGGTGGTCAGCACGAAGGTGTCTGCGGGCTCTACCGGCAGGGCCTGGTAGTCCACCTCCAGCTGCGGCTGAATCCCGAGCGCACGGCCCAGGTAGATCTGCCCGTCCGGGAGGCATACCCGGTGGTCTTCGGTCAACTGCTCCAGTGCCTTGCCCTGCACGCGGTAGATGCGCGTGTCGCCCACATGAAACAGGTGTGCGGTGGTGGATTTGATGATCAGCGCGCTGAGGGTGCAGGCATAGCCCCGGTCTTTGTCGAAGCGGTAGGGGCTGCGCTGGGTTTGTGCGTGCAGCCACGAGTTGGTGGCCGCCAGCACGCACTGTGCCGAGCGCTTGACGCTCCAGGCGTCGCAGGTGCAGTAGTAGTCCTGGAGCAACCCGTGCACCGCGGCGGCGCTGGCGATCTGGCTGACATCGCTGCTGCTGATGCCATCGGCCAGGGCCGCCACCACCCCCTTGGCGGCCAGTGCCTGCCCCTGTGGCACGCAGGCGCCGTGGAAATCCTGGTTGACCTCCTGGCACCCCTTGTCCGAGTGCTGGCCAATGCTCACTTTCAGGGTGTCGCTCATTGGCGCGCCATTCGTTCGGGGTTTCGGGTGCGGGACAGCAGGAGCATCGCCGCGTTGGCACCCGACGGATGCGGGGGGCTCAGACGAGCTTGCGCTTGGGGGCGGTCTTGATGTGGGTGGCGTACAGCGTGAGCCCGGTAAAGGCCAGGCCGCCGACCAGATTGCCCAGCACCACGGGGATCTCGTTCCAGATGAAGTAGTCGAGGATCGAGAAGTTGCCGCCCATCATCAGGCCCGAGGGGAACAGGAACATGTTCACCACCGAGTGCTCGAAGGTCATGGCGAAGAACAGCATGATGGGCATCCACATCGCAATCACCTTGCCGCTGACGGTGGTGGAGATCATGGCGCCCACGACCCCGGTGGACACCATCCAGTTGCACAGCATGGCGCGGATGAAGATGGTGAGCCAGCCCATCAGGCCGTATTGGGCATAACCCAGGGTGCGCGCCTCGCCGATATGGCCGATCTTTGTGCCGATTTCATTCGGCGCCACCGAAAAACCATAGGTGAAGATGAAGGACATCATGAAGGCGACGGTCAGCGCGCCCAGGAAGTTGCCGGTAAACACCAGGCCCCAGTTCTTCAGGATGGCCTGGATGGTGACCCCCGGGCGCTTGTCCAGCCAGGCCAGCGGCGTCAGCACGAACACGCCGGTCAACAGGTCAAAGCCCAGCAGGTAGAGCATGCAAAAACCCACCGGGAACAGGATGGCACCCACCAGTGCCGAGCCCGACATGACGGTGGCTGTGACGGCGAACACCGCTGCCAGCGCCAGGATGGCGCCCGCCATATAGGCGCGGATCAGGGCGTCGCGGGTGGACATGTAGATCTTGGATTCGCCGGCGTCCACCATTTTGGTGACGAATTCGGACGGGACGAGATAGGCCATGGGTTTCTTTCTGCGGTCTGTCTGGGAGCGGTGCCAGGGTTGCCAAGGGTGCGGTGGATGCCGGCCTGCACGCTAAGCGTGGCAAGCCAGCTGGGCTGGCGTGGGATCACGCCGCCGGGGTGCGCCGTTGCGGCCCTGCGATGGGGCGTGTTTCGCTCACGGCGTGGTGGGCCAGTTCGTGGGTGTTGAGCAGCACGGTGCCGTCCTCCACCCGCACCTGAAATGGGGGCGTGCAGCCCTCGTCGGGGGCGGCGGCCTGGCCGTCGCACAGGCCAATGGTCCAGTTGTGCATGGGGCAGGCCACGCTGGTGCCGAAAACGATGCCCTGGCTCAGGGGGCCGCCCTTGTGCGGGCAGCGGTCAAGCAAGGCAAAGATCTCATTGGACGCGCTGCGGAACACCGCCACGTCCAGGCCTTTTGCGCGGGCCACGCGGCGCGAGCCCAGCACGGGGATATCGTCCACGCGGCAGATGGATGTCCATTCGGTCATTGCTATTCCTTTTGTGGCTTCTTGCGCCTGTCGGTAAAACGCCGAGGGCACTTGTGAGATGAAAACTTTCAGACCGCGGCAATCGGGATGAACTGCCGCTGGTCCACCGCTGCCTTGTCCAGCTCGAACCACGGATCGGGCTCGCCATCGAGCGCGAACTGCAGCTGCTCCCACAGCGCCTGGCGGCCGGCGTGGTCTTCCAGGATGCGTTTTTTCACGTAATCGAGGCCCACGCGGTTCACGTAGTGCACGGTGCGCTCCAGGTACCAGCCTTCCTGGCGGTACAGCTCGCAGAACGCGCCGGTGTACTCCAGCACTTCCTCGGCGGTTTTCAGCTTGGTGAAGAAGTGCGCCACCTCGGTCTTGATGCCGCCGTTGCCGGCCACGTACATCTCCCAGCCGCTGTCCACGCCGATGATGCCCACGTCCTTGATGCCGGCCTCGGCGCAATTGCGCGGGCAGCCGCTCACGGCAAACTTGACCTTGTGCGGCGCGTACATGCGCCACATGGCGCGCTCCAGGTCCTTGCCCATCTGGGTGCTGTCCTGCGTGCCCATGCGGCACCATTCGCTGCCCACACAGGTCTTCACCGTGCGCAGGGCCTTGGCGTAGGCGTGGCCGCTGGGCATGCCGATGTCCTTCCACACGGCCTGCAGGTCTTCCTTCTTCACGCCCAAGAGGTCGATGCGCTGGCCGCCCGTCACCTTGACGGTGGGGATGTTGTACTTGTCCACCGCATCGGCAATGCGGCGCAGCTCGTCGGCCGTGGTTTCGCCGCCCCACATGCGCGGGATCACGCTGTAGGTGCCATCCTTCTGGATGTTGGCGTGGCTGCGCTCGTTGATGGCGCGGCTTTGTGGGTCGTCCCGGGCGTCCTTGGGCCAGGTGCTGATGAGGTAGTAGTTGACGGCCGGGCGGCAGGTGGCGCAGCCGTTGGGTGTCTTCCACTCCATGAAGTGAAAAACGTCGGCAATCGAGAGCAGCTTGTTGGCGCGGATCGCCTCGCGCACCGCCTGGTGGCCGTGGTCGGTGCAGCCGCAGATCGCCTTGGTCCTGGGCGTGGCGCTGTAGTCGCCGCCCGCGGTGAACATGATGATCTGCTCGACCAGGCCGGTGCACGAGCCGCACGATGCGCTGGCCTTGGTGTGCTTGCGCACTTCATCGAGCGTGAACAGGCCCTTGTCCTTGATGGCCTTGCAGATGGCGCCCTTGGTCACGCCGTTGCAGCCGCAGACCTCGTCGCTGTCGGCCATGGCGGCGGCCTTGTTCTGGCCCTGGTGGCCTGCGTCGCCGATGTTGCTTTCGCCAAACATCAGCTTGTCGCGGATGTCGTTCACCGTGCGGCCGTCGCGCAGCAGCTTGAAGTACCAGCTGCCGTCCACCGTGTCGCCGTACAGGCAGGCGCCCACGAGCTTGTCGTCCTTGAGCACCAGCTTCTTGTACACGCCGCCAAAGGGGTCGCTCATCACGATCTCTTCGGTGTTCTCGCCGCCCTGGAAGTCGCCCGCTGAAAACAGGTCGATGCCCGTGACCTTGAGCTTGGTGGAGGTGAGCGAGCCCTGGTAGCGGCCAATGCCGAACTCGGCCAGGTGGTTGGCCAGCACCTTGCCCTGCTCGAACAGCGGGGCCACCAGGCCATAGGCAATGCCCCGGTGCGCTGCGCATTCGCCCACGGCGTAGATGCGCGCGTCGGTGGTGGTCTGCAGCGTGTCGCTCACCACGATGCCCCGGTTCACATGCAGGCGCATCTTTTCGGCGAGCTGCGTGTTGGGGCGGATGCCCACGGCCATCACCACCAGGTCGGCGGGCACCTCGGTGCCGTCCTTGAACCTGACGCTGGCCACGCGGCCTTCGGCGTTGCCCACCAGCTCCTGCGTCTGCGCCTTCATCAGAAACTGCATGCCGCGCTCGGCCAGCGACTTCTGCAGCATCTTGCCGGCCACGTCGTCGAGCTGGCGCTCCATCAGCCAGTCGCCCACATGCACCACCGTCACCTGCATGCCGCGCTTCATGAGGCCGTTGGCGGCCTCCAGCCCCAGCAGGCCGCCGCCGATGACGACGGCGTGCTGGTAGGTGGCTGCGGCATCGATCATGGCCTGCGTGTCGGCAATGTCGCGGTAGGCCAGCACACCCTTGAGGTCCTTGCCGGGGATGGGCAGGATGAACGGGTTGGAGCCCGTGGCCATGATCAGGCGGTCGTATTCGGCGGTGATGGTTTCGCCCGCGGCGTTGGTGGCGCGCACGGTGCGGTGCACGCGGTCCACGTCGGTCACGGTAAAGCCGGTGTGCAGCGTGATGTGGTTGTCCTGGTACCAAGCCCAGTCGTTGAGGATGATCTCGTCGATGGTCTGTTCGCCCGCGAGCACGGGAGACAGCAGGATGCGGTTGTAGTTGGGGTGCGGTTCGGCACCGAACACCGTGATGTCGTAGAGGTCGGGCGCAATCTTCAGCAGCTCTTCGAGCGAGCGGACGCCGGCCATGCCATTTCCCACCATCACCAGCCTGGATTTTTTCATCGTGACCCCCGTAGGCGTTTCGGAAAAACAAAAAGGCGTCCGCGCGGTGCACCGGCTTTGCAGCCAGCGCTCCCGCAGGGACGCCATCGTCTTCGTCAGCCCGATCCGCCATTGCACCGGGCTCAACAGGTGGCCTACCTCGGCCACGCCCAGGGTTATGCAAGGCCTGTGCCAGCGATGATGAAAAGGGGTGGTTTAAGTGAAACCGTGCTGCAGCGCTTGTTTGGAAAGCGTTTGCAGCTATCAAGTTAAAAGCAAGGTCAGAGCCGGGGTCGATATCGGTGCAAGGCCTGCGTGGCGGCCGTGCCAGCTTGGTGCATGGGCACTCCACGGGGGATTCCCCGTCGGGTGGACGCGAAAGCGCCCCCCTTCAGGAGCCGGGCGTTGCCGTGCCGCCCGCGGTGTCGTCGCTCCAGCCACCCCCCAGCACCTTGTACAGCGTGATCCGGTTGGCCTGCTCCGCCAGTGCCAGCGCGATCAGCGTCTGCTGCGCGCTGTAGAGCGAGCGCTGGGCGTCCAGTACAGGCAGGTAGCTGTCTGCGCCCAGGCGGTAGCGGGCTTCGGACAGCTGCAGTGCCTTCAGCGTGGCGGCCTGCAGCGATTGCTGGGCCTGCAGGCGCTCGGCCAGCGTGGCGCGGTCGGCCAGGGCATCGGCCACTTCGCGGAACGCGGTCTGCACGGCCTTTTCGTACTGGGCAACGGCGGTCTCGCGCGCGGTTTCTGCGATCTGCAGGTTGGCGCGGTTGCGGCCCGCATCAAAGAGGGGCAGGCGGATCTGCGGCGCAAAGCTCCAGGTGCCGTTGCCGCCGTCGAACAGGCCCGAGAGCGCATTGCTGGCGGTGCCCGCCGACGCCGTGAGCGTGATGCTGGGGAAGAACGCGGCCCGCGCCGCGCCAATGCTGGCGTAGGCGCCGCGCAGCGTGTATTCGGCCGCGCGCACGTCGGGGCGGTTCAGCAGCACCGATGAGGGCAGGCCGGCCGGCACGGCCAGCAGGGCGGCGGCGGGTGCGGCGCGGGTGGCTGCGGGCTCTGTGGATGCCGATGCGGCCGTGTCCACCCCCTCGGGCAGCAGTGCGGCGGGCACGGGCGCGCCCACCAGCAGGGCCAGCGCATTGCGGTCGCGCGCCACCTGGCTGGTGAAGGCGGCCACGTCGGTGCGGGCCGCGTCCACGGTGGTCTGGGCTTGCGCCAGCGTGAGGCCCGAGGCTGCGCCCAGCGCGTGGCTGCGCTCGGTCAGCTCAAACGACTTCTGGCGGCTGCGCAGCGTGTCTTGCGCCAGTCGCAGGCGCCGGCCATCGGCATCCAGCGTGAGCCAGGCATTGGCCACCTCGGCCACCAGGCTCAGCTGCACGCTGCGGCGGCTTTCGGTGGTGCGCAAGAATTCCTGCAGCGCGGCCTCGTTGAGGTTTTTCACGCGGCCAAACAGGTCGATCTCGTAGCTGCTGAACCCGAGCTGCGCGCTGTACTGGCTGCTGATGGGCGAGCGGCCGCTGGTGGTCAGGTCCCGGGCGGTGCGTGCGCGCGTGCCGGCGCCGGTGGCCCCCACGGCGGGGAAGCGGTTGGACTGCTCCACGCCGTATTGCGCGCGGGCTTTTTCGATGGCCAGCACGGCTACGCGCAGGTCACGGTTGTTCTGCAGCGCCAGCGCCACCAGCTCGCGCAGGCGCGGCTCCTGCAGGAAATCCTGCCAGCCCATGGGGCCGGAATCGGGCACAGGGGTGCCGGGCTGCCCCTCGGCGCCCGGCAGTGTGGCCGGCACGGGCAGCGCGGGGCGCGCATAGTCGGGTGCGAGGCTGGTGCAGCCCGCCAGCGTCAGCAGTGCCAGCAGCGCCAGGGCGCCCACGGTGTGGCGGGGGGCGATCAGGGGGGGGCGGCTCATGCGGCGGCTCCAGTTTCACTGGCCAATTGTCTGGCTGCGCGGTCGGCAAAGTAACCGCGAATCAGCACAAAGAACACCGGCACAAAAAAGATGCCCAGCACGGTGGCCGACACCATGCCGCCCAGCACGGCCGTGCCAATGGCCTGGCGGCCGCCAGCACCGGCACCCGTGCCCAGGGCCAGCGGCAGCACGCCGAAACCAAAGGCCAGCGAGGTCATCAAGATGGGCCGCAGACGCAGCCGCACGGCCTCCAGCGTGGCGTCCACCACGCTGCGGCCGCGCTCCTGCAGCTGGGTGGCAAATTCCACGATCAGGATGGCGTTCTTGGACGACAGCCCCACGGTGGTGAGCAGGCCCACCTGAAAGTACACGTCGTTCGACAGCCCGCGAAAACCGATGCCCAGCAAGGCCCCGACAATGCCCAGCGGCACCACCAGAATCACCGAGAACGGCACCGACCAGCTTTCATACAGCGCAGCCAGGCACAAGAACACGAACAGGATCGACACCGCATACAGCAGCGGTGCCTGCGAGCCCGAGAGCCGCTCCTGGAACGAGGCGCCCGTCCATTCGTAGCCAATGCCGGGCGGCATTTCCTTCATGATGTCTTCGACTGCCGCCATGGCCACGCCCGAGCTCACGCCCGCGGCCGCATTGCCCACGAACTCATAGCTGGGGGCGCCGTTGTAGCGCTGCAGCTGCGGCGAGCCATAGGTCCAGCGGGTGCTCGAAAACGCCGAGAACGGCACCATCTGCCCCTGGTTGTTGCGTACCGTCCAGGGGGCCACGTCCTGCGGCAGCATGCGAAACGGCGCATCGCCCTGCATGTACACGCGCTTGACGCGCCCCTTGTTCAGAAAGTCGTTCACATAGGTGCCGCCCAGCGCGCTCGACAGGGTGTTGTTCACGTCCACCGTGGCCAGGCCCAGGGCGCCGGCCTTGCTGTCGTCGATGTCCACGCCCAGCTGCGCGGTGTCATCGAGGTTGGTGCTGCGCGTGTTGCTCAGCTCGGGGCGCTTGGCGGCCAGGTCCAGCACCTTGTCGCGTGCAGCCACCAGCGCGTCGTGGCCCAGGCCGTTCAGGTCCTTGAGCTGGAAATTGAACCCCGCATTGGCCCCCAGCCCGCGCACGGCTGGCGGCAGCAGCACGAAGATGCGCGCATCGCGGATGGCGGCCAGGTCCTTGGTGGCCTTGCGCGCAATGGCGTCGGCGCTCTGGTCGGCGCGCTTGCGCTGGCTCCAGTTGGTCAGCCGCACAAAGCCGCGCGCCGAGCTCTGGTCGCCGCCCGAGCCGGTGATGGAGTTGAAGCTGATCACATCGGGCTGGGCAGCAAAGTACTTTTGCACCTGCGCCATCACGGCCTGCAGCCGCGCGTTGGAAGAGCCCGGCGGCAGGGTGATCTGCACCGAGATCGCGCCCTGGTCCTCATTGGGCAGGAACGACGTGGGCAGGCGCAAGAACAGCACCGCCATGCCCGCGCAGATCAGCAGGTACACCAGCATCATGCGTTTGCCCCGGCGCACCACGCCGCCCACGCCGCGCTGGTAGCTGTCGGCCGTGCGGTCGAAGCGGTGGTTGAAGCCGACAAAAAAGCGGTCGATCCAGCCCGCAAGGCCCTTGCGCGGTGCGCCAAAGGGACTGTGCTGCCCCTTGGCAATGGGCTTGAGCAAGGTGGCGCACAGCGCGGGCGTGAGCGTCAGGGCCACCAGCACCGACAGCACCATGGCCGACACGATGGTGATGGAAAACTGCCGGTAGATCACGCCGGTGGAGCCGCCAAAGAACGCCATGGGGATGAACACCGCCGACAGCGTGAGCGCAATACCCACGAGGGCGGGCGTGATCTCGGCCATCGACTTGCGCGTGGCCTCCTTAGGGGGTAAGCCTTCCTCGCTCATCACGCGCTCGACGTTTTCCACCACCACGATGGCGTCGTCCACCAGCAGGCCGATGGCCAGCACCAGGCCGAACATGGTGAGCGTGTTGATCGAGAAACCCGCTGCCGACAGCACCCCGAAAGTTCCCAGCAGCACCACGGGCACGGCAATGGCCGGAATCAGCGTGGCGCGGAAGTTCTGCAGGAACACATACATCACCAGCACCACCAGCAGCATGGCTTCGAGCAGGGCCTTGACCACCTCGTCGATGGAAGCGCTGACGAACGGCGTGGTGTCGTAGCTGGTGAAGGGCTTGAGCTGGTAGGGGAAAAACGGCTGCAGCTCGGCGATCTTGGCGTTGACGGCCGTGGCCACGGCCATGGCGTTGGCGCTGTCGGCCAGCACCACGCCCATGCCGGCGCCGGGCCGGCCGTTCAGGCGCGAGGTGATGGTGAGGTTTTCCGCGCCCAGCTCGATGCGTGCCACGTCCTTGAGGCGCACGGCGGCGCCGTCGGTGGTGGACTTGAGCACGATCTGCTCGAACTCTTCTTTCGTCTGCAGCTTGCTGCGCGCCGTGATGGTGGCATTGAGCTGCTGCTCGCCCACGGCGGGCAGGGCCCCCAGCTGGCCCGCCGACACCTGCGCGTTCTGCGCATTGATGGCGCTGCCGATATCGGACGGCATGAGCGCATATTTTTCGAGCTTGCCCGGATCGAGCCACACGCGCATGGCATAGCCGGTGCCCAGCGTGAGCACGTCGCCGACGCCGTCGATGCGGCTGATCACGTCCACCAGGTTGCTGGTGATGTAGTCGCCAATGTCCACCTGCGACACGCTCGGGTCGGGCGAGGTGAAGGTGATGATCATCAGGTAGTCGTTGCCGCCCTTGGTGACGGTGACCCCCCGGCTTTGCACGGCCGGCGGCAGGCGCGACATGGCCTGCTGCAGCTTGTTTTGCACCTGCACCTGCGCCACGTCGATGTTGGTGCCGGCATTGAAGGTGAGCGTGGTGCGCGAACTGCCCGAGGCGTCGCTGGTCGAGCCCATGTAGATCAGGTTGTCCAGGCCCTTGAGCTGCTGCTCGATCACCTGCGTGACCGATTCCTCGACCGTCTTGGCCGACGCACCGGTGTACAGGGCACTGATCGACACGCGCGGCGGCGCGATGTCGGGGTATTGCTCCAGCGGCAATGTCTTGATCGACATGGCGCCGGCCAGCATGATGATGATGGCGATGACCCATGCAAAGATGGGCCGGTTGATGAAGAACTGTGCCATGGCGGGCCGGCCCTCAGCGTGCGGCCGATGCGGCCGAAGCTGCAGGGGCCGCAGGCGTTGCGGCCGCAGGAGCCGGCGCTGCCATCGGCTTGGGCGCCACCTCGGTCGGCTTCACGGTATCGCCGGGCTTGATGCGCTGAAAGCCATCCACCACCACGCGGTCGCCCGCAGCCAGCCCGCTGCCCACCAGCCAGCGGTTGCCCACGGCTGCTTCGACGGTGATCTTGCGCCGTTCGATCTTGTCGTCCGCGGTGACCAGCAGCACGCTGGCGTTGCCGGCCGTGTCGCGGTTCACGCCCTGCTGGGGCACCAGCAGCGCCTGCGCGTTGATGCCGGTTTCCAGCACCGCACGCACATACATGCCGGGCATGAGCAGGCCGTCGGGGTTGGGCACCACGGCGCGCAGCGTCACGGCGCCGGTGCCCGGGTTCACGCTCACCCCGGCAAACTGCAGCTTGCCGGGGTGGGGGTAGCGGCTGCCGTCTTCCAGCTGCAGGGTGATTTGCGCCTCGGCCTGGCCGCTTTTCTGGATGCGCCCGCGCGCCAGGTCGCTTTTGAGGCGCAGCACCTCGGTGCTGGACTGGGTGACATCCACATACAGCGGATCGAGTTGCGAGATGGTGGTGAGCGCGGCGGCCTGGTTGGCGGTGACCAGCGCGCCAGGGGTGACGGTGGACGTGGTGGTGCGGCCCGCGATCGGCGCCTTGATGCGGGTGTAGCCCAGGTTGATGCGGGCGTTGTCCAGCGCGGCGCGGGCAACGGCCAGGTCGGAGCGGGCCTGCACCAGGGCCGCCTGGCTGTCGTCATGCACCTGCCGGCTCACCGCATCGATCTTCACCAGCTCGGCATTGCGCCGGGCGTTGACCTCGGCCGTGCCCACGTTGGCCTGCGCCTTGGCCAGCGTGGCCTCGGCGCTGGCCAGCGCCACCTGGTAGCTGGAAGCGTCGAGCTGGTACAGCGGCTGGCCGGCCTTGACCTGGGCGCCTTCGGTGAACAGGCGCTGCTGCACGATGCCGCCCACCTGCGGGCGGATTTCGGCGCTGAGGTAGGCGCTGGTGCGGCCGGGCAGTTCGGTGGTGACGGTCCGGCGCTCGGGCTGGAGGGTGACCACGCCCACTTCCGCCGGCCCCTTCGGCGCCACCGGTGGCGCCTTGTCGGAGCAGGCACCCAGCAGCAGGGCGAGCACCACCAGCGTGGCCGAAGCCAGGTGGCGGTGCGAACGGGAGGGCTGAGGGGGTGGATGGAGGGCGGACGGCGTGGGGGCAGGCAGCTGGTCGGGGAAAAGAGTTGTCATGGGCGCGCGCAGTCCTGTTTGGCAAAACATTTTGACGCAAAAAGCGCGAGGGCATGGAAGCCCCGGGCGCCCAAGGGGATGGCGTACTGTGACCAGCGTGGCAGCGCCCCCGGCGGGCCGACGATCGCCCGGCATCGCCGGCCGTGCCGTGGGCGCCCGTTCAGCGCTGGCGCGGCTTGGCCCATGGGGGCCTGCCAATCAGGCAGGCTTGGAGGGCGCTGTGGCGTTGTCTTCGTTGCGAAAGCGCTGGAACAGCGTGGCCACCAGCGGGCCCGAGATGTTGTGCCACACGCTGAAGATGGCGCTGGGCACGGCGGCCAGGGGCGAAAAATGCGCCGTGGCCAGCGCCACGCCCAGGCCCGAGTTCTGCATGCCCACCTCGATCGACAAGGCCTTGCGCCTGGAGACCTCCATGCCCGTGAGTTTGCCCAGCCAGTAGCCCAGCAGCAGGCCCAGGCTGTTGTGCAGCACCACCACGGCAAAGATCATCAGGCCGCTGGTGGCAATGCGGGCCTGGTTGCCGGCCACCACCGCCGCCACGATGGCCACGATGGCGGCCACCGACACCAGCGGCAGCACCGAAACGGCCGCCTTCACCTTGTCGCGCAGCAGCGATTGCGCCAGCACGCCGAAGGCGATCGGCAGCACCACCACCTGCACGATGGACCAGAACATGGCCGAGGCGCTCACTTCCAGCCACTGGCTGGCCAGCAGGTAGATGAGGGCGGGCGTCACCACCGGCGCCAGCAGCGTGGTCACCGATGTGATGGCCACCGACAGCGCCACGTCGCCGCGCGCCAGGAAGGTCATCACGTTCGACGCCGTGCCCCCGGGGCAGCAGCCCACCAGGATCACGCCCACGGCCACCTCGGGCGGCAGGTTCAGCGCCTTGGAAAGCGCCCAGGCCAGGCTCGGCATGATGATGAACTGGCCCAGCACGCCGATGGCCACGTCCAGCGGGCGCTTGGCGACTTCCTTGAAATCGTCCTTGGACAGCGTCAGGCCCATGCCGAACATGATGATGCCCAGCAGCGGCACGATGTAGGGGCCGATCCACTTGAATTGGGCGGGGGCATAGAACGCCAGCACGGCGAACAGAAGAACCCAGATGGCAAAAGTCTTGCCCACGAACTGGCTCAGACGGGCGATGGCCTGCATGGTGCATATCCTTGAAAGGCGCAGCGGTCGCGGCGGTGCGGTGCTGGCGTGCAGCACGCGGGGCAGCGCAACGGCTGCGGAAAAGTCGAATGGGGGAGGGCCCGTGAATGCCGCGCGGTACGTGGCGATGGGCGTGCACAGCGCGCAGGTGGGCGCGCACAGCGTGCGATGGTCTGCAACGGCCGGGTGGGCTGCAACAAATCAAGGGTTAACCCTGATTGTAATAAGGGGTAAATCCCTTGTTCCTGACCCGGTTGTTGGCTTGGCAAGGGGGCACCGTGCACTTCGATGTCACCCATTGGGCCTACCATGTCTGCCGGGCCCGGTGGCCCATGCATTTTTTGAAAGGATGCCTGTCATGAACTCCCCTGCCTCCCTTGTTGACGAATTGATGGCCCAGCTTCAGGGTGCGCCGCTGCAGCAGATGGCCCAGCAACTCGGCACCAGCCCGGCGCAGGCCGAGGACGCCGTGGGCGCGGCCCTGCCGCTGCTGCTGGGCACACTGGGCCGCAATGCGGCCCAGCCCCAGGGCGCCATGGACCTTTTTGGCGCCTTGCAGCGCGACCACAGCGGCGGCCCCGACCTGGGCGGCCTGCTCGGTTCGCTGCTGGGCAGTGGTGCTGCAGGCGGTGGTGCAGGCGGTGGTGGCGGCCGGCCCGATGGCGCGGCCATCCTGGGCCACATCTTCGGTGGCAACCAGCAGCGTGCCGAGGCCGGCCTGGGCCAGGTCACGGGGCTGGGGGCGAACGCCGGGCAGTTGCTGCAGATGCTGGCGCCCATCGTGATGTCGTTCCTGGCGCAGCGCATGAGCGCGGGCGGCATGGACGCTGGCGGCCTGGGGCAGGCGCTGGGCCAGGAGCAGGCGCGCGTGCAGCAGCAGGGCGGCCTGGGTGGCGGCTTGCTGGGCAGCCTGCTCGACCAGGACGGTGACGGCCAGGTAGGGCTGGGCGACCTGCTCAAGATGGGCGGCGGCCTGCTGGGCGGGCGGCGCTAGGGCGCCACCCATCTGCTCTGCTTTTGAGCGCTATTGGTGCTTTATGGGGAAACGTTTTTGGCCAGAATGGCCCAAAAATATG
The DNA here is from genome assembly GCF_000426205.1 of Acidovorax sp. JHL-9. Lineage (NCBI taxonomy): Bacteria > Pseudomonadati > Pseudomonadota > Betaproteobacteria > Burkholderiales > Comamonadaceae > Acidovorax > Acidovorax sp. JHL-9. Next base: position 45,168 of record NZ_AUEX01000027.1, read on the forward strand.
GTCAACGCCAAGCAGGGGAGTGGCGGTGCCAGATGCTGCCAGACAGGACCCTTGACGCTGCCGGTGTTGCGCACAAGGCAGGATGCGTTGAAACTCTTTCACGTCCGCCATCATTTTTGTAGGGAGGCCCTTCATGACAGCCGTTGCTGAAATTCTCAAATCCAAGAGCGACCACACCGTTTACGCCATCGCCCCGCAAGACTCGGTGTTCGATGCGCTCCAGCGCATGGCCGACAAGCGCATCGGGGCGCTGCTGGTGATGGAGGGCGACACCATCGTCGGCATCGTCACCGAGCGCGATTACGCCCGCAAGATCGCCCTGCTGGGGCGCAAGTCCACTGCCACGCTGGTGCGCGATGTCATGACGACGGCGGTGATGTATGTGAGCCCCAACCAGACCAGCCAGGAGTGCATGGCGCTCATGACCGAAAACCGCCTGCGCCACCTGCCGGTGGTCGATGCTGGCAAGCTGGTGGGGCTGATCTCCATTGGCGACCTGGTCAAGGACATCATTTCCGAGCAGAAATTCATCATCGAGCAGCTCGAGCACTACATCACCGGCGGCGGTCGCTGAACGCCCAATGCCCCGGCTGTGAGGCCGGGGGCATTGGGCGTGGGCAGGGTGCTGTCAGGCCGCTTTTTCCACATGCCCCTGGCGGGTGTACAGAAAGTCGATCACGGCCTTGCGGCAATGCACATAGCGCGGGTTTTCGGCCAGTTCCACGCGCTTGCGCGGGCGCGGCAAATCGACGGCCAGCACCTCGCCAATGGTGGCGGCCGGGCCGTTGGTCATCATCACGATCTTGTCGGACAGCAGCACCGCCTCGTCCACGTCGTGCGTCACCATCACCACGGTGCTGTGCGTGCGTGCCACGATCTCCAGCAGCTCGTCCTGCAGCTTGGCGCGGGTGAGGGCGTCGAGCGCGCCAAAGGGCTCGTCCATCAGCAGCACCTGCGGTTCCATGCACAGCGCCCGTGCAATGCCCACGCGCTGCTTCATGCCGCCCGAGATCTCGCCGGGGCGCTTTTGCGCTGCGTGCGCGAGGCCCACCAGCGCCAGCGCCGCATCGGTGCGGGCCAGCAGCTGGGCCTTGCTTTCGGTTTTGCCAAACACGCGCTCCACTGCCAGGTGCACGTTGTCAAAGCAGGTCAGCCAGGGCAGCAGCGAGTGGTTCTGGAACACCACGGCGCGCTCGGGCCCAGGGCCACGGATTTCCTTGTTGGCGCACAGCAGCGCGCCGTGCGTGGGCGTGGTCAGGCCCGCGATCAGGTTGAGCAGCGTGGATTTGCCGCAGCCCGAATGCCCGATGAGCGCCACGAACTCGCCCTTGGCAATCGTCAGGTGGATATCGCGCAGCGCCGGGAACAGGCCCTTGGCTGTCTTGAAGGTCTGCGCTACGCCCTGGACCTCGATGAACTTGGTGGTCAGCGATGCGTTCATGATTTCACCTCTTCGAACGTGAAGGCCGTGGCCAGCTTGACCAGGGCGTATTCGAGCAGCAGCCCGACGATGCCGATCACGAAGATGGCAATGATGATGTTCTTGACGTTGAGGTTGTTCCACTCGTCCCACACCCAGAAACCGATGCCCACGCCGCCGGTCAGCATCTCGGCGGCAACGATCACCAGCCACGCAGTGCCCACGGCCAGGCGCACGCCGGTCAGCATGTAGGGCAGCACGGCGGGGAACAAAATCTTGGTGATGATCTTCCATTCGCTCAGGTTGAGCACGCGGGCCACGTTCATGTAGTCCTGCGGCACGCGCTGCACGCCCACGGCGGTGTTGATGACCATGGGCCAGATGGAGCAGATGAAGATGGTCCAGATGGCGGCCGGGTTGGCCCCCTTGAACACCAGCAGGCCAATCGGCAGCCAGGCCAGCGGTGACACCGGCCGCAGCAGGCTGATGAGCGGGTTGAACATGCGCGACAGGAAGGCGAAGCGCCCGATGACAAAGCCCGCCGGAATGCCCGCCAGCGCCGCCAGCCCGAAGCCCACCGCTACGCGCTGCAGCGAGGCCAGCACGTTCCAGCCCACACCCTGGTCGTTGGGACCGTTGCGGTAGAACGGGTTGCTGAACACTTCCAGCGCCTGCAGCCAGGTCTCGTGCGGCGTGGGGATGCTGCGGCCCGTGCTGGCCGACACCAGCGCCCACAGCCCCACCAGCAGCCCCAGGCCCAGCACGGGCGGCAGCACCGTCAGCCAGAAGCTGCGCGAGAGGGCGGCCCAGTCGCGCGTGGGCTTGGGCGTTGGCGGGTTGGTGGGCTGAGAGGTTTTGGGGGTTTTGGCACCCGTGGATAAAACGCTGTTTGCTATTGTTTTGGTAGCTTCTGGCGCGGACTCCCGCGGGGCATGAAAAACGGCACTGACCATGGTGATCTCCGGTTGTTCAGCCTGTTCAGGCCTTGATCTTGAAGCCGTCGGCGTACCTGGCGGGGTCCTTGCCGTCCCACACCACGCCGTCGATCAGCTTGCTGGTGCGCAACACGTCCTTGGGCACATTGACCTTCATGGCGCTGGCGACCGAACGGTACAGGTCCACCTGGTTCACCTGCTTGGCCACGGCCAGGTAGTCGGGGTGGCTCTTGAGCAGGCCCCAGCGCTTGTGCTGCGTGAGGAACCACATGCCGTCCGACAGGTAGGGGAAGTTCACCGCGCCATCGTTGAAGAACTTCATGTGGTTCGGGTCGTCCCAGGTCTTGCCCTGGCCGCCACCCACGCCGTTGCTGTAGCGGCCCAGGATGCGCTGGTTGATCGCGTCCACGCTGGTGTTCACGTAGGCCTTGCCGGCAATGGTTTCGGCCATCTTCATCTTGTTCGACAGGCTGGCGTCGATCCACTGGCTGGCTTCCAGCACCGCCATCATCACGGCGCGCGTGGTGTTGGGGTGCTTCTTCACGAAGTCGGCCGTGGTGCCCAGCACCTTCTCGGGGTGGTCGCGCCAGATGTCCTGCGTGGTGTTGGCCGTGATGCCGATGCCGTCCATGATGGCGCGGTGGTTCCAGGGCTCGCCCACGCAAAAGCCGTCCATGTTGCCCACGCGCATATTGGCCACCATCTGCGGCGGCGGCACGGTGATCAGCTTGGCACCCGACACCGGGTTGATGCCGGCCGCCGCCAGCCAGTAGTGCATCCACATGGCGTGCGTGCCCGTGGGGAAGGTGCCGGCAAAGGTGTACTCGCGCTTCTCCCTGGCCATCAGCGCCGCGAGCGAAGGGCCATCCACCGCGCCCTTGTCGGCCAAGGCTTTTGACAGCGTGATGGCCTGGCCGTTGTGGTTCAGGTTCATCAGCACGGCCATGTCCTTCTTCGGCCCGGCCGTGCCTAGATGCACGCCATACACCAGGCCGTAGAGCACATGGGCAAAGTCCAGCTCGCCGTTCACCAGCTTGTCGCGCACGCCGGCCCAGCTCGCCTCCTTGGTGGGGATGATGGTCACGCCGTACTTCTTGTCGAAGCCCAGCACCGAGGCCATCACCACGCTGGCGCAGTCGGTCAGCGGAATGAAGCCGATCTTGACCTCTTTCTTCTCGGGTGCATCCGAGCCTTGGGCGTGGACCAGGGCGCGCAGCGCGGGGCTCACCCCCACGGCGCCCACGGTGGCGGCCTGCAGCACGGTGCGGCGGTTGAGGCGGGTTTTGAGCAGATCGGTCATGGTGCTTCCCTTGTAGCGTGACAAACAAAAAAGGCGTCCTCACGCCGCGCCTGGCTGCGTCATGCAGCTGTGCGCGGGTGGGGACGCCTTTGTCCGGTTTCTGGCCGCATCCGCCCGCCGTTGGGCAGAGCAGCCATTGCAGACCTGTGAGGGTCTTGCCTAATGCATTGCAAGCCCTGTGCCAGCTAGTAGAAGTGATTTTTGCTATTGAATAATGAGCGTATTACGAAGTATTTACGGGCGCTACAGGCCTTTTTTTCTGAAAGAGACCGGGGGAGGCAGTGCACCGGTGTTGTGCTGCGCACCATCAGGGCGCGGGGAGCTGAGGGCTGAAAACGGCCACGATCTGCCGTTCGTGACTGATCGGTTTCTGGCGCAGCTCTATGCACTCAATCCACAGCCCCAGTTCGCAGCGTGAACGTAGGCCAGCGGTTGTAGCCGACTTCAGGATCGTTGGCCCGCAGCGTCTGGATGAAGTGAACCTCCATGCTATTGATCTCCGCCCTTGTCGCAGTCTTCGACTTCCACAAGATGTCTCGGGTGACCGTGAAGCTCTTCCGCTGTACCGGGGCGTGAATCGTCAAGGCGCAGCCTTTCACGCACATAAGAACGACTTTTCGGCTCTGTCAAAGACTGCCCTTTGCGGGGCAGAAAGGCGGCTTAGCTTGCAGCGAATTAGCTCGCAGTAATCCGTTCCCTGGCGAGCCGGGTGCCTGCAGCAAGCGCCTGCAGCTTTCGCCAGGCCACGTCCCGATCCATCGGAGCCAAGCCACAGTTCGTACACGGGAAAAGTCTCTCCTTGGGCACGAACTGCAGGGCTCGGCCGATAGTGTTAGCCACTTCTTCGGGTGTTTCTACTTCATCGCTCGCCACATCGATCACACCGACCAGTACGTCCTTACCTGGTAGCAGTGCCATGAGGTCGGGAGGCACATGAGAGTGGATACATTCCAAGCTCACCTGATCAATGCTGCTGCGGGCGAGCGCAGGAAACACCGTCTCATACTGGTGCCATTTCTCGCCCAGTGTGCTCTTCCAGTCAGTGTTGGCCTTGATGCCGTAGCCGTAGCAGATGTGTACCGCCGTTGTACACGTCAGCCCCTGCGCCGCTCTTTCAAGCGCCTTCACGCCCCAGTCGGCTGCATCCTTCATGTAAACGTTGAAGGCAGGTTCATCGAATTGGATGATGTCTACTCCGTCGGCTTGCAGCGCGAGCGCTTCTTGGTTGAGCAACTCGGCAAACGCAAAAGCCAACTTCACTTTGTCACCATAGAAACGGTCGGCGACCGTGTCTACGATGGTCATCGGACCAGGTAGCGTGAATTTCAGCTTCTTTTTAGTATGAGCACGCGCGAGTTGGGCTTCGAAGGCATGCACACGGCCCTTCAATCGCAGGGCCGCCACCACCTGCGGCACCATAGCGTCGTACCGGTTATCGCGTATGCCCATCTTCACTTTGTTGTCGAAGTCGATGCCTTCGACTTGTTCGAGGAAGCCGTGCACGAAATGCTGGCGCGATTGCTCACCGTCGCACACGATATCCAGACCCGCGTCCTCCTGGGCTTTGATCCAAAGCAGGGTCGCATCGGCTTTGGCTTGGAGCAACGCATCGCCTTCGGCCCTCCACTGAGGCCAAAGTTTGTGGGTTTCTGCGAGCCAGGCCGGTTTCGGCAAGCTACCGGCGATCGAAGTTTCAAACATCAAAAATTCCTTCTGACAAAAAAATGGACAGACACAGGTGAGTCAACCGGTTTAGCGAGAACAGCCAATCCATGGTTTTTCTTGGGAAACAAAGCATGAAGAATCAACCGCAAGAGCGGTCTGAACCGCCCCGGGTTTTGAGGAGGCTCCAACCCTTGAGAAGATGGAGCCATGAAAAAGTCAGTGAAGTTCTCCCCCGAGGTCCGCGAACGGGCCGTGCGCATGGTCGAAGAGTCGCGTGCAGATCACCCGTCGCAGTGGTCGGCGATCGAATCGATTGCAGCCAAGATCGGCTGCACGCCGCAAACGCTGCTGACCTGGGTGCGTCAGCACGAGCGCGATACCGGGCAACGCGAGGGGCCGACCACGTCGGAGCTGGCGCGGCTCAAGGAGCTGGAACGCGAGGTCAAGGAACTGCGCAAGGCCAATGAGATCTTGA
>NZ_AUEX01000028.1:0-49961 GCF_000426205.1 Acidovorax sp. JHL-9
GATGCGCAGAGCGCCGGCGTCGGTCAGCACGGTCTTGGCGCTCTTGCCGTTGCGGTGATTGGCCGCAGCCCCTTCGGGCTTGGCCTGGCCGGGGGCGTAGCCCAGGTGGTGACTCATCTCCGCGCCCAGCGCGCGCTCAAGCACCGACTTCTTGAACTGCTGGAAGATGCCCTCAAGCTCGGCTGGCGTGACTGGCCCGGGAATGAGTTGCTCAAGCAGCTCGGCTGAGAATTGCGGCTGCGCCGCCTTGTCCGCTGATGCGGTGGTCTTCGTCTTGCGTGGCATTCATGCTCCTTGTTGACATGCTATGCCTCACACACAAACTTTCTGACAGGCTCGAACTTTCACGAACCCAGCCACAGCATCACGATTGCACCTCTACTGATCGCAACTGAAACCGATCGCGGATTCAGTTCTGTGGCTACCAGCCATCACAACGATGGAGTGTTGCTTCCCATACAAGTCTCACCGTCTTCATTGAAAGACTGCATCGAAAAAGTACTGTGGATAAGCGAGGGTTTGGCAATTGACCCGCTTCTGTGGATTTCTGGTCGATACAAGCCAACGCCTACGATCGTGGAGGCTGCATCCGCTCTGTACGGGCAGCACTCGGTGGCCGATTTGTCACGCAGCGATGCAGGCGCCAAGAATTTGTCCATCACATCCAATGCTGTCAGTCAGTTGATTCGACGTGTCAAGGATCAACACCGAAAAGCCATTTGCTTCATCACAGGTGTTCCCGGGGCAGGCAAGACATTGGTAGGTCTCGACGTTGCCACCAAAAACATGGACGCGAACAGTGAGCTGCACAGCGTCTATTTGTCAGGTAACGGTCCGCTTGTAAAGATTCTTTGCGAAGCGCTCACGCGTGATGAAGTGGCGCGAAAGAAGTCAGAGGGTATTCGGCTACGCGTCGGAGAAACGCGCAAGGCCGTTGAAGCGTTTATCCAAAACGTTCACCACTTTCGCGATGCCTACCTTATTGACGAGCGCGCGCCTGTAGATCACGTCGTGATTTTCGACGAGGCCCAGCGTGCGTGGACGCTGGAGCAAACATCACAGTTCATGGCCAGAAAAAAGGGCCGCACCGATTTCAATCACTCAGAACCGGATTTCCTGATCTCTTGTATGGATCGGCATACAGATTGGGCCGTGGTGGTGTGCCTCGTTGGGGGTGGTCAAGAAATCAACACAGGGGAAGCAGGAATTAGCGAATGGATCCATTCCATCGCATGCCACTACCCTGATTGGGAAGTTCACATATCGCCCCATCTCACGGACAGTGAGTACGCTGCGGGTAAGGCCATCGAATCCTTGAAGACCCGATGGGGCGTGCACTTCGATGGAGACCTGCATCTGGCCGTTTCGATGCGGTCGTTTCGCGCGGAACATGTGTCTTCGTTGGTAAAACACTTGTTGGACCGCGACGTTGCACAGGCCAGGGCGGCGCTGGAGGAGGTTCAATTGCGATACCCCATCGTCATCACGCGCGATTTCACCAAGGCAAAACAGTGGCTCAAATCGCAAGCACGGGGTTCTGAACGTTTTGGCATAGTGGTTTCATCACAGGCAGAGCGTTTGAGGCCGCACGCCATCAATGTACGTTCGCCAATGGATCCCGTGCATTGGTTTCTGGACGACAAAGACGATGTTCGCTCGTCGTATTACTTGGAAGATGTAGCAACCGAGTTTCAAGTTCAGGGGCTGGAACTGGACTGGGCCTGCGTGGTCTGGGATGCAGACCTGCGGATCGGTGCCAAGGGCTGGCGCCACCACCAGTTTGTGGGAAACAAATGGCAAAACATCAACAAGGCTGAGCGGCAGAACTATCTCAAAAATGCCTATCGTGTACTCCTGACCCGCGCTAGGCAGGGAATGGTGATAGTGGTACCGCAGGGCGACTGCGAAGATCACACCCGAGATCCTTCGTTCTACGATCCCATTTTTGAATATCTAAAAGCTATTGGAATTGCGGTGCTGTAAAAGCACGCCGGCGCAATTTGGATCAATCAATACAAAGACTATGAGTTCTTGGACCAGCAGAGCGCTTGTTGCGTCTGAACGTACGCGTTCAAGCTGTTGTATGAAAGGGCGGCAGGCCAACGCTATCGCCCCGCACTCAGTGTTTAATTTTGACAGCCGACACGGCTGAGGCTGGTGGACGCATTCGAGGCCAGGCACGCGAAAGCCCGGCGCATAGCCAGGTGGCTGCAAAAGATGCGGTTTTATGTTCCAGTGAGCGTCGAACCCTGTACCAGGGCACGGCGGTACGTGTGGCGCCGGTTACTTAACGCTACCGCGTGTCACCCCGCCGACCGACAACGGGCAGGCTCCACGAATAGCGCAGCGCCAGCAGGCGGATGGCCAGGCAAATCAGGGCCCCGAACCAGGGGGTGATGGCGAATTTCCAATCCATGAGTTGCCCCAGTACCTGGATGGACGCCCCGACGAGCGCCGCCACCGCATAGATTTCCTTGCCCAGGATGACGGGCACGCGGTTGAGCAACACGTCGCGGGCCACACCGCCGCCCACGGCACTCACTACGCCCAGGACGATGGCGACCTCGGGGTTGTGGTCCATCGCCAGCGCCTTTTGCGCGCCTGTGACGGCGAAGAAACCCAGCCCCAGCGAGTCGAAGAAAACAATGGGGCGTTGCAGGCGATCGATGAGCGGGCGCGCCCAGATGGCCATGGCGGCAGCCAGCGCCGATGTGGCCAGATAGCGCCCATCGGAAATTGCCACCGGCGGCAGCGATCCCAGGCTCAGGTCCCGGATGAAGCCGCCGCCGCAGGCGGTCAGGTGGCTGATGACCAGAACACCAAACAGGTCGAGCCGCCGTTGCCCGGCGGCCACGGCTCCGCTGACGGCAAAGGCGAAGGTGCCGCACAGGTCCATCAGGACCAGGACTTCGCGCTCCGTCATGCCTTGGGCGCAGGGCACAGCCAGGCCGAGGCAGCGCTCAGCATGGCCTGCAGCCCGGTCTCCAGCGTGGGATGGATCACCGGTGCGAATTTGGGTGAATGGTTGCTGGGGATCTTGTTGACCTGCTTGTCCGCCTTGGCCTGTGCAAACACAGCGGCATCGGTGCCGCCGACGAACCAGAAGACGTAAGGCACGTTCCAGGACCGGCCGAACACGCTGAAGTCTTCGCTGGCCGAGGCCGGCGCGGCCTGCAGGGCCTTGTCGCCAAACTGGGCCTTGAAGGCATCGGCCACCCGCTGCGTGGCGGCGGCGTCGTTCTCGGTCAGGGGGTACTGGCTGAGGGTGGTGAATTCGGGCGGCCGCTCGGCGCCGGAGGCATCGCACTCGGCGCAGCAGATGCGCCGGATGGACTTGAGCATGTACTCGCGCACGTCTTCGTCATAGGTGCGCATGTTGAGCTTGATGGTGGCTTCGTCAGGGATGATGTTCTCTTTGGTGCCAGCCTGCAGCGAACCGATGGTGAGCACAGCGCTGTCCAGCGGCGAGATCTCGCGCGAGACGATGGTCTGCAGGCGCATAGTGGTGGCGGCCGCCATGATGACCGGATCGATCGATGTCTGCGGCTGCGAGCCGTGCGAGCCGCGCCCGAACAGCGTGATTTTCAGGCTGTCGCCTGCCGACAAAATAACCCCCGGCCGGTAGCTCACGGTGCCGCTGGCCCCCACCATGACATGCTGGCCCAGGATGATGTCGGGCTTGGGAAAGCGGTCGGTGCCCCAGTTGTCCACCATGCTGCGGGCGCCGCTGCCCACTTCTTCGCCCGGCTGGAACACCACCATGAGCGTGCCCTTCCAGACATCGCGGTGCTCGGCCAGCACGCGCGCGGCCCCCATCAGCCAGGCCGTGGCCAGCAGCGAGAAGATCAAACTCACAAGGCTCGGCCAGCACGCGCGCGGCCCCCATCAGCCAGGTGACGTGCATGTCGTGCCCGCAACTGTGGGCTACGCCCACTTCCACGCCGTCTTCATCCTTGGCCCGAACGGTGCTGGCGTAGGGCAGGCCGGTGTTTTCGACCATGGGCAGCGCGTCCATGTCGGCGCGCAGCATCACCGTGGCGCCTTCGCCGTTGCGCAACACCCCCACCACGCCGGTGATGCCGACCTTGCGGGTCACCTCGAAGCCCAGCGCCTCGATGTAGTCTGCCGCCACCTGGGCCGTGCGCTCCTCCTGCATCGACAGCTCGGGGTGCTGGTGCAGGTCCTTGTAGATGCTTTCGAGTTCCCCAAACAGAGCATTGCTGGGGCCTGCAATGGCTTGGATGAGTGCATTCATGGCAAATCCTGGGGTGGTGGATGCGCCAGTATGCGAGATTCAGTTGCCTCCAGCCAGCGTTTTCGCAGGGATGGCGCTCTCGGTTATCGTTGCGGACCAGAGCACCACCGCGCAGCCGACGCGCTGCACTCCGCCCCCTCTTTGGCCACCATGAAATCCCCCATCTCCATCGTCAACGTAGACCGCCTCGACACCTGGACCCGCTACCGCGCAGGCCTGTGCGACACCTGCGCGGCCAACTGCTGCACCATGCCGCTGGAGGTGCAGCTATCGGACCTGGTGCGGCTGGGGCTGGTGGATGCATTCGAGGCCGAGCACGAGGAGCCCCGGCACATTGCCAGGCGGCTGCAAAAGGCGCGGCTGATTGACCACTTCAACCACAAGAACGTGGTGTTCACGATGGCGCGGCGGGCCAGTGGGGACTGCAACTTTCTCGACCCTGCAACGCGGCGCTGCACGGTGTACGAGAAGCGCCCTGAGACATGCCGTCTGCACCCGCAAAAGAAGAGCCCCAAACCGGGCTTTTGTGCGTATGGGCGCCGCGCGGCATGACTACAGGGGTGGGTGCGGCGGCTGATTCTTCCAATGGCTGCGGTCTGGTCACGCACACCTCCGCACCATAAGCTGCCACGAAGCGCTGTTTCAATCCGCGCCCGCCATTGCTGGCAGGCGAATCGCTATGCCTTCTTGGCTCTGGCGGGCTTCGCCTTCGCCGACGTCGGTGCCGTTGGTGCAGGGGCCTTCGTGCTCGGGGCGAGTTTCGGCACCTTGGGCGGTGGCGGTGGCAGGTAGTTGGCACCTGTCACGACCGACTGGCGCGTCTGGCTCTCGAGTTGCTGGCGGCCCCGGCGCGCAATGCGGCCACCGCTTTGGGCGGCGGTCTTGTTTTCGGCCATGCCGGTGGCCTGCACGCTCTCGGCAATCTGGCGGGTCGATAGCTCGGCCAGGGCGGTAAAGATCAGCTCGGCCTCACTCATATGGTCGCGCAGGTTGTGGCTGGTCAGCCCCTTCTTTTCCTTGTGCTGCGCCACACTCAGGCCCGACCATTCTTGGTGAATGATGTTGGTGAGGATGACAAATTCGCTGCTCGCCTTGATGTCATGCTCGCTCCAGTAGTCGGTGAGCTTGGTGCGGGTTTCCTGGCCCGTCATGCGCTGCTGGATCCACTTGTCGCTGCGGCCGTGCTGCTGCCAGGTCTGGCGTGCGCGGGCTAGCGAAAGGGCAGGGTCGGCCATCTCCTGGATGCGCTCGTAGCCCACTTTAGCCAGCCAGAGCTTGATGGGCTCGGCCTTGGGGCTAGGGATCGATTGGACAATACGCAGCAAACTTTCTGTGGTGGCCACATCGGTCAACCGCTGCTTGCCGTCTGCAGCCGGTAATTTCAACTGTCGACAAAATGCCGACAGTTCAGCCCCGTCTTCTGACTTGACCCGCAGCTTCATCTTGAACCAGTAGTCGCGAGCGTTCTCGCTGTCCGTCAGCACCTGAACCATATCGATCACGGAAAACCACCAGGTTTCCGTGCTCTCGTCGTACACGCGGCGGATGGACTGAGCATCAAATTCTGCAGGCAGGGTTGTCATGGGCGCTCCAGCATCGCTCTTCGGATATTACTGTATAAATCACCAGTATTACCCATCCATCCACCTAAAAATGCTACATAATAGATAGCTTATAGCGCTTATATATAAAGCTATAAAGCCCATTTTTATATCCAATGTCGTCACCAGAATGGGCTGCGCAGGCCCTTGAATCTTTCGATGCGGTGGTGCAGGCCACCGAGGGTTTCCGCAGCCGTGCCGGCCAGCGGCTGATGGCCGAGCAGGTGGCGCGCACCTTCAGCAGCGCCACGCTGGGCAAGGTGGACGAGGAAAGTGGTGAAGCCGCGCCCACGCGCTCCATTGCCGTCATCCAGGCGGGTACGGGCGTGGGCAAGTCGCTGGCGTACTGCGCGCCCGCGATTGCGCTGGCGCTGGCACGCGGCACGCGGGTGCTGATCTCCACCGCCACGGTGGCGCTGCAGGAGCAGCTGGTCAACAAGGACCTGCCCGCACTGGCGGCGCTGATGCCGCAGCCCTTCAAGTTTGCGCTGGCCAAGGGGCGCGGGCGCTATGTGTGCAAGCTCAAGCTCGACCGCCTGGCGGGCACGGGCGAGGCCGAGGAAGAGGCCGACGACGACCTGTTTGCCGAAGAAGAAGCCGCCGCCCGCGCCAAACGCCCTCGGCACGAGACCGAGGCGCGCATGCAGTTTTATTCGACCATGGCGCAGACGCTGTCGAAAGGCGCGTGGGACGGCGACCGCGACAGCCTCGATACACCGCCCGAGCCCGAGGTGTGGAGCCCCGTGGCGGCCGAGGGCGCATCGTGCACCGGCAAGCATTGCCCGGCCTTCAGCCAGTGCACCTACTACGACAAGCGCAAGGAGCTGGTGGGTGCGCAGGTGATCGTGGCCAACCACGATCTGCTGCTGTCGTCGCTGGGCGCGCGCGTGCTGCCCGAGCTGGACAACTGTCTCTTGGTGCTGGACGAAGCCCACCACCTGCCATCGACCGCGCTCGACCAGTTTGCGTGCAGCATGGACCTGTCGCGCATCACCTGGATCGAGCGCCTTGCCAGCCGGGGCCTGCGCATCGGCGCGCTGCTGGAGGTGGAAGAGATTGCCGACATCCCCAAGCACTCGGCCCAGCTGCGGCAAACGCTGCAGGACCTGGCGCGCATCGTGATGGATGTGTATGGCGCCCAGCTCAAAAGCCAGCCCAGCGCCTGGGGACCGGCACGTGTGCGCGTGCCCCGGGGCGAATTGCCCGAGCAGTTGATTGCACCGCTGGGCCTGCTGGCCGCGAGTGCCGAGGGCTTTCTCGAAGCGCTGCGCGCCATCAGCAAGGCCCTGCGCGCCGAGATGCGCGACAAGCCCGAAGAGGCCAGGCGTTTGTCCACGCTGTATGCGCAAATTGGCATGCTGGCGCCGCGCCTGGAAGAACTGCACGCCACCGCGCAACTGCTGCTGCAGGACGCACCCGAAGGGGCCGTGCCCGCCGCCAAGTGGTTCACACTGGAGGTGGATGGCGACTTCATCGTGGTCAAGGCACACGCCAGCCCGATCCTGCCCGGCACCACGCTGCGCAACCACCTGTGGAGCGCGGTGCGCGGCGCGGTGCTGACATCGGCCACGCTCACCAGTTGCGGGCACTTTGACTTCTTCTTGCGCGAGGCCGGGCTGCATGGCGACGAAGCGGCCACCACGCTCGAAGTGCCCAGCCCCTTCAACTACGCCGCGCAGGGCACGCTGATTGCGGCCGAGACGCGGGCCGACCCCAAGAACGCCGCCCAGTTCACCACCGAGATGGTCGATGCGCTGCTGCACGACATTGCGCGCGTGGAATACGGCGCGCTGGTGCTGTTCACCTCGCGCGAGCAGATGCGCCAGGCCGTGGATGCGCTGCCCACCGCCATGCGCAGCGTGGTGCTGGTGCAGAACGCGCTGCCGCGCACGCAGCTGCTCAAGCGCCACCGCGAGCGCGTGGACAGCGGCGAGCCCTCGGTCATCTTCGGCATGCAGTCGTTTGGCGAGGGGCTGGATTTGCCAGGGCGATTGTGCGAATCGGTCTTCATCACCAAGCTGCCCTTTGCCCCGCCCGACGACCCGGTGGGCGAGGCCCGCGCCGAGTGGCTGCGCGCCGTGGGCCGCGACCCCTTCAGCGAGCTGGTGGTGCCCGCCACCGCCATCCGCCTGGCGCAGTGGGTGGGCCGCGCGATTCGCACCGAAGAAGACATGGCGCACGTGTACTGCTACGACAAGCGCCTGACGCGCACCAGCTACGGGCAGCGCCTGCTCAAAGGGCTGCCGCCGTTTGCGCTGGAGCAACGTGCGCCACTCTGAGCACTGTAAAGTCGCCAGCCCTTTTCACCACGACAACCAGAAAGAACAACCCCATGCCCCACACCGTGCCTGCCTGCCCCCAATGTGGCCAGGAGAACACCTACCCCGACGGCAGCAACTATGTGTGCCCCGACTGCGCGTTTGAATGGCCGCAGGTGGCCGACGCTGCGGACGCCGATGCACCCGAAGGCGACGGCGTGGTGCGCGACGCGAATGGCAACCCGCTGGCCGATGGCGACGCCGTCATCCTGGTGAAAGACCTCAAGGTCAAGGGCTCGTCGTCCACGCTCAAGAAAGGCACCAAGATCAAGAGCATCCGCCTGGTCGATGGCGCCGACGGCCACAACGTGGACTGCAAGACCGACCTGGGCAGCATGCTGCTGAAGTCGGAGTTCTTGAAGAAGGCCTGAGCAGGGGTGCATACACCCGGCGCTGCCGATGCGCGCCGGCATCGACAGAACGGGGGGCAATGCGCGATGATGGGCCTTCGAGCCTGTTGACGATCTCGCAGGTGAACAGACACCATGTCCCCCACGCGCCTCACCGCCCTGACCGTGCTGGCCATGCTCGCCTTTGCGGGCAACTCCTTGCTGTGCCGCGCGGCGCTCAAACACACACCGATCGACGCGGCCACCTTCACCACGGTCCGCCTGGTCGCAGGGGCCGTCGCGCTGTGGCTGCTGGTGGCGCTGCGCCGCAAGCAGGCCTGGCGGGCCGGCAACTGGCTGTCTGCCCTGGCGCTGTTTGTGTATGCCGCAGGTTTTTCGTACGCCTACCTGAGCCTGCCGGCCGCCACCGGCGCGCTGCTGCTGTTTGGCGCCGTGCAGGCCACGATGATCGGCCATGCCTGGCTGAAAGGCGAACGCCTGGCACCCGCGCAACTGGGGGGCATGGGGCTGGCCTTCGGCGGCCTGGCGGGCCTGCTCATGCCTGGCATGTCGGCGCCCCCGATGGCCGGTGCCGCGCTGATGCTGGCGGCGGGGGCGGCCTGGGGCATCTACTCGCTGCGCGGCCGGGGCGGGGGCAACCCCATCGAGATCACGGCGGGCAACTTCTTGCGCGCGGCGCCCATGGCGCTGCTTTTGAGCGCGGTGGCATGGGAGCACGCCACCTGGAGCAGCGCAGGCCTGGGCTACGCCGCCGCATCGGGCGCGCTGGCCTCGGGCATGGGCTATGCGCTGTGGTACACGGCCCTTCCGGGGCTGCGCGCCACCCAGGCCGCCACGGTGCAGCTGAGCGTTCCCGTGCTGGCAGCGTTCGGTGCCGTGCTGTTGCTGGATGAAGCCGCGACGCTGCGGCTCGTGCTGGCCTCGGTGGCCATCCTCGGCGGGATCGCCCTGGTCATCTGGGCCAAGCGCAAGCCCTGAACGCCGGGGTGCACGGCACCTTGCCACGCGCGGCGGCACAATCCCTCCGGCCCCCTGCGCCGCCCCGTTGTTTGCACATCCTCCTTTCTTCCATGCCCCCCATCGCCGTCATCGACTTTGAAACCACCGGCATCTCGCCCGGCCAGGGCGCGCGCGCCACCGAGGTGGCCATCGTGCTGCTGGAGAACGGGCAGGTGGTGGACCGGTTCCAGAGCCTGATGAAAACCGGCGCATGGATTCCGCCGTTCATCACCCAGCTCACCGGCATCACCAACGCCATGGTCAACGCCGCGCCCGATGCGGCACAGGTGATGCAGGAAGCGGCCCGCTTTGTGGGCAACGCGCCCATGGTGGCGCACAACGCGGCGTTCGACAGCAAGTTCTGGCAGGCCGAACTGGCGCTGGCCGGGCTGCCTGCACCGCAGCCTTTTGCCTGCACGGTGCTGCTGTCGCGGCGCCTGTACCCCGAGGCGCCCAGCCACAAGCTCGGCGTGCTGGTCGATTACCACGGCCTGCCGCGCACCGGCCAGGCGCACCGGGCACTGGCCGATGCCGAGATGGCCGCCGCGCTGCTGGCACGCATGCAGCACGACCTGCGCACCCGCTGGGGCGTGTCGGAGCCCAGCCATGCGCTGCTGATGGCGCTGCAGCGCTGCGCCCGGCCCGCGGTGGGCAAGCTGCTGGCGCAGCACGGCACCGGAGCCTGAACGCCCACCCCGCAGGATTACTCTGTTTTTGATAGCTGTTGGCGCTTATCCATCGGTCACCACAGGCTTTGTCTATCCATAAGGACGGGCCGTCATCTTGCTTGTCCATAATCGCGCCACTTCTTCCACAGAAAGGCCGCATATGTCGTACCTGGTTCTCGGATTGCTGCTGTTCCTGGGCCTGCACTCGGTGCGCATCGTCGCCGATGGCTGGCGCACGCAGGCGCTGGCACGCATGGGCGAGCTGCCGTGGAAAGGTCTGTACTCGCTGGCATCCATCCTTGGCCTGGCGCTCATCGTCTGGGGCTATGGCCTGGCGCGGCAGCAACCCGTGGTGCTGTGGGTGCCGCCCATCGGCATGCGCCACGCCGCATCGCTGCTCACGCTGATCGCCTTTGTGCTGCTGGCCGCCGCCTATGTGCCGCGCAATGCCCTCAAGGCCCGGCTGCACCACCCCATGGTGCTGGGCGTGAATGTGTGGGCGCTGGCGCATCTGCTGTCCAACGGCAACCTGGCCGACGTACTGCTGTTTGGCAGCTTCTTGCTGTGGGCGGTTTTCGACTTTCGCGCCGCGCGCCAGCGCGACCGGGCGCAGGGCACGGTGGTTGCCCCTGGCACCGCTGCGGGCACGGGTGTCACGCTGGTGGTGGGGGCAGTGGCCTGGGCGGGTTTTGCTTTCTGGGCCCATGCACTGCTGATCGGCGTTTCGCCCCTGGGGCAGTAAGCAGCCTGCGGACCATTGCCCCCCACCCTGAGGCGTTCTTGCATGCGCGGAAATATCGCAGCCATCGTGCTGGTCCTGCTTGCGGTGGGCGTGGGCCTATGCTTCACACCCAACCGGGTGAAGCAATAAGATGCTATTTGTTCAATAGCCTCCAGTGCTTTTTCATCCAGCGGTCAAGGCCCTTTTGATGCCGATTTTTATCCCGCAAATCCACACCAGACGCCAGGCCCTGCAGGGCCTGGCACTGGCCTGTGCCCTGCTGCTGGGCGGCTGCAGCACGCTGCCGCCATCGTCAGCGTCCGCACCGTTGCGCAGCGCAGCGTCGCAGCTGTCGGACGACCAGGCGCACGACATCGCCATCCACGCGCTGGGACTGGTGGGCACGCCCTACCGCTATGGCGGCAACACGCCCGACGCAGGTTTTGACTGCAGCGGTCTCATTGGCTACGTGTACCGCCACCGCGTGGGCACCGTGGCGCCGCGCACAGTGGCGCAGCTCAGTGGCTGGGGCCAGCCGATTGCCAACGGCGATCTGCGCAGCGGTGACCTGGTGGTGTTTGGCGCAGGCCCTGCCCCCACCCATGCGGGCATCTATGTGGGAGAAGGGCGCTTCGTGCACGCCCCATCCACCGGCGGCACGGTGCGGCTGGACCAGTTCAGCTCGGGCTACTGGGCGCGGCAGAAAACAGCATTTCGCAGACCCTGAAAACCGCCTCCGCTTGCAACGGCCGCGCCACCTACGCTCAGGCCAAGGTGTACGCTGTCTTCACGCTGGTATAGAAATCCTGCGCATGGCGGCCCTGCTCGCGCGGGCCATAGCTGCTGCCCTTGCGGCCACCAAACGGCACGTGGTAGTCCACGCCCGCCGTGGGCAGGTTAACCATCACCATGCCGGCCTGCGCATGGCACTTGAAATGCGTGGCGTGCTGGAGGCTGGTGGTGGCAATGCCGGCCGAAAGGCCGAACGGCGTATCGTTGGCCGTCGCCAAGGCTTCGTCGTAATCACGCACGCGGATCACGCTGGCCACAGGGCCGAAGACCTCTTCGCGGTTGATGCGCATGGCTGGCGTGCTGTCCACAAACAGTGCTGGCTGCATGAAGAAGCCTTGTTTGCCGCTGCCCGTGTGGCAGGCCACGCGGGCGCCGCCGGCGGCCAGCACCGCGCCCTCATGCTTGGCAATTTCTACGTAGCCCAGGTCTTGCTGCAGCTGCGCCTGGCTGACCACCGGGCCGATATCGGTGCCGGCAGCACGGGCATCGCCCACCGTGATCTTCGCCATGCGGGCCTGCAGCGCTTCAACAAAGGCCGGGTAGATCTTGTCCGTCACGATCAAACGACTGGACGCGGTGCAGCGCTGGCCGGTGGAATAGAAACAGCTTTGCACCGACAGCTCCACCGCCTGTTTCAGGTCGGCATCGTCCAGCACCACCTGCGGGTTTTTGCCGCCCATCTCCAGTTGCACCTTCTTGCCGCCTTTGACGCAGGCCTCGGCAATGCCGCGGCCCACGCCCACCGAACCCGTGAAACTGATGGCCGCCACATCGGCATGCTGCACCAGGGCGCTGCCAATGACGCTGCCGCGCCCCATGACCAGGTTGAACACACCCGCTGGAATGCCGCTGCGGTGGATGATGTCGGCCAGCGCCCAGGCGCTGCCAGGCACCAGATCGGCGGGCTTCAAGACCACGCAGTTGCCAAAGGCCAGGGCCGGCGCGATCTTCCAGGCCGGAATCGCGATGGGGAAGTTCCAGGGCGTGATCAGGCCGACCACGCCTATGGGCTCGCGGGTGATTTCCACGGCAATGCCGGGGCGCACCGAGGGCAGGGTCTCGCCGGCCAGGCGCAGGCATTCGCCGGCAAAGAACTTGAAGATCTGGCCGGCACGCGCCACCTCGCCAATGCCTTCGGGACGGGTCTTGCCCTCCTCGCGGGCCAGCAGGTCACCGAGTTCTTCCTTGCGAGCCAGGATCTCGTTGGCGATCTTGTCCAGCGCGTCATGGCGGGCCTGGATGCCCGAGTGGGACCAGGCCGGGAAGGCGGCCATGGCTGCGGCGACGGCGGCGTTCACATCGCTGGCGTCACCCTGTGCGTACTCGCCAATCACATCGGACAGGTCGCTGGGGTTGATGTTGGAAATATTGCTTTTGCCAGTGACCCATTGGCCGCCGATCAGGTTGTCATAGGTGGGCACGTTCATTCTTTCAGCGCGCCCAGCGCAGCACCAAAGGGTCCAGGCGGCGGGCAATGTCGATCAGCTGGCGGCGCACCTCGGGGTGCATGGGCGGCCAGGGCGCGCGCGGCGCGTCGCAGGCGATCACGCCACCTTCCTTCATCAGCGCCTTGGCGGCCAGAAAGCCGGCCTGGCGGTTCTCGTGGTTGATCAGCGGCAGCCAGCGCTGGTATTCGGCAAAGGCCCGGTCCTTGTCGCCGTTGCGGTGCGCCTTGATGATGGGACGGATGCCGTCGGCGAAGCCGCCACCGGTCATGGCGCCGGTGGCGCCGGCCTCCAGATCGGCCAGCAGGGTGATGGCTTCCTCGCCGTCCCACGGGCCTTCGATGGCCTCGCCGCCCAGGGCGATGAGTTCGCGCAGCTTGTTGGCCGCACCGGCGGTTTCCATCTTGAAGTAGCTGACCTGCGCGATCTCTTGGGCCATGCGCGCCAGGAAGGCCGGCGGCAGCGGCGTGCCAGCAGCGGGCGCGTCCTGGACCATGATGGGGATGTCGATCGCGTCCGACACGCCCTGGTAGAAGGCCTGGATCTGCGCCTCACCGAAACGGAAGGTGGCACCGTGGTAAGGCGGCATGACCATCACCATGGAAGCACCCATGTCCTGCGCGCGGCGGCTGCGTTCGGCGCAGACCTTGGTGCTGGTGTGGGTGGTGGTCACGATCACCGGCACACGGCCGGCCACGTGCTCCAGCGCCAGGCGCGTCAGGGTTTCGCGCTCCTCGTCGGCGACCAGGAACTGCTCGGAGAAGTTGGCCAGGACGCACAGTCCATCCACGCCCGAGTCGATCATGAAGTCCAGGCAGCGCTTCTGGCTGGCCAGGTCCAGCGTGCCGTCTTCGTGGAAGGTGGTGGGCACCACCGGGAAGATGCCCTGGTATCGGGGATTGGAAAGTCCAGGCATGGCGGCCCTCACTCGGTGATCTGGAACTGGTCCAGGTACTCGGACTTGAGCGTCAGGCCCAGGCCCGGCACGTCGTCGCGCAGCTGCAGGAAACCGTTGTCGGCGATGGGCTCGCCATCGAAGATGTACCAGAACAGTTCGTTGCCGACTTCCACATCGAAGATCGGGAAGTACTCGGCCATGGGCGACGCGAGCGTGCTCATGGTCAGGTGGTAGTTGTGCATCTGGCCGGCGTGCGGAATGACGGGCACGCTGTAGGCTTCGCACAGCGCGTTGATCTTGTGCGCCGCGGTGATGCCGCCGACGCGGTTGGTGTCGTACTGCACGACGCTCACGGCCTTCTTGTCCAGCAGCTGCTTGAAGCCGTACAGGCTGAACTCGTGCTCGCCGCCCGAGATCGGGATGCTGGTGAGCTGGTTCAACTCGGCGTAGCCGTCGATGTCGTCGGCGATCACCGGTTCCTCCAGCCAGCGCGGCTCGAACTTTTCCAGCTTCGGGCACATGCGCTTGGCGTACTCCAGGTTCCAGCCCATGTAGCACTCCAGCATCAGGTCGTTGTCGTAGCCGATGACCTCGCGGATCGCCTCGACCGACTTGAGGTTCTCCTTCACGCCGTCCTGCAGGTGGGCCGGGCCGTAGCCGAAGCGCATCTTGAAGGCCTTGAAGCCCTGGTCCTTGAACTTCTGCGCCTCCTCCTGCATGGCCTTGAGGTCGGTGCGGTAGAGCTTGCTGTAGTAGCAGGGGATCTTCTCCTTGGTGCGCCCGCCCAGGAGCTTGAACACCGGCTTGTTCACGCTCTTGCCCAGGATGTCCCAGATGGCCAGGTCCACCGCCGAGATGGCGGCCATGGTCACGCCCTTGCGGCCCCAGGCGTGGGTGGCGCGGTACATGCGCTGCCACAGGTACTCGTAGTTCCAGGGGTCCTGGCCCACGACCAGGGGCGCGAGGTACTCGTCGATGATGGCCTTGGCGATGCGCGGCGCCAGGGCCACGTTGCCCAGGCCGACGATGCCGTCGTCGGTCTCGATCTCCACCACCGTCCAGGAGTGGAAGCGGAAGGTGCTCATGGTCTCGGTCTTGGAATAGACCAGGTCCATGGCGTTGGAACAGAAGTTGCCCTGCGGCGGAACGGTCTTGCCCTTCCATTCGTAAACGCGGGCGCGGACGGACTTGATCTTCATACAGACCTCGGTGATTAAAAAGGAAAGAAAAGAAAAGGCGGCCAGGGCCGCCCGGGTGTCAGGCGGCGGTCGCAGCGGCTCCGGGGGCCACTCCGTGGTGGGCTGCACCCATGCGGCAGGCAATCAGGAAAGCCTGCCAGGTGGCCTCGACATTCGCCTTGCCATGCCCTGCGATGTCGTAGGCCGTGCCGTGGGCGGGCGTGGTGATGGGAATCGGCAGGCCACCCTGCACCGTGACGCCGCGCGAGAAGCCCAGCAGCTTGATGGCGATCTGGCCTTGGTCGTGGTACATGGTCACGATGGCCTGGTACTCGCCGGCCTGGGCTTTCAAGAAGATGGTGTCGGCCGGGAAGGGGCCGTGAAACGGTGCCTCACTGGGCCAGTCGCGCGCCTGCAGGGCGGCCACGGCGGGGCCGATGATGTCGATTTCTTCCCGCCCGCAGGTGCCACCGTCGCCGTTGTGCGGGTTGAACCCAGCGATCGCCACCTTCGGCGCCGCCATGCCACTGGCACGCAGGGCGTTGTAGATCAGCTCGGCCGCCTGCGCGATGCGCTCCTGGCTCAGGTAACGGGCCACATCCCTGAGCGGCACATGCGATGAGATGCGCGAGGTCCACAGATTGCCCAGCGTGTTGAACTCGCAAAAGTAGCCGGTAACGCCCAGGTATTCGGCAAAGTGGTGCAATTCGTCCTCGTGGCGCAGGCCGCCCATCTTCATGGCCTGCTTGTTCAGGGGGGCAAAGCAGATCGCGTCGATATCGCCGGCCAGAGCGGCATCCATGCACTGGTTGAGTATTTGCAGCACCGAACGGCCGCCCGCCACGCCGACCTGGCCCTGCACCACATCGGAGCTGGCAATAGTGTTGACCGCCACGAAGGCGGGCAGCTGCGAGTCGGCACGAGCCCGCGCCGCAGCCAGGTTGGCAAGCGTGGTGGTGGCTACCTGCACGCCAGCGATGCGCTGGCCTTGTTCCCACAGCCAGGGATCGCCGATGAGCACCAGATTGGCCTGCTGGACGGCCTCGGGCTTGGCCAGCAGGCGCGCGATGAGTTCGGCACCGATGCCGGAAGGGTCGCCCAAGGTCAGGGCGACGACGGGAAGGGTGGACGCGGGCATGGATCTCAGTCGATCTTGATGTTGTTCTTGCGGATGATGTCGCCGAAGCGCTTGTACTCAGCGTTGTGGAAGCTGACGAAATCGGCCTGCGCCATGGGTGCGAGTTCGGCGCCCACGGCCTCCAGACGCGTCCGGGTCTCGGGCATGGCCAGTACCTTGTTGACCTCGTCATGTACGCGCTGCTGCACCGCCTTGGATGTTGCGGATGGCATGTAAACGCCATACCAGGCGCTCGCCTGCACGCCAGGCAGGCCGGCCTCTGCCATGGTGGGTACGCCCGGCAGTTGAGCATTGCGCTGTGGTGTGGTGACGGCCAAGGCGCGCAGCTTGCCGTTCTTGATCTGCCCAATGACCGATGGCATGGTGTCAAAGCTCATCTGCACCTGCCCCCCCACCAGATCGACCAGCGCAGCCGAGCTGCCCTTGTAGGGCACATGCGTGATGTCGATACCGGCCGCATCCTTGAACATTTCGGCGGCGATGTGCTGGGTGCTTCCCGTACCGCTGCTGGCATAGTTGATCCTGCCTGGCTCCTTCTTCGCCAGGGCCACCAGTTCATTGACCGATTGCACGGGCAAGCCATTGCCCACCACCAGCACGTTGGGCACGGAGCCCACGAAGGCCACGGGCACCAGATCCTTGTTGCTGTCGTAGTTCAGCTTGAGCAGGTGTGGCGCAATGGCATGGGCCGTGACCACGCCCATGACCATGGTGTGGCCATCGGTGGACTTGGCGGTGACGTCGGCCGCCAGCGTATTGGAAACACCGGGGCGGTTTTCCACCACCACGGGCTGCTTGAGTAGCGGCGCCAGGCGGTCGGCCACGGCACGCGCCATGGCATCCGTGCCGCCACCGGGAGCGGAACCCACCAGCAGGCGCACCGGCTTGGTCGGCCAGTCGGCCCCGTTTTGCGCCATGGCGCTCCATGGCAGCAGTGCCACCAACGCCACTGCGGCGGCCATTTTTCGTCTTTGCATGCTTGTCTCCTGTGGATATCGTCAAATGCAGTGCCCATCGTAGGCAGGGTATTGATTGCCGTAAACTGAAAAGTCTTGATCTATCAATAACCCAAAGTAATCATTCATGGGCTCCATCGACCGGCAGGAAAGCACGTCGCAGCTGCTCAACCGGCTGCGCATGCGGCAAATTGCGCTGATCCTCGCCATCGACGCACAACGCACGCTGCGCGGCGCGGCAGCGCAGCTCGGCCTGACACAACCGGCAGCCACCAAGATGCTGCACGAGCTGGAAGACGCGCTGGGCCTGCCGCTGTTCGAGCGCGTGGGCCGAGGCCTGCAGCTCAACGCCGCAGGCGAACGCGTGACGGATTACTTTCGGAATATCCGGGGCAGCATGGAAGCGTTGAACCGCGAAATTGGCGAGCTGCGGCTGGGCAGCGCCGGGCGCCTGGCGGTTGGCAGCATCATGGCCGCGTCGCCCGGTCGCCTGACCGAGGCGCTGCTGGAACTCAAGGCGCAGTTTCCGCTGCTCGCGATCGAGGTGGCGGTGGACACCAGCGATCTGCTACTGGCGCAGTTGCGCGAGGGCGTACTGGAGGTCGTGGTCGGACGCCAGGCTGGCCAGCTTGGCGGCGGCTACGACTTTCGACCGATCGACGATGAAGGGCTGTCCGTCGTGGTGGGAAACGAGCACCCGCTGGCGCGCAAGCGCCAGGTCACATTCACAGCGCTGCAAGATTACGCCTGGGTGCTGCAGCCGCCCGGCAGCCCCATGCGCGAACTCATCGAGCAGGAGTTCCGCGACCACCAGCGGCCGCTGCCGCGCGGGCTGATCGAGACCGGCTCCATCCTCACCACAATCAACCTGATCCGGCGCTCCACACTGGTCGCCGTGATCCCCGAGACCGTGGCACGCCTGAACGCGGCGCACGGCCTGCTGCGCGTGCTGCCTTACCGACTGCACCGCACCCTCGATGCCTATGGCAGCCTGGTGCGCAACGACCGGCCGTTGAGCAAACCGGCCGAGCAGTTTCTGGCACTGCTGCACCGCACGGCACCGGGCTGATTCGCGGGCTTCTGCCGCGCGACAATCCGAGGCATGACCACCCACGCCCACTCCAACATCCCGCTTTCCACCCACGACACCACGCGCATCGACGATCTGCGCATCAAGGCCGTGCGCCCGCTCATCACGCCGGCCCTGCTGCAGGAATGGCTGCCCGCGCCCGACGCCGCGCAAAACCTGGTGGAGGCCAGCCGCGCCGCCATCTCGCGCGTGCTGCAGGGGCGGGACGACCGGCTGGTCGTGGTGGTGGGGCCCTGCTCCATCCACGACCATGGCCAGGCGATGGAATACGCGCACGCGCTCAAGGCCCAGGCCGATGCCCTGGGCAATGACCTGATCGTGGTGATGCGCGTCTATTTCGAAAAGCCCCGCACCACCGTGGGCTGGAAGGGCTACATCAACGACCCGCACCTCGATGGCAGCTTCGCCATCAACGAAGGGCTGGAGCTGGCACGCCAGCTGCTGCTGGATGTGCTGGCCGTGGGCCTGCCGGTGGGCACCGAGTTCCTCGACCTGCTGAGCCCGCAGTTCATCAGCGACCTGGTGAGCTGGGGCGCGATTGGCGCGCGCACCACCGAGAGCCAGAGCCACCGGCAGCTCGCATCGGGCCTCTCTTGCCCCGTGGGGTTCAAGAACGGCACCGACGGCGGCGTGAAGGTGGCCAGCGACGCCATCCAGGCCGCGCAGGCGCCGCACGCTTTCATGGGCATGACCAAGATGGGCCAGGCCGCCATTTTTGAAACGCGCGGCAACCACGACTGCCACGTCATCCTGCGCGGCGGCAAGCAACCCAACTACCAGAAGGCCGATGTGGACGCCGCCTGCGCCCTGCTCAAGGCGGCGGGCCTGCGCGAGCAGGTGATGATCGACGTGAGCCACGCCAACAGCAGCAAACAGCACCAGCGCCAGATCACCGTGGCCGCCGAAGTGGCCCAGCAGATCGCCGCCGGCGACGCGCGCATCACCGGACTGATGATTGAAAGCCACCTGCAAGAGGGCCGCCAGGACATCGTGCCCGGCCAGCCGCTGCAGCATGGGGTTTCGGTGACCGACGCCTGCATCAGCCTGGCCCAGACGGTGCCGGTGCTCGAAAACCTGGCCGCCGCGGTGCGGGCAAGACGCCAGAAAAACGCCGCATAGCCGGTGCCCGGGCGGGGCACCGGAAAACAGCCCCGCGGCGTGGAACCAACATTTGGCGGCAAACATCCTTGGGGCATGCCGCACCCGCAAAGTCAATCCCAGATTGACCAGCGCTTTGTGCACGACCTGTTCACCGGCCCCAACGATGCCGCCATGGTGGACACCATCATTGCCCTGTCGCGCAGACTGGGGCCGGCCATGATGGCCGAGGGCCTTGGATCGCCCGGGCAACGCGATCTGCTGGCCCCTGGGGGGGCCACCCCCAAGGGCTCCCTGTTCGCCCACGGCCCTTCTGGAGGCCTTCTTGCGCCCTGAAGCCGGCTCATAGCCCGGTTGAGCGAACTCACCGCAGCCTGGTCTGCGGTTTTTTTTTGCCTGTTTCCCCGTGGAGCCATTGCCTGCCCCGGTTCAGGCGCGCAGAAAACGGCGCGGCGTTGCTCTGCTGTTATTAATCAAAGACTTCTATAAATACATAGTGGTAGTAGTAGAAGGCGGCATTTGCTGTGGACAAGTGACTTTTGCCTTGGCCTGACAGCCACTTGCGCTGCGCCAAACCCTGTGGACCAGGCCCTGCTCACGCTGTCTTGCGCACGGGGATAAAACCGGGCCAGGGCCGATTTCTGTGGATAAGCCCCCGGTTGTGCCAGAACTATCCCCAGTTTTGTTCTTGCGGGCAGTGGTGGCAAAAAACGGCCATCGAACCCTATGCAGCCAGCCAGGGCCTGATTTCCCAGTGCCACAACGCCAGGCTGGCGCCGATCCAGACGGCCACGATCAGCACCGCACCGATACGGCTGGTGGGCTTGCTGCCCTTGGTTGCTATCCACAGATCGGCCTGTGCGCGGCATTGCTGCAGCACCAGCGCCGGGATCAGCCGGATCACCAGCCAGATCAACCCCGGCAGCAGCAGCACATCGTCCAGGTAGCCCAGCACGGGGATGAAGTCCGGAATCAGGTCGATGGGGCCAAGAACCTGTTCAATGCCTTTTTGGATTCACACAAGTGCCTTGCCCGAAGGGGTGGAATGAAATCGGGCGATTGGACGCCCAGTGCCTTGGCATACCAGGGCGCCTGCGGGTGGCGCGCGGCAAACCACAGGGTCACGCCGTCCCGTTTGACGCTTTTGGCCCAGGTTTTCAGATGGCTCGCAAGGTGCACAGGTTTTTCAGGGGAGGGGGAAGAAGGCCCCCATTTTTATGCCATGCAACACAACTGCAGCGCCGCAAAGAAGGTTTTGGTTGTTCTTCTATGGTTCTATATATAAATAGCAGTAGTAGTAGAGGGCGCCATTTTTTGTGGACAAGGCCATTTTTATGAATGCTGGCGCGCAGTTGCGTTGGCTGGAAGCATGTGCGCAGTGCCCCCTGAACTTTGGTGCCGGCAGATAACAACTTCCGGCTCCTCGTTTTTTCTGTGGATAACCGCCCGGTTGTTCCAGAACTGTCCCCATGTTTGTCCACAACGAAAAAAGCCCGGTGCATTGGAAGGCACCGGGCTCGGAGGATCCGTCGAGGATGGCTGTCGCAGGCCTTATCGGCCAGGGCCTCCCATGGGCATGTCGCCGCCGCGCATCATGCCGTGTCCATCAGGACCATAGCCCCAGTCGCCGCGGTATCCGCCCTTGCCACCCTTGCCGCGCATGTGCCCGGCCTGGGCGTCGAAGGTCTTTTGCTGCTCTGGCGTCAGGGCGGCATAGAAGGCCTTGATGGCTTCACCGCGGCGGTCGGCTTCGGCGGCGTGCTGGGCGCGCAGGGCGCGCATGCGGTCGATGCGTTCGGGCGTGGTGAGCTTTTGCATGTCGGCGCGGTCCAGGCGGGCGGGACGTTCGCCAGGTTGCATGGCGGCGGTGAAGGTGGCCCAGGCCGGTTCCTGCGCGGGGGTCAGTTTCAGTTGCGCCTTCATGGTTTCGGCACGCTTGGCCATGTAGGCCTGGTGGCGTTCTTGCCAGTCGCCCGGCTTGCGTGCCTGTTCGGCCGCTGCACCGGCGGCTGGGGGCGCAGAGGGTGCTGGCTGGGCCAGCACGGGAAGGGTGAGGGCCGCCATCACGGCGGCGGCGGCAATGCGGCGTTGGAAGAAAGACATGGTGGAAGCCCTTTCGTTGGGTTGGTCCGCTGGTACAACCGTTCCAGCGGTTGAAGGCAAGTGTGCGCGGCCCGTGTAACCCGCCCGTGTGGGATTGATACGCCTGTGTAAAGTTGCAAGAAGAAGCCCGGTGCCCCTGCTGTATGGATTTCAGCTAAAAACGGCAGATAAAGCCTTTTAAATAAGCGCCGAAAGCTATTAAAACAATAGTAAAAACCGCTGCTGCACGGGCCAGGCGACCCGCCGACCCCCGACAATATCGGCTGTGCCCTGGATTGGCTAGAGAAACAAAGGTTGTCCGTGTTCAAGAACATGATCGTGTACCGCATTGCGCCGCAATGGCAGGTGGAATTGACGCAGGTGGAAGAGGCGCTGGCCAAGATGCCTTTCCTCGAATGTGGTGCTACTCAGGAAAAGTCCCTGGGCTGGGTGCCGCCGCGCGGTGATGCGCATGGCCCGCTGGCCGAGTCGGTCGGGGGGCAGTGGATCCTGCGCTTCATGGTCGAATCCAAGGTGCTGCCCGGCAGCGTGCTGGCCCGCCGCGTCAAGGAAAAGGCCGAACGCATCGAGCAGGAAACCGGCCGCAAGCCCGGCAAGAAGGAAAGCAAGGAACTCAAGGACGAGGCCAAGCTCGACCTGCTGCCCATGGCCTTCACCAAGCAGGGTTCGATGTGGGTGTGGATCGACACCGCATCGCGCCTGCTGGTGCTCGATACCTCAGCCCAAGGCCGTGCCGACGAGGTGGTGACCCTGCTGGTCGAATCACTGCCGGGCCTGTCGGTCTCGCTCATCCACACTGCCACCAGCCCGCAGGCTGCCATGTCGCACTGGCTGGCCACGCAGGAGCCGCCCGTGGGCTTCACCGTGGACCGCGAATGCGAACTCAAAAGCGCCGACGAGGCCAAGGCCGTGGTGCGCTACGCCCGCCACCCGCTCGACATCGAGGAGGTGCAGGCCCATATTGCCGCCGGCAAGCTGCCCACCAAGCTGGCGCTGACCTGGGACGACCGCGTGTCCTTCATGCTGACCGAAGGCCTGCAGATCAAGAAAGTTTCGTTTCTCGACACGGTGTTCGAGGGCACCAAGGCCGACGATGGCGGTTTCGACACCGATGTGGCCATTGCCACGGGCGAGCTGGTCAAGCTCATCCCCGACCTGATCGAGGCGCTGGGCGGCGAGGCCGAGAGCGGCGTGGCCAGCGCGGCGCAGGCGATGGCCGCAGGCGCTGCGCCAGCTTCTGCACCATCCGCACCTGCACGCCAAGCAGCCGGCGGTGGCATGGTTACCGGGCCCAAAGAAGCGCCGGTGGACACCGACCCGGAGTCGGCGCCGTTCTGATTTCATTGCCCCACCCTCCGTACCGCAGCGGCACTGCCTGGGACGCGTGTGGCAGCTTTCCCGGGTTACTCAAGAGGTCGGCCGCCGCCGCCCGGCCGCGGGCATTGCCTTCGATGCCGTCGCACCTGGGAACACGCTGTGCTCCACGTCCAGCCAGGGCGGGTTCTCGGCATACATGGCCGCCACCGTCTCCTTGATGGCAGGGATGTACCAAGCGTTGTCGTTGAGCCGGTGGCTCATGATGATCGGCGATGTGATGCGCGGGTCGTCAATCAGGCGGTAGACCAGATCGCTGCGCAGGCGTGCTGATGCGGGGATCAGGCACAGCCCGGACTCTGCGGCCACCAGCCCCAGGGCGGTCTGGATCTCTCGCACCTCGTGCACTTCAGATGGCCGTACGGCATAGTCGTTGAGCAGGCTCAGTACATGGTCGGCAAAGCTGGGCCGGGGCTCCTTGGGGTAGACGATGAGCTTTTGCCCTTCGATCGCGCTCAGTGGGATGCGGCTGGATTCGCCTGCCAGCGCCGAATCTGGCGGCAGGGCCAGCACCAGCCTTTCCTCGCGCAGGATGGTGCGCGCCACGGTGGAGTCGTTGCCCCGTATGCGCCCAAAACCCACATCGATGCGGCCGGACTTCAGCGCGGCAAACTGCTGGAGCGATGTCAGCTCCACCAGGTGGATGTCCACATCCGGGTAGCGGTGGCGCAGCTGGCGCACCAGCATGGGCAGGCCGCCATACAACGTGGACGCCACAAATCCAATGGACAACGTCTGCTTCTCGTTCAGGCCGAGCTGGCGGGTGGTGGTCTTGAGCTGGTCCAACCGGTTGATGATCTGCAACGCCTGCTCGTAGAACACCCGCCCCGCTTCAGTCAGGCGCAGGGGACGGGTGTTGCGCAGAATGAGCTTGACGCCCAGCTCTTCCTCCAGCAGCTGTATCTGGCGGCTCAGCGGCGGTTGGGCGATGTGCAGCAGTTCTGATGCACGCGTGAAGTTGCGTGCATTGGCAACGGCCACAAAATATTTGAGCTGGCGGATATCCATTAGGGTAAACCATAGGTTTTCAGATGGTTCAACCATAAGTTGTTGATTCTTATGGATGGAATTTTAAACTATACCAACAGGGTATTGAACAAGACATATTTGGTGTTGGATCGTTTGGGGGGTGCGCGGTCCAATTCGCCCCATGCAACCTACAACACGCCCTGAATCCCGCACCAGCCTGGCCGTTGTCGAGCGGGTAGAGACCCTTCTGCTGGACCTGCCCACGATCCGTCCCCACCAGCTATCGATGGCCACGATGAACGGCCAGACTCTGATGCTGGTGCGCCTGTACTGCTCGGATGGCACGGTGGGCGTGGGCGAAGGCACCACCATCGGCGGCCTGGCCTACGGCGCCGAATCGCCAGAGGGCATGAAGCTGGCAGTGGACACCTATTTCGCGCCGTTGCTGGTCGGTGCCGATGCCAACCACGTGCCGGCCATCATGGCCCGGCTCAACAAGGCCATCAAGGACAACCGCTTCGCCAAGTGCGCCATCGAGACGGCGCTGTTCGATGCGCTGGGCCACCGCACCGGGCTGCCGGTGTCGCAGCTGCTGGGCGGGCGTGTGCGCGACAGCCTGCCCATTGCCTGGACATTGGCATCGGGCGACACGGCCAAGGACATCCACGAAGCCGAACGCATGCTTGCGCAGCGCCGCCACAACATCTTCAAGCTCAAGATCGGCCGCCGCAGCGTGGCCGACGATGTGGCCCATGTGGCCGCCATCAAGAAAGCACTGGGTGATCGTGCCTCGGTGCGCGTGGATGTGAACATGGCCTGGAGCGAGCTCGATGCCCAGCACGGTCTGGCGGGCCTGGTCGATGCCGGTTGCGATCTGGTGGAGCAGCCCGTGGCGTCTGTGGACGCACTGGCGCGGCTCAAGGGTCGCTACCCCATTGCCGTGATGGCTGACGAATCCCTCACCGGGCCTGCCTCTGCGTTTGCGCTGGCGCGCATGGCCGGTGCCGACGTGTTCGCCGTGAAGATCGAACAATCGGGTGGCTTGCTCGAAGCCCTGCAGGTAGCGGCCATCGCCGATGCCGCGGGCATCGAGCTGTATGGCGGCACCATGCTCGAAGGTGCTGTGGGCACCCTGGCTTCTGCCCATGCGTTCGCCACCTTCCGCACCTTGCAGTGGGGCACCGAACTGTTCGGCCCCCTGCTGCTCACCGAAGAGATTCTGGCAGAGCCCCTGCAGTACCGAGATTTCCAGCTGGCGGTGCCGACGACGCCAGGCCTTGGAATGGCGCTGGACGAAGACCGTGTCCAGCACTTCCGTCGCGACCGGAAACGGACCAGTGCCGTGGGGGCGGCGCAACCCGCCGCCACTGCGCACTGAGCCTTGCACGCGTCTTTCACTTTCCCTGTTCGGTTCCCCGCATTCATTCCACGATCCAAGGAGATAACCATGGCCACCCATATTTTCAACACCCCCGAAGTCCAGGACTTCCTGCATCTGGCCAGCGGCCTGAGTCAAGCCGGCGGCAATGCACGTGCCAAGCAGATCGTGCATCGCCTGCTGTCGGACCTGTTCAAGGCCATCGACGACCTGGACATCACCTCGGACGAATACTGGGCCGGCATTGCCTACCTGAACACCCTGGGCGCCCGTGGCGAAGCCGGCCTGCTGTCGCCCGGCCTGGGCCTGGACCGCTTCCTGGACATGCGCATGGACGCCAAGGACAAGGAACTGGGGATCGAAAACGGCACGCCCCGCACCATCGAGGGCCCGCTGTATGTGGCAGGCGCCCCCGAAGCGCAGGGCTTTGCCCGCCTGGACGACGGCAGTGACAAGGCCGGCCATACGCTGGTCATGCACGGCACGGTGTACGGCGCCGACGGCAAGCCCCTGCCCAATGCCAAGGTCGAGGTGTGGCATGCCAACACCAAGGGCTTCTATTCGCATTTCGACCCCACGGGCGAGCAGCAGGGCTTCAACATGCGCCGCACCATCATCACCGACGCACAGGGCCGCTACAAGTTCCAGAGCATCGTGCCCAAGGGCTACGGCTGCCCGCCCGACGGCCCCACGCAAGCCCTGCTGAACCAGCTGGGCCGCCATGGCAACCGCCCTGCGCACATCCACTTCTTCGTGACGGCCGACGGCCACCGCAAGCTGACCACGCAGATCAACATCGACGGCGACCCGCTGGTGAATGACGACTTCGCCTACGCCACCCGCGAAGGCCTGGTGCCTGCCCTGGTCGAGCGCACCGATGCCGCCAGCATCCAGGCGCAGGGCGTGGACGGTCCGTTTGCCGAGATCGCCTTTGACTTCACGCTCAGTGCCCTGGTCAACGGCGTGGACAACCAGCTCGTGGACCGCCCACGCCTGGCAGCCTGATTCACCGCGGCCGGGTGCCCCGCCACCTGGCCGACCCCGCTCCCTTTTGCTTTCGCCCCCTGCACTGCCGCACCGCGCGCGGCGGGGGGACAGCTGCACCCTGAGGAATCCACCATGAACACCACCGCTGCCACCGCCGAGCGTTCTGATGTTGAAGCGCTGATCGAAGACGCGCTGCAGGACGACAAGGACAATGGCGTCTTCCGCTGCCGCCGGGACATCTTCACCGACCCTGCACTCTTCGAACTGGAGATGAAGCACATCTTCGAAGGCAACTGGGTCTATCTGGCGCACGAAAGCCAGATCCCCGAGATCAACGACTACTTCACCACCACCATCGGCCGCCAGCCCATCGTCATCACGCGCGGCAAGGACGGCCAGCTCAACGCGGTGATCAATGCCTGCGCCCACCGCGGCGCCATGCTGTGCCGCAAGAAGCATGGCAACAAGGGCAGCTTCACCTGCCCCTTCCATGGCTGGACCTTCAACAACACCGGCAAGCTGCTCAAGGTCAAGGACGAAAAGACCACCGAGTACCCGGTGCAGTTCAACAAGGAAGGCTCGCACGACCTCAAGAAGGTGGCGCGCTTTGAAAGCTACAAGGGCTTCCTGTTCGGCAGCCTGAATGCCGACGTGCAACCCCTGCAGGACTTCCTGGGCGAGACCAAGGTGATCATCGACCAGATCGTGGACCAGGCGCCCGAAGGCCTGGAAGTGCTGCGCGGCAATTCGTCTTACATCTACGACGGCAACTGGAAGCTGCAGATGGAAAACGGCTGCGACGGCTACCATGTGAGCTCGGTGCACTGGAACTATGCCGCCACCATGGGCCGCCGCAAGGAAGGCGGCACCAAGGCCGTGGACGCCAACGGCTGGAGCAAGAGCACGGGCGGCGTGTATGGCTTTGAAAACGGCCACATCCTGCTGTGGACCAACACCATGAACCCCGAGGTGCGCCCGGTCTACAACCGCCGCGACGAACTCAAGGAACGCCTGGGCGAAGACAAGGCCGAGTTCATCGTCCAGCAGACGCGCAACCTGTGCCTGTATCCCAACGTGTACCTGATGGACCAGTTCTCCACGCAGATCCGCGTGACGCGCCCCATCAGCGTGGACAAGACCGAAATCACCATCTACTGCTTTGCCGTCAAGGGCGAGAGCGCCGAAGACCGTGCCACCCGCATCCGCCAGTACGAGGATTTCTTCAACGTGTCGGGCATGGGCACGGCCGATGACCTGGAAGAGTTCCGTTCCTGCCAGAACGGCTATGCCGGCAAGGCAGCACCCTGGAACGACCTGAGCCGTGGCGCGCCCCTGTGGATCGAGGGACCTGACGAGAATGCCCGCAAGATGGGCCTCAAGCCCCTGCTCAGTGGCGAGCGCAGCGAAGACGAAGGCCTGTTCGTTTGCCAGCACGAGTATTGGGCGCAGGAGATGCGCAAGGCCGTGGACCACGAGCGCAAGGGAGAAGCAGCATGACCGCCGACTACAACGCCATCTGCACATTCCTGTACCGCGAAGCCCGCCTGCTGGACGACCGCCAGTGGGACGAATGGCTGGAGCTGTACGCCGAGGATGTCGAGTACTGGATGCCCGCCTGGGACGACGACGACCGCACCACCGAAGACCCGCACAGCCAGATCTCGCTGATCTACTACGGCAACCGCAACGGCCTGGAAGACCGCGTGTTCCGCATCAAGACGGAGCGCTCCGGTGCCTCCACGCCCGAGGCCCGCACGGGCCACGCGGTGCTCAACGTCGAGGTGCTGGCAGACCGTGGCACCGAGGTGGACGTCCGCTACAACTTCCACACGCTGAGCCACCGCTACAAGGCCACCGACGCGTTCTTCGGCACCATGTTCGTGACGCTGCGCCGCCAGGAGGGCAGCTTCCTCATCGGCCGCAAGAAGATCGTCCTGAAGAACGACTACATCCGCCAGGTCATCGACGTGTACCACGTCTGACGCCGCCAGGAGAACATGATGAGCAGCAGCTACAACATTGCCCTGAATTTCGAAGACGGGGTGACCCGCTTCATCGCCTGCGGCGCCCAGGAAAAGGTCCTGGATGCCGCCTTCCGCCAGCGCATCAACCTGCCCATGGACTGCTCGGACGGCGTGTGCGGCACCTGCAAGTGCCGCGCCGAGAGCGG
Source organism: Acidovorax sp. JHL-9 (assembly GCF_000426205.1). Lineage (NCBI taxonomy): Bacteria > Pseudomonadati > Pseudomonadota > Betaproteobacteria > Burkholderiales > Comamonadaceae > Acidovorax > Acidovorax sp. JHL-9. Next base: position 28,489 of record NZ_AUEX01000028.1, read on the forward strand.
AGACTACGACCTGGGCGATGACTACATCGAAGACGCGCTGACCGCCGAGGAGGCGGGGCAGCGGCTGGTGCTGACCTGCCAGATGGTGCCGCGCTCCGACTGCGTGATTGCAGTGCCCGTGCCTTCCACGGCCTGCAAGACCGGCACGGCGAAGTTCGGTGGCACCGTGGCTGCGGTGGAGCGCTTTGGCGATGCCGCCTACGAGCTGGCACTGGATGTGCCCGAGGACGCCCCGGGCTTCCTGCCAGGGCAGTACGTGAACATCGGCGTGCCCGGCAGCGGGCAGCACCGTTCGTACTCGTTCAGCTCGGCCACCGGCGCGCGCCGCATGACCTTCCTCATCAAGCATGTGCCCGGGGGCCTGATGAGCAGCTGGCTCGCGGGGGCCCAGGCCGGCAGCAAGCTGGAGATGACCGGCCCGCTGGGCAGCTTCTACCTGCGCCCCGTCACGCGGCCACTGCTGTTCCTGGCCGGGGGCACCGGGCTGGCGCCCTTCCTGTCGATGCTGGAGACGCTGGCGGTGCAAGGCTGCGCGCAGCCCATCCACATGCTGTACGGCGTGACGCGCGACCAGGACCTGGTGATGGTGGACCGCCTGGAAGACTATGCACGCCGCATCCCAGGCTTCACGTTCGGCACCTGCGTGGCCGATGCCGCCACCGCGCATCCGCACCAGGGCTATGTCACCGACCACCTGCCGCCCCAGGCCCTGCACGAGGGGAATGTGGATGTCTACCTGTGCGGACCGCCACCCATGGTCGATGCCGTGCAGCGCCACTTCAAGGCGGCGGGCATCGCGCCCGCCAGCTTCCATTACGAAAAGTTCACCCCCACCCAGGCTGCTGCGCCCGCGGCGGTGGCTGCGTGACCCAGGAGCAAGGCATGAACAAGCGATTTGAAGGCAAGGTGATGCTGATCACCGGCGCCGCGCAAGGCATAGGCGAGCGCGTGGCCGAGCGTGCTGCCCAGGAGGGTGCCACGCTGGCCCTGGTGGACCGCTCGCCGCTGGTGCGCGAACTGCGCGACCGGCTGGCCGAAACCACCCGCGTGATCGCCATCGAGACCGACCTCGAAAAGTTCGAGGGCGCACTGCAGGCCGCAGAGGCCACGCACAAGGCCTTTGGCCGCATCGACGTGCTGGTGAACAACGTGGGCGGCACCATCTGGACCAAGCCCTACGAGCACTACGGCGCCGAGGAGATCGAGGCCGAGGTGCGCCGCTCGCTGTTTCCCACGCTGTGGGGCTGCCGCGCCGTGCTGCCCTACATGCTCAAGAAGAAAAAGGGCGCCATCGTCAACGTGTCGTCCATCGCCACGCGCAGCGTCAACCGCGTGCCCTACGGCGCGGCCAAGGGCGGTGTGAATGCCATGACGGCCTGCCTGGCCTTCGAGAACGGCGAGCGCGGCATCCGCATCAACGCCGTGGCCCCGGGCGGCACCGAAGCGCCACCGCGCCGCATTCCGCGCAACAGCGCCAAGCCCGGCAAGAAGGAGCAGGCCTGGTACCAGCAGATCGTGGACCAGACCGTGGACAGCACGCTCATGAAGCGCTACGGCACGCTCGATGAACAGGCCAGCGCCATCCTGTTCCTCGCGTCGGACGAATCGTCCTACATCACCGGCACGGTCATTCCCGTGGGCGGTGGCGACCAGGGCTAGCCCCGCAGCCGTGCCTCGGCCCCATCTTTTGAGGAGACAACTATGAAAACCATTGAAATCAATCCCATCATCGACAACGCCCGCTTCACCAGGTTTCACTGGATGGTGGTGGCACTGTGTGCCCTGTTGCTGATCTTTGACGGCTATGACCTGTTCATCTACGGCGTGGTGCTGCCCGTGCTCATGGCCGAATGGGGACTCACCCCGGTGCAGGCAGGCGCCCTGGGCAGCTATGCACTGTTCGGCATGATGTTTGGCGCCTTCATCTTCGGCCCGCTGGCCGACCGCATCGGCCGCAAGAAGGGCATCGCGATCTGCTTCGTGATGTTCAGCCTCGCTACCTTCCTCAACGGCTTTGCCACGACACCCACCGAGTTCGGCATCTACCGCTTCATCGCGGGGCTGGGCTGCGGCGGCCTCATGCCCAATGCCGTTGCGCTGATGAACGAATACGCGCCCAAGCGCGCCCGCAGCACCCTGGTGGCGCTGATGTTCAGCGGCTACTCGCTGGGCGGCATGCTGTCGGCCGGGCTGGGCATCTACATCCTGCCGCGGTTCGGCTGGCAGGCCATGTTCTTTGCTGCCGCCGTGCCCATGCTGCTGTTGCCGCTGATCATGTGGAAGCTGCCGGAGTCCGTGGGCTTTCTGGTGCGCCAGGGCAAGGACAAGGAGGCCCGCGACATGCTGGCCCGGGTGAGCCCCGATGTGAAGATCGACGCCGACGCACGTCTGGTGGCTGTCGACGCCAAGGGCGCTGGCGTTCCGATGCTCGACCTGGTCAAGGACGGGCGCGCGGTAGGCACCTTCATGATCTGGCTGGCGTTTTTCTGCTGCCTGCTCATGGTGTACGCGCTGGGCTCGTGGCTGCCCAAGCTGATGGCGGGTGCGGGCTACAGCCTGGGCTCCAGCCTGTCGTTCCTGCTGGCGCTGAACTTTGGCGGCATGGCCGGTGCCATTGCCGGGGGCTGGCTGGGCGACCGTTTCAGCTTGCCCAAGGTGGTGCTGGCGTTCTTTGCCGTGGGCACCGTGGCGATTGCGCTGCTGGGCTTCAACAGCCCCATGCCCCTGTTGTACCTGCTGATCACGATTGCGGGTGCCACCACGATCGGCACGCAGATCCTGCTGTACGCCAACACCGCGCAGTTCTACCCGCTGGCCATGCGCTCTACCGGTCTGGGCTGGGCATCGGGTGTGGGCCGCACGGGTGCCATCGTCGGTCCGCTGCTGGGTGGTTCGCTGCTGGCGGCCAAGCTGCCACTCAATATGAACTTCCTGGCGTTTGCCCTGCCTGGTCTGGTGGCTGCCTTGGCCATGGGTGGTTTCATCCTCTGGTACCGGCGCGATGCGGGTTTGGCACAAGCTTCGGTTGCCGATACCGTCAAAATGCAGACGGTGCAGGCCGGCCTGTCGCGCTGAAGGCGTTGACCTGCGGCTGCCAGCGCCCAAGCAGCCTGAGGCGCCGCAGTATCTGCCCGAGCACTTGAGCCGCGCGCTGGAGCAAGTTGCTTCAGCAGCGCAACATCCGCGCGGACGGACCCACCCGGTGCCCCGCACACAATGCTGTACATGATTGGTTGAATCACATGCGGTTCAAGGACTGGTCTCTGACCGCCTGGGTGGCGGGTTTTCTGGCGGTGCTGATTTCATATGCCGGTCCGCTGGTGATCTTCATCCAGGCGGCGCAGGCGGGCCGCGTTTCGCCAGCCGAGCTGACATCCTGGATCTGGGCGATCTCGATGGGTGCGGGTATCAGTGGCCTGCTGCTGAGCTGGTGGCTCAGGCTGCCCATCGTGACCGCCTGGTCCGCACCGGGCACGGCGCTGCTCTTGACCCTTTTCCCGCACGTCAGCATGCCCGAGGTGGTGGGAGCCTACCTGGTGGCGGCCGCGCTGGTGGTGCTGCTGGGGGCCACGGGCTATTTTGAAAAGGTCGTCAACCAGATTCCCAAGGGCATTGCGGCCGGCATGATGGCCGGCATCCTCTTTCAGTTCGGCGTGCAGGCGTTCCGCGTGAGCGGGGAGGCGCCCGCCGTGGTGCTGTCGATGCTGGGGGCCTACCTGCTGGGCCGGCGTTTTTGGCCGCGCTACGCCATCGTGCTGGTGGCATGCACGGGCTTTGCTGTGGCGTGGGCATTGGGCTCCACCCAGCTGCAGTCGCTGGGGCTGTCCCTGGCCACACCGGTGCTCACCGTACCCCGGTTCGAGGCGGGGGCCATCCTGAGCCTGGCGGTACCGCTGGTGCTGGTGAGCCTGACCGGGCAGTACCTGCCCGGCATGGCTGTGCTGAGGCTTGCAGGCTACCCTGTGCCAGCGCGTGCCGTGGTGACGGGCACCGGCATCGCTTCGCTGCTGGTTGCGTGCTTTGGCGGCATCTCCATCGTGCTGGCTTCCATCACGGCGGCGCTGTGCACCGGCAAAGATGCGCACCCTGACCCTGACAAGCGCTACGTGGCCGGCATGGCCAATGGCGTGTTCTACCTCATTGGGGGGACCTTCGCCGGCACCATCGTGCAGGTGTTCGCAGCGTTCCCGGCATCCCTGGTGGCGGCGCTCGCAGGGCTGGCACTCATCGGTGCGGTGGTGTCCAACATCCGGGCGCTGGCCGAGGAGGGGGAATACGTCGAGCCCTCGGTCATCACCTTTTTAGCCACTGCCTCGGGCATGTCGCTGTTCGGTTTGGGGGCCGCGTTCTGGGGCGTGACGCTGGGCATGCTGGCTTATTGGCTCATCCCGCAGGCCGGGCGCAGCGGAGCGCGTTGACACTGCGCTGGCCGAGGCCCGGCAGGGGCTTGCGCAAAAATCCCCGTTCAGCGCCCCAGCAGTGAGCGCGCCACCAGCTCCTTCATGATTTCCGACGTGCCGCCGTAGATGCGCAGCACGCGCGCGTCGGTCCAGAAGCGCGAGATCGGGTACTCGGCCATGTAGCCGTAGCCACCAAAGAGCTGCAGGCAGGCATCGGCCACGCGGCCAAAGACTTCGGTCGTGTGCAGCTTCAGGGCGCTCACCGCTTCGGGCGTGAGTTCGCCGCGCTCGTGAGCGGCCACGCTCAAGGCCAGGAAGGCCTCGGCGGCGGCAATGTCGGATGCGCATTGCGCCAGCGTGAAGCGCGTGTTCTGGAACTGGCCGATGCGCTGGCCGAAGGCCTGGCGCTCCTGCACATATTTCAGCGTGGTGTCGAGCGCACCCTTGGCGCCGTGCACTGCCTGCACGCCGATGATGAGGCGCTCGCGTGGCAGTTCGCGCATCATCTGCACGAAACCCTGGCCCTCCACGCCGCCGAGCAGCGCATCGAGCGGCACGCGCAGGTCGTTGAAGAACAGCTCGGAGGTGTCGCCCGCGTGCTGGCCGATCTTCTCCAGGTTCTGGCCGCGCGTGAAACCGGGTGCTTTCGTATCGACCAGGAACAGGCTCACGCCCTTGGCGCCCGCGGCCGGGTCGGTCTTGGCGGCCAGCACCAGCAGGTCGCAGTGCTGGCCGTTGCTGATGAAGATCTTGCTGCCGTTGATGACGTATTCAGCACCCTCCCGCCGTGCCGTGGTGCGGATGGCTTTCAGGTCGCTGCCCGCACCCGGCTCGGTCATGCCGATGGCCGCCACGGCATCGCCGCTGGCCATGCGCGGCAGCCAGTACTGGCGCTGCGCTTCGGTGCCGCAGTGCAGCAGGTAGGGCGGGATGATGTCGTTGTGCACCTGCAGCCCGCCGACGAAGCCGCCATAGCCGCGGCGCGAAAGCACCTCCACCACGGCGAAGGAAAAATGCACGCTGGCGCCGGGACCGCCGTATTCCTCGGGCACGTCGGCGCACAGGTAGCCGTTTTTTCCCATCTTGCGGAACAGCTCGCGCGCCACCAGGCCGGCCTTTTCCCAGTCGCGGTAATGGGGCTCGATCTCGGCGTCGCAAAAGCGCTCCAGCGATTCGGTGAAGAGCTGCAGTTCGGCCTGCTGCTCGGCCGTGAGGAGGGTGTTGGGGAGCATGGTTGCTATTGAATGGAGGGCTTTCAGCGTTTGATGAGCAAGCGCTGGAGGCCAAAAAGACTCAAACCCGTTCGAAGATCGCCGCGATGCCCTGGCCGCCGCCGATGCACATGGTCACCAGCGCATGGCGCCCGCCGGTGCGGTGCAGCTCGGCAATCGCCTTGGTGGTGATGATGGCGCCCGTGGCGCCCACCGGGTGGCCGAGCGAGATGCCCGAGCCGTTGGGGTTGACCTTGGCAGGGTCCAGGCCCAGCGCCTGCACCACGGCGCAGGCCTGTGCGGCGAAGGCCTCGTTGGCCTCGATCACGTCCATGTCCTGCACCTTGAGGCCGGTGCGCTGCAGCACCTTCTGCGTGGCCGGCACGGGGCCGATGCCCATGTAGGCCGGGTCCACGCCGGCGTGCGCATAGCCCACGAGACGCGCCAGGGGCTTGAGGCCCAGGGCCTGTACGCGGTCGCCGGCGGCCAGCACCACGGCGGCGGCGCCGTCGTTGATGCCCGAGGCGTTGCCGGCCGTCACCGTGCCGCCTTCCTTCTTGAACGCGGGCTTCATGCCGGCCAGCACTTCCAGCGTGGTGGCCGCACGCACATGTTCGTCTTCCTGGAACAGCACGGTGCCCTTGCGCGTGGCGATTTCCACGGGGACGATCTGCTCCTTGAAGTAGCCGGCGGCGATGGCGGCGGCGGCGCGTTGCTGGCTGGCCAGGGCCAGCTGGTCCTGCATCTCGCGCGAAATCTTGTAGCGCTCGGCCACGTTCTCGGCGGTGATGCCCATGTGCATCTTCTGCCAGGGGTCGTGCAGGATGCCGAGCATGTAGTCGATGCTCTTGGCGTCGCCCATGCGGGCGCCGTAGCGCGCGGCGGTATCGAAGTAGGGGCCGCGGCTCATGGATTCGCTGCCGCCACCCACGGCCATGTCGCAGTCGCCGTAGCCAATGGCCTGCGCGGCGCTGATGATGGCCTGCAGGCCCGAGCCGCACAGGCGGTTGACGTTGAAGGCGGGCGTCTCGATGGGGCAGCCGGCGTCGATGGCGGCCACGCGGGAGAGGTAGGCGTCCTTGGTGTCGGTGGGGATGACGTTGCCCATGACCACATGGCCCACGGCGTCGGGCGCGATGCCGGCGCGCGCGATGGCGGCCTTCACGGCGGTGGTGGCGAGCTGGGTGTTGGGCACGTCTTTCAGGCTGCCGCCGAAGGTGCCAATGGCGGTGCGGGCGGTGCTGACAACGAAGACGTCACGGTGGGTCATGGCAGAACTCCTGGAAATGGAAAAAGGCTGCGCTCAGCGGCCCTGGAACCGGGGCTTGCGCTTGTCGAAGAACGCTTGCAGGCCTTCGCGCATGTCGGCGGTGTGGGCGCAGGTGTCGAACGACTGGGCCTCGGCCGCCAGTTGCGCGCCCAGGTCGCGGTCAAAGCTGGTGCGCAGCAGGCGGCGCATCTGGCCGTAGGCCTTGGTGGGGCCGTTGGCCAGGCGTTCGGCGAAGGCCTGGGTGGTGCGGTCCAGTTCGGGGGCGGGCACCACGCGGTTGACCAGACCGAGGCGCAGTGCGTCGTCGGCGGTGAACGCGTCGCCCAGCAACGCAATTTCCAGCGCGTGGCGCAGGCCCACCAGGCGCGGCAGCGCCCACGATCCGCCGACGTCGCAGCTGGTGCCCAGGTTGATGTAGGCCAGGTTGAACTTGGTGCCTTCGGCGGCCAGCACGAAGTCGCACATCAGCATCAGCGACAGGCCGCCACCCGCCGCCGCGCCATGCACCTGGGCGATGACGGGTGCGTCGATCTGTTGCAGCAGCTGCAGCGTGGCGTTCAGCGGGGCCAGCAGGTCGCGTGCGCCCTGGGCCGGGTCGGCGTGCAGCGTGGCCAGGTCGCCTCCGGCAATGAAGGCGCGGCCCGCGCCCTTGAGCACCACGGCGCGCACGCCGGTGTCGGCGGCGATGGCCTGCACCGCCGCGAGCAGGGCCTGGGCCATGGGCAGGTCCAGCGCGTTCAGGGCTTCGGGGCGGTTGAATTGCAGGGTGACGATGGCGCCCTGGCGGGTGACGATCAGGGGAGTGTTGCCGGACATGGTGTGCTACTGAAAAAGGAGCATTCAGCGGTTTGCTGGAAAACGTTGAAGGCCAATGTGGTTAAAGAATGTGCTCAGACATACAGCGCCTCGATCTCGGCGGCGTAGGTCTTGTAGATGCTGGAGCGCCGCACCTTCATGGTGGCGGTGACTTCGCCGTCGTCGTGGTCCAGTTCCTTGGGCAAAAGGTGGAACTTGCGGATCTGCGCCACCTGCGCCAGCCTGGCATTGCCGGTGGCGATCTCGGCGTCGATGAGTGCGCGCACCTGCGGTGTTTCGACCAGCGAGCGGAAATGCGTGAACGGGATGCGCTGTGCCTCGGCCCATTTGCCCACGGTTTCATAGTCGAGCATGACCAGCGCGCCGACGAACTTGCGTCCCTCGGCCACGATGACGCATTCCTTGATGTAGGGGCTGGCCTTCATCGTGTTCTCGATCTCGGACGGCGTGAGGTTCTTGCCGCCCGCCGTGATCATGATGTCCTTGAGGCGGTCCACGATCTTGAGCTGGCCGTCCACCAGGCGCACCACGTCGCCGGTGTGCAGCCAGCCGTCCACGATGCTTTGCGCCGTGGCCTCGGGGTTCTTGTAGTAGCCCGCGAACACCATCTCGCCCTTGATCTGGAACTCGCCGCCCATGGCGTCGTCACCGCTTTGGGCGATGCGCCACTCCACGCCGTGCGTGGGCACGCCCACGGTGCCCACCACCACATCGTCGAGCCTGTGGCCCGTGACCATGCCGGTGGACTCGGTCAGGCCATAGACCTCGACCAGCGGCACACCGAGCACGCGAAAAAATCGCACCACCTCGGGCGGAATCGGCGCCGCGCCCGTGAGCGCCACCTTGGCCTCGCGCAGGCCGATGAAGTTCTGCAGCGCGCGGAACACCAGCCAGTAGCTGGCGGTGTAGGTGAGCATTTCGCCGAAACTCCAGCGCGCGCGAGGCTTGTCGGCCAGCGGCTGGCAGGCGGCATGGGCCTTGCGGAACAGCGCGCGGCGCAGGCCGCCGGTTTCCTGCAGCTTGATGCTGATGGCGGCGTGCAGCTTCTCCCAGATGCGCGGCACGCCCAGGAACATGGTGGGTGCCACCTCGCGCAGGTCCTCCTGCACGGTGCGGATGGATTCGCCGAAGTTGACCTGCGAGCCCACATACACCGGCACGAAGGTGGTGAGCATCTGCTCGGCCACATGGCACAGCGGCAGGTAGGACAGGTGCGTGGTCTCGCGCGAGAGTTCGAGCCGGTCCGCGATGCCAGGCACCACGCCGCGGATGTTGCGGTAGGAAATCATGGCGCCCTTGGGCTTTCCGGTCGAACCCGAGGTGTAGATCATGAGCCCGATGTCGTCGAGCGTCTGGCGCGCCAGCGCGGCCTCGATGTCCGAGAGCCTGCCGCTCTGTGCGCCCAGCCGCTCCACCTCGCCGAAGGGGATGATGAGGTCGCGCACCGCGGGCGCGAAGCTGCGCAGGCCCTTGGTTTCCATGACCACGATCTTTTTCAGGCGCGGCAACCCGTCCAGGGCGTCGAGCACCTTGTCGGTCTGCTCCTGGTCCTCGCAGACGATGATCTCGATGTCGGCGTGGCCCACCACGTAGGCCACTTCCAACGACGGGCTGGTGGGGTACACGCCCACGGTGACGGCGCCGACCAGGCCCGCGCCCATCTGCGTGAGCACCCATTCGATGCGATTCTCGGCGATCACGCCCACATGGCCGCCCTCGGGCAGCCCCAGGGCGCGCAGGCCCAGGCCGAAGTGGCAGGCCCGCTCGAAATACTGTGCCCAGGTGAAGGGCTTCCAGATGCCGAAGTCCTTTTGCCGGATGGCGACGCGGGTGGCATCCTGGCGCGCGCGTTGGCGCAGCATCTGGGGCAGGGTGAGTTCGGGGAGGTTCATGACAGCCATCTTTTGCGGCGCTTGTAGTGCTTGATCTCTTTGAAGCTCTTGGCTTCCCCGGCCCCGCCCATGCCGAGGTAGAACTCGCGCACGTCGGGGTCGCCCGCCAGGCGCTCGGCCGAACCGTCGATGACGATCTTGCCGTTCTCCATGATGTAACCGCGGTGCGCCACGGCCAGGGCCACGGTGGCGTTCTGCTCCACCAGCAGCATGGAGGTGCCGCGCTCGGCGTTGATGCGCGCGATGATGGTGAAGATGTCTTCGACCAGCTTGGGCGACAGGCCCAGCGAGGGTTCGTCGAGCAGGATGAGCTGCGGCTGGGCGATGAGCGCGCGGCCGATGGCCAGCATCTGCTGCTCGCCGCCCGAGAGGTAGCCCGCCAGGCCCTTGCGGCGCTCGTGCAGGCGCGGGAAGTAGGTGTAGACGAGGTCGAAGTCGGGCTTGGCCGCGCCCGTGCGGCCCGTGAGCGCATAGGTGGCGGCGACCAGGTTTTCCTCGACCGTGAGGTCCTCGAACACCCGTCGCCCCTCCATCACATGCGAGAGCCCGCTGCGCACCAGTTGCTGCGGCGCCAGCGCGGCGGTGCCCTGGCCGTTGAAGAGAATGCTGCCGCTTTCCAGCGCGCCATCCTCCAACGCCAGCAGGCCCGACACCGCCTTGAGCGTGGTGCTCTTGCCCGCGCCGTTGCTGCCCAGCAGCGCCACGATCTGGCCGCGCGGCACGGCCAGCGACAGGCCGCGCAGGGCCTGCACGACCTTGTTGTAGATGACCTCGATGTTGTTGACTTCGAGGACGTGAGCAGCCACGGTTTCGTTCATGGGCATGGGTCGAACGTCGCAACGAGTGTGGAGTCAGCGATGGTCGTGATCGCGAGGCCTGCGCGCGGGGCACCGAGCAAGGGCCGCCCCGCAGCGAGGGTGCCGTCCCCCTTCCCGCAGCGCGCAGCGTTGCGAGAGAAGGGGGAAGCGGCGCAGCCGCTCAGGGGGATGTACCGCATCAGAGCTTGATCCAGTCGGAGGCGGCCACCATTTTTTGGGCTTTCATGTCGGCCTTGTAGACGCGGCCCACGGGAATGGAATTGCCCGTGATGGTGATCGGCACGCCGATCAGGCCACCGGTGTCGAAGTCCTTGAGCGTGTTCAGCGCGGCCTTGAGATTGGCACCGGTGAGCGGCTTGCCCGCATCCAGCGTGCGCTTGGCCGATTCGAGGAACAGCATGGCGGCCAGGAAGCCCTGGATATAGGCCGTGCTCTGGTATTCCGGGCGCAGGGCGCGGATCTTTTCCAGCATGGGCGCCTTCTCGGTGTCGTAGTAGTAGCGGAAGGGCATCACGCCCATGAAGCCGTCGCCGTCCGGGCCCATCTTCATGACGGTAGAGCTGTCCATGGTCCAGAAGGTGCCCATCCACTTGCTGGTCATGCCTTGCTGCTTGCCCTGGGTGATGAACTCGGGGATGGGCGCGAGGATGTAGCCGTGGAAGATGGTGTAGTCGGGCGCGGCGCGGCGCAGCTTGATGACTTCGCCGGAGACGTCCACGCTGCCGGCGGGCGTCATGATCTTCACGGCCACCGACAGGCCCAGCTTCTTGGCTTCGGCCTCGCTTTTCTCGATGGGGTCGCGGCCGAACTCGGAGTCGGAATAGACGAAGGCCACCTTGGCGCCGGGCTTTTCCTTGGCGATGTGCTTGAGCAGGATGCTGAACATCTCGGTGTAGTCGGGGCCGACCAGGAACTGGTGGGGGTACTTCTTCGGGTCGTTCAGTTCGGAGGCGAACGAGGCACCGGCCATCAAAATATTGCCGTTGCGGTCCAGCTCGGGGTTGATGGTCTTGGCGAAGCCCGTGGAGTCGCCGTAGTACACATTGACCTTGTTCTGGCTGGTGATCTTCTTGAACGTGGCCACCGACACATCGACCTTGTAGCCCGTGTCCTCGGGCACGTACTTGACCTTGCGGCCCTTGATGCCGCCCGCGTCGTTGACGATCTTCACGTAGTCCTGGATGCCGGCGTTGATGCCCACGCCCGCGAAGGCGAAGACGCCCGTCATGGGGATGGAGCCGCCGATGACGATCTCTTCGGCGCCTTGCGCGAGCACCGACAGCGGGTGCGTGAGCGCGGCGGCGCCCGCGGCTGCGGCGCCCAGCACCAGGCTGCGGCGCTGGGGGGAAATGCGTTGGTGGTCCATGCTTGTCTCCTTCGGTTGTGATGCAGTGGCAGGAAAGCGGGGTGTGGTGGCTTCAGTTGCGGAAGGGCCACAGGTGGAAGAAGCGGCGGATGCGCCGCCACACTTCGGCCAGGCCGTGCGGCTCGAACACCAGGAAACCGATGATCAGCAGACCGAAGATGATGGTGCGCACGGGCGAGAGGAACACCGTGTATTCGGTGCTGTTGGGCAGCAGGTCGAACACCAGCTTGAGCAGCTCGGGCACCATGGTCATGAACACTGCGCCGAGGATGCCGCCCAGGATGGAGCCCATGCCGCCGACGATGATGGCCGCGAGGAAGAAGATGGACATCAGCAGCGGAAAGCTCTCGGGCGTGACCACGCGAAAGAAGTAGGCCCACAGGCCGCCCGCCACGCCGGCGTAGAACGACGACAGGCCGAACGACAGCAGCTTGTAGCGCAGCAGCGGAATGCCCAGCACCTCGGCCGAGATGTCGCGGTCGCGGATGGCGATGAAGGCGCGGCCGATGCGTGTGCGAAACAGGTTGGCGGCACCGAGCAGCATCAGCACCGTGACTGGAACGATCAGCCAGTACAGGCGAAAGGATGTCTCCAGCGGCATGCCAAAAAGCCTGGCGGGCGGCACGCTCAGGCCGCCGGTGCCGCCGGTGAACTTCCAGTTGGCAAAGATGAAGTGCGCGATGAACGATGCCGCGATGGTGGCAATGGCCAGATACAGCCCCTTCACGCGCAGCGACGGAATCCCCACCACCAGCCCGCCCAGCATGGCGACAAAGCCGCCGGCCAGCAGGTTGAGCAGGAAGGGTGTGCCCAGGCGCGTTTCCAGCACCGCAACCGTGTAGGCACCCAGCCCCATGAAGGCCGCCTGCCCCAGGCTCACCAGCCCGGTGTAGCCCGTGAGGATGTTGAGCCCCGTGGCACTGGCCACGTTGATGCTGACCAGGCAGGCGAGGTAGAGCCAGTAGTCGCTGGCCATGAAGGGGAACAGCACGAGCAGGGCGGCGGCCACGGCCAGCCACGCCTTTTGCGTGCGCGAGTCGAACAGCGCCGCGTCGGCGATGTAGGTTTCCTTGAGGGTTCCGATACGCATCAGAGTCTCTCGATCTCGTGGGTGCCGAACAGGCCGTAGGGGCGGACCATGAGGATGCCGACCAGCACGATGAAGGTGGCGAGCAGCTTGAATTCGCCACCCAGGTAGGCACCGGCCAGGGCTTCGACCAGGCCGATGCACAGGCCGCCGACAAGCGCGCCCAGCACGCTGTCGAGCCCGCCGACGATGACGACGACCAGCACCGACAGGCCGAACACCCCCATGCTGGACGAGATGCCGCCGATCGAGCCGACGATGATCCCGGAGATGGCCGCCAGCATGGCGGACGCCACCCAGGACAGCGAGAACACGCGCGGCACGTTGATGCCCACCGAATACGCCGCGGCCTGGTCCGACGCCGTGGCGCGCAGCGCCACGCCACCGCGCCAGAAGCGGAACACCAGCAGCACGGCGGCGATGAACAGCACCGCGATCACCGCGCCCCAGAACACCTTGGGCGCGAGGAAGGCGTCGCCCACCATGATGGGCTGCGTGGGCATGAAGTCGGGCAGGCGGCGCTGGTCGGCGCTCCAGATCATCTCCACCAGGCCCACCAGCACCGAGGCCAGGCCCACGGTGACCATGAAGACGGAGATGGGTGGCTCGCCCAGCAACGGCCGGATCATGGTGCGCTCGATCACCGCACCCAAAAGCCCGGTGCCCAGCACGGCGCCCGGAATGGCCAGCCACAGCGGCAGCGCCATCATCGAGGCAAAGGTGAAGAACAGGTAGGCGCCGACCATGAGCAGCTCGCCGATGGCGATGTTCACCACGCGCGTGGCCTTGTAGACCATCACGAAGGCCAGCGCCGCCAGGGCGTAGAGGCCGCCGCTGGCAATGCCGGTGAGGCTGATTTCAAACAGATAGGCCCAATCCATCATGCGGCTCCTTGGGCGGCTGCGGCGCCCGCCTGCAGCTTGCGGCGCAGGTCGCCCACGTCGCCCGAGCCGAGGTAGGCGCGGTTGACCTCGGGGTCTGCCTGCACCACGGCGGGGGCGCCCTGCGCAATGACCTGGCCGAAGTTGAGCACCACCACGTGGTCGGACAGGTCCATCACCATGCCCATGTCGTGTTCCACCATCAGCACCGTCACGCCCCATTCGGCGCGCACGTCGAGGATGAAGCGCGCCATGTCTTCCGTCTCCTCGCGGTTCATGCCGGCCACGGGCTCGTCGAGCATCAGGATCTCGGGCTGCATGGCCAGGGCACGCGCCATTTCCACGCGCTTTTGCAGGCCGTAGGGCAGGGCCGCGACTGGCGCGTGGCGGATGTGGTCGATCTCCAGGAAATCGATGATGCGTTCCTCGATGTCGCGGCGCAGCTCTGCCTCTTCGCGGCGTGCGCGGCCCAGGTACAGCAGCGCGTCGAATACGTTGGTCTGGAGGTGCGCGTGGCGGCCGAGCTTGATGTTGTCGAGCACCGTCATGCCGCGGAACAGCGCAATGTTCTGGAAGCTCCGCCCCAGGCCCATGCGGGCGCGCTGCGGCGCGGGGATGCGCGTGATGTCCTGGCCACGGAAGCGGATGCTGCCTTGCGCAGGCCGGTAAAAGCCCGAGATGGTGTTGAACAGCGAGGTCTTGCCGGCGCCGTTGGGGCCGATCACGGCGGTGATGGTGCCTGGCTGCACATCAAAGCCCACGCCCGACAGCGCCTTCACGCCACCAAAGGTGAGCGTGACGCCAGCGACCTGCAGCAGGGGGGCGGTGGCAGGGCCACGGGGTTGGTTTGTCTCCATCGGGCTCTTGTGCGGGTTTGTTCGAACCTGTAAATTTCTACTTTTACGTAAACTACTTACTCACGAGTAGATTCTTGGGTCAACCACCTTCCCCGGGCATCGGTAGTTTCCCGATGCGACAAGCACCATGAACCCAGCAACGGCCGCCAAGACCCCGAAGACCCGCAAGAAGACGGCATCGGCCGTGGCATCGCCCTGGGCTACCGCCCCCGATCGAGAACAGCAGCGCGAGGCCAAGCGCCAGGCCGTGCTGCAGGCGGCCGCACAGTTGTTCAACGAGCGCGGCTTCCATGCCACCTCGCTCGACGACATCGCCGCGCGGCTGAGCGTCAGCAAGCCCACGCTGTACTACTACGTGAAGAACAAGGACGAGATCCTGCTGCAGTGCGTGAGCCAGGGGCTGCAGATGACGCTGGAAGGCATCGAGGCCTCGCGCCAGGCCGGTGGCAATGCGGTGGACCAGCTGCGCGCCTGCATGCAGGTGTATGCCGACATCGTGATGCAGCCCTTTGGCATGTGCCTGATCCGTGTGGGTGACGAGGAGGTGCCCGAGCCCAGCCGCACGGAGCTGCGCCGCATGAAGTCGGAGATCGACCAGGCTTTCAGGCGCCTGGTGGCCCAAGGGGTGCAAGAGGGTTCGCTGCAGCCGTGCGACCCGAAGATGACGGCCTTTGTGATCGCCGGCGCCCTGAGCTGGATCGGCCGCTGGTACCAGCCGGGCGGGGAATACACACCCGAGCAGATCGCGCAGCAATGCATCGCCACGCTGTGCGACGGGGTGCTGCGGAGGGTGGAGGCACCGGCCAGGGCGGTGGCCCCGAAAGCGCCACGCAAATCACGGCGTTCATCCCCTGCACCGGTGGCGGGGAAGTGAGCGGCGCGGGC
The DNA here is from genome assembly GCF_000426205.1 of Acidovorax sp. JHL-9. Lineage (NCBI taxonomy): Bacteria > Pseudomonadati > Pseudomonadota > Betaproteobacteria > Burkholderiales > Comamonadaceae > Acidovorax > Acidovorax sp. JHL-9. The sequence goes on from NZ_AUEX01000028.1 coordinate 43,972, forward strand.
GGGCTTATGCCGCCTCTTGCTGCGGTTCGAACTGTTCGAGGGTTTGGAACAGCCGCTCCACCGTGGCCGATTCGAACACGCCCTCCGGCCCCTGCGCGTGGATGTCGGTGAACGGTGAGGCATAGAGCCGTTCGGCGGGCATGGCGCCGTGCTCGGTCAGGTGCTGCACGATTTCTTCGATGAACTGCAACTGGCTGGCGCTGGCTTGCCCCCCGCCAATCAGGTTCGAGAACGCGGCCATGGCGGCCTCGCGGTCCAGCCCGACCAGCGAGCGCACAAACACCGGCAGGCTGGTGTGCAGCGTGCGCGCACGTTCAATGTCGCCATCGGTGCCGCCCGCCTCGTGCAGCAGGGCTTCGAGTTCTTGCAGGTCGGCCGCTGTGAGGGGCTGGTTACGCCGCAGCTTGTGCAGCGCCAGCCGGTCTTCGTGGGCGCGCAGAAAGACCTTGGCCTTGGCGCGAAAGCGGTCAAAGTCTACGGCGCTAGCCACCAGGGGCAAATCCACTTCGGCGGTCTCGCCAATGGCGTCTTCAAAGTCGGTGTAGACCACTTTGCGGCTGCTTTTTTCGATGAGTTTGATCAGGCTGCGCAGTTTGCGCCGCGCCTGCTCCAGCATGCTGAGGGTCACGTCCTGCCACCACTCATCGCCCGCCACGGCCTCGATCAGCAGCAGCTCGTTCTTCACGGCTGGCACGCTGGCCAGCTCCAGCAGGCTGGCGGCCAGTTGCTGCACCCTGGCTTGCAGGCGGGCCAGGGCAGGTTCGCTGCGCAGCAGGGCCAACTCGGTGTTTAGTAGCAGGGCATCAAAGCGTTTGGCGTCTTCGTCATCGTCGCGTACGGCGGTGGGCAGGCCCGACAGGTGGGTAGCCACCTCGGCCAGTTGTTCGGGGCTGGGGCGCTTCCATGCATCCGGCTGCGCCCACGCCTCTACCCAGCGGCGCTGCGGGCGCACCACAAAGTTATCCAGCGACATGCCCGCCACCATGCTGTGCAGCAGGGTCGCTGTGTCGTGGCGGATACCGGCGTCGGTCAGCACAGGTGATTGCTGCGCCTCCTCGGCCACGCCGTCGCTGGCCAATCGTTTGTCGAGCACTTCAATCAGCTCCAGCCGCGCATTGAACAGGCGCTGCGACAGCGGCTGCGCCACGGCGCCTTCGCTGCCCTCCAGTTCCTGGTTGAAAAACTCCAGGTTCTGGCAGAAGTCGAAGATGAAAAAATCTTTCTTGTCCTGCCCCGGTCCGTACAGGTCTTTGCACAAGCGCGTGCCGCGCCCCAGCATCTGCCAGAACTTGGCCTTGGAGCGCACGATCTTGAAAAACACCAGGTTCACCACCTCGGGCACGTCGATGCCGGTGTCCAGCATGTCCACCGAAATCGCGATGTGTGGCGCCTGGTCTTTTTGCGAAAACTGGTCAATCAGCGACTGCGCGTATTCGGTCTTGAAGGTGATGGTGCGCGCAAACTCGCCCCGGTATTCGGGGTAATTGGCGTCAAAGCGCTGCTGGATGAACTCGGCGTGTTTCTGGTTCTTGGCAAAGACGATGGTCTTTCCCAGCCGGTCGCCGCCCGCCACCTTGTGGCCGCGCTCCATCAGCAGGGCCAGCATCTTGTCCACCGTGTCGGTGTTGAACAGCCACTGGTTCACCGCCTCGGCGCTCACTTCATCGGGGGCTTCGCCGCCTTCTTCGTCCCATTCCAGCGCATCCCACTGGTCTTTTTCGTCCTCGCTCAGCTCGTCGTAGCGAATGCCCTGGCGCTGGAACTTCAGCGGCACCGACACCGCGCGTGGCGGGGCCAGGTAGCCCTCGGCAATCGCGTCGTCCAGTCCATAGGCATCGGTGGGCACGCCGCTTTCCAGGCCAAACAGGCTGTAGGTGTTGCGGTCGATCTCGTCTTTGGGCGTGGCCGTCAGGCCCACCAGCAGGGCGTCAAAGTAGCTGAAGATGGAGCGGTACTTCTGGTAGATGGAGCGGTGCGCCTCGTCCACCACGATCAAATCAAAGTGCCCCACGCCAAAGCGGCGCTGCCCGCCGCCCGCACTTTCGTTGATGAGCCCCATCATCGTGGGGTAGGTCGATACGTACACCCGGCCTTCGGTGGCACGGTCGGTCACCAGGTTCACCGGTGCGGCGTCGGGCAGGTGGGCCTTGAAGGCGTTCACGGCCTGGTTCACCAGCGCTACACGGTCGGCCAGGAACAGCACGCGCTTGCACCAGTTGGCGCGCATGAGCACATCCACCAGCGCAATCACCGTGCGGGTCTTGCCTGCGCCCGTGGCCATCACCACCAGCGCCTTGCGGTGCTGGTCGCGCTCAAAGGTATCCAGCACGCGGCGGATGGCGCGCTGCTGGTAGTGGCGCTCCACAATGCCCGCCGCAATGGGCAGGGTGGCCAGCGGCTTGCGCGTGGTGCGGCGCTGGGCCATCAATTCCAGCTCGCCCTTCGTGTGAAAGCCCTGCACCGCACGCGGCGGGCTGGTGGTGTCGTCCCACATCCAGTGTTCGTAGCCATTCGTGCCGTAGATCACAGGGCGGTGGCCGGTGCTTTTTTCCAGGCAGTCGGCGTACAGGCGGGCCTGCTGCTCGCCTTCCTTGGCACTGCGGCGGGTGCGCTTGGCTTCCACAAGGGCCAGCGGCACTTCGCCGCTCCACAGCACATAGTCCACAAAGCCCTTGCCTTCGCCGTTGGGCATGCCCTGCACTTCAAATTCGCGGTCGCGTGGCTGGTCCAGCGCCCAGCCGGCTTCTTTGAGCAGCAGGTCGATGAACAGGTCGCGCGTGGCGGCCTCGTTGTAGTCGTGGGCTGGTGCGGGCTGCGCGGCGTTGACGGCCTTGGCGGCGGCAATTTCTGCGCGGTAGCGGGCCAGTTCGGCGTCCAGTTCCGCGTTGCGCGCGGCGGCTTCGCGCAGGGCCGCGTCGCGCTCGGCCAGGGCCTGGGCCTGCCGGGCCAGCGCCTCTTGCGCGGCCACCTGGGCGGCGCGGCTGGCGGCCTGCTCTTGCGCCACGGCGGTGCCCGCAGGCGGTGGCAGCAGGTCGGCGCGAAATTGCAGCGTGGCGGCGGGCCGGTCAGACACGCGGCGAGCGTAGTGCTGCGCCAGCCAAAAGGCCACATGGAACAGCTCGCGCAGCGCGTTGAGCGCATCCTGCGGCGGCACCGGGCGCGTGTGGTGCACGGCCTGGTTGCCCAGGCGGCGAATCACATCCATCTTGGCGTGTACCGCCGGGCCTACGAGTTGCTGAAAGCTGGGCTCAAACAAAAACGCCGACAAATCCGCCTTGTACGGCATGCGCAGGCAGCCACCCCGGCCCCCTTCGGCCTGGTAAAGCCAGGCCACCGTCAGCTCCAGCGTGCGGCGGGCGTAAAAGCAGGCGGTGCGCGGGTCGGCATGGGCAGCGGCCTCGGAGCGGCGGGCTTCGGCCAGCAGGTCGGGCCAGTCGGGTTGCAGGAAGGCGAAGTTTGAAGGCGCGACGCTCACAAAGGTCCTTTCTGAACGGGCTATTCGCCCGCCATGGGGTCGGTCATGGAGAGAGCGCTGGCCACGTGGGCGTTGAACACCTGCTCCATGGCATTCAGCAAGGCCTGCTCGGCGGGCGTGGGGGTGTGCTGCGCATCGATGTTGGCGCGCACCTTCTGCCACGCACGCGGCAGCGCTGTTGCCATGGCGCGGAAGGCCTTGAGTGTGTCGGCCAGACGGAAGCCGCAGTCGCCGCAAAACGCCTCCCACGAATGGCGGCCTACGGCATCAAAGTGATCTTCATCGCCGATGAACAGCGCCAGCCCGGTGTCGCCATAGGCGCGCACGCACAGCAGGTCGTACAGCGGGGCCAGGCGGTAGCCCTGGTCGCTCACCAATACCGACAGGTTCTTGGCATGCGCATCGGCGTTGCCGATGAGGTAGTTGAACATCACCCAGCGCTGGAACTGCAGCAGGTCGGCACCTGGCACCTTGACGTCCCGCAACGCCTGGGCCAGTTTGGCCAGGCTCACCAGGCCGCCGTTGCGTTCGTACTTCCACCCGTCGCCTTGGCCCAGCAGTTGGCAGCCATCAATCTGGTGCAGCGCCACGATGTGGCCCGCTACCAGCGCGCGGTCGTAGCGTCGCACCACATAGGCGGCCTCGGGCACGCGCAGCAACCACACCGGGGGCACCGGCAGCTTCAGCGCATGTGCCAGCTGCATGCAGGCGTATTCGTTGATGGCGCTGGGCGCATAGCGGGCCTGGCGTGAATCGGGTTTGAGGATGTGGGTGGTGGGCGAGGGGCCCAGGCTGTCGTACAGCTGCAGGTTCTTTTCGTCCAGCCGCAGTCCGATCTTGTCTTGCGCCCCCGCCAGCGACATGGTGGTGGCCCGGTTGGACACCAGCAGCGGCAGTTGGGCGCGGCCTGCCAGCCGTTCGCTCAGCGCAGCCAGGGGCAGGGGCTGGTAGCGCTGCAGCAGTTCGGGCTGCTCCCCCTCGGGCAGCAGGGCCAGCACACCGGGCAGCTCTTGTCCTAGACGGCCCAGCAAGTCAAAACGCGACGCATGGCGCAACTGCAGCGCGGCCATGATGTCTGCCAGCGCCTCGCCCTCGGGCAACAGGTTGTCAAAAAAGTGGCGCACCAGCGGGCCTGTGTAGCGCTGTGCGGCCAGCGCAAACTGCGGCGCCAGGGCAAACGCGCCGGGCTGGGCCAGCCACTCGGGGTCGTACTCGAAAAAGATCTCTGCGCCCGCATGGCCCAGCCAGCCCATAGGGCGGGCATTGGCCCACACGCGCAGGCGGATCATGGGGTCGAGTCCTCAGGTGGAGGGCCCAGCACGACGGAGGGCTGCCCGAACTCCAGCGGCGAAGCGCCTTGAGCCTGTACCACCACGCTGGGCCATCCCGTCACTTCCATCGTCAGCCCCAGCCCCTGCACCAGCAGCAGCAGCTTGCCCAGCGAACAGCGCTCGGGGGCGCTCTCGGCATCGCGAATGAATGAGGGGCTCACATTGCATACCGCCGCCGCCTGCGAGCGCGACAGGCCCTGGCGCTTGCGCTCTGCCTGCAGGCGCTCGGCCAGGAGGGCGAGGGTGGGAGGGGTGAGTTGCACGGTTTGACCTTATGGGGGCAATTACAGCACAAACCAGGGATTGAAGGTGGTTTTTGACCCCATAGGGTCTATTTCAACGCACGAGGTGCTTTGGGCACAGCCACGGAACGGGCGCAGTTGGAATAAATGCCCTGATAGGGTCAAAATTACTGAAATCATGGGGTCAAAGTCTCAGTTTTGACCCTGTAGGGGCACTTTTCGGGGCGTTGGTGTGGAACCCCCTCCGCCATCAAAGCTGCCCCGCAAACGCCCGCTGCTGCAGCGAGGCAAACAGCGCATCCAGCGCGGCCAAGGCGCGGCGGTGGGTGGCTTTGAGGGCTTCGATGGAGGCGATGCGGGTGGCGAAGGTTTGTTGGAGGGGGAGGGGGGGAGGTGAAATCCGCAGCCCTGCAACGATGCCCTTGTTTAAGTTGGGCATGGTTGCACCCAAAGAAAACTCTTCGAGCTTTGCTTTCATGCTTGCGCTGGTCAGTACGTGGAACAAGTACGTGGCCGTCGCAATTGTTGCGTTCGGTCGAATGTAGAGAGAGCCAGTGCCGCACATGAGTGGTCCATGTTCCGCAGTCACGATAGCGCAGCGGCCCATTTCTCCACGGCGACCGGGCCTGTCCGAATTTCTGTGTGTGAGGCTCATTGAACCTTCACCGATTTCGTGAAGCTGGTTGACTATCTTACGTGCTCGATTTCGTGAACCGATCTTCGTAGAGGATCGCGAATTGGTTCATCGCTGATTTCCAGTGGTTGGCCGCCCGTCCCCAGTCCTCGGTGATGTTGCGCAGTGCCAGCCAGATCAGCTTGGTGGCCGCGTCATCGCTGGGGAAGTGCCCGCGCGTCTTGATGATCTTTCGCAGCCGCGCATTCACGCTCTCAATCGCATTGGTCGTATAGATCACGCGCCGCACCTCTGGCGGGAAGGCGAAG
>NZ_AUEX01000029.1:0-48343 GCF_000426205.1 Acidovorax sp. JHL-9
GATGGGATGCAAGGCGCGGTGCGCAGTGGATAGCCCGGCTATCCACAAGCGCCGCAACGCCGCAGACCGCCCGCAAAGACCGCTGCCCCAAGGGTTGGAGCGAAATCGGGCGATTGGCTGGCATGGGCACCAGCCCATGCGGGGGCGTGTCCGAATTTTTGTGTAAACGGTTCGGACTTCAGTTGACGGAGATGCGGTCTGCGAACTGAATGGTAAATCGCGTCAGCGCAGCCTTCCAATCGCGGATGGGCATGGTCCACTTCTGGCTGATGTTGCGCAGGGCCAGATAGAGCAACTTGGTCAGCGCCTCGTCACTGGGGAACGAACCCCGATTCTTGGTCAGCTTCCTCAGGCTCATGTTCACCGACTCGATGGCGTTGGTCGTGTAGATGACCTTGCGGATTTCCGGCGGGTAGTCAAAGAACGGGATGAGCCGGCTCCAGTTGCGGCGCCAGGACTTGCCGATGGGTAGGCACTCGGCATCCCAGCGGTCCTCAAATTCACCGAGCATCAACTCGGCCTCCTCGGCGGTGGCGGCCGTGTAGATGCGGCGCAGGTCGGCAGCCACCTCCTTGCAACGCTTCCACGAGACGTAGTTCAGGCTGTGGCGCACCATGTGAACAATGCACAGCTGCACCACGGCCCTGGGGAACACCGCCTCAATCGCGTCGGGAAAACCTTTAAGCCCATCGACGCAGGCGATGAAGATGTCCTGCACACCGCGGTTGCGCAGCTCCGTGACCACCTGCAGCCAGAACTTGGCGCCTTCGGTCTGGGCCAGCCACAGGCCCAGCACCTCCTTGTCGCCCGTCATGGTGATGCCGATGGCCAGGTACACCGCCTTGACGCGCACCGCACCCTCGCGCACCTTCACATGGATGCAGTCCAGGTAGACGATGGGGTAAATCGGCTCCAGCGGTCCGGCCTGCCAGGCCTTGACCTCATCGGCCACTGCATCGGCCACCGAGGAAATCAGACTGGGTGAGACCTCGGCGCCGGACATCTCTTCGAGGTGTGCCTGTATCTCGCGCACCGTCATGTCACGGGCGTACAGCGAAATGATTTTGTCGTCGAACCCCGACCAACGGGTCTGGTGCTTGGGGATGAGTTGCGGCTCGAAGCTGCCGTGGCGATCGCGTGGCACCTCAATGGGCAATTTGCCGAAATCGCCCTTGAGGGTCTTCTTGCTCCTGCCGTTGCGGGTGTTGCCAGTGGGATTGGCCACCGCTTCGTTGCGTTCGTGGCCCAGGTGCTCGGTCAGTTCGGCGTCCCAGGCTCGCTCCACCAACAACTTGATCAACTGCTTGAGAAGACCGTTCTCGCCAATCAGGTCTTCAGGCTTCTTGTAATCGGCCAGAAGCTTCGCCAGCAGTTCTTGCAGTACGTCGTGTTTCTTGGTGCTCATTGTGCTTACGGACTGGCCGGCTTGCGCCGGCGGTGGATTGTCCGTCTACACAAAATTCTGCACACCCTCTCGGCCTTTAGTACGACTGCTTCACCCTCGTAACCCGGCCCCTGACAGCCGGCTGCGTGGTCCACCAGCGAACGAACGCCTGGTCACAAAGCCGAACTGGTAGCCCCAAGCCTGAGCCGACTTTGTCCCTTTAGACTGGGACGGCTGGTCTTGATCAAGCGGGGCTTACTCCCTGGAGCGGTTCATCTCCATCGAAAAGGTAAAGCGGCTGGCCGGATGAACGGATCTTGATATCTCCAGCAATTCACCACCAGTGTCGAAGTAGCGGCGCGTGATCTTTAGGGCAGGAGATCCAGCTTCTGCCTGCAACTCCCCCGCCAAGTGCGCCGGCATCAGGATGGCATCGACACCCTGCTTGATGCGCGCAATGACACGCCCGTAGCGGGCTTCGATCAACGAACTGATCAAGATTTCGGGCGATTTGCGCACCAACTTGGCGACATCCGAAAACGCCGCATCAACGTAAACGTCAGTCCAGCAAATAGGCCTGGCCTTGGGGGTGTCGTCCATGCGCAGGCTGGAGATATGCAGCCACCGTGTTCCCCCTTCGCAGCCTAGCTCTTTGGCCAAAGCCAAATCAGCGACCATCTGCTCGGTCGAGCGAATTACACGCACATGGCGCGCTCCGAACTGGGCCAATTCGTCGACCGTGGCAATGGACTGGGTAAAGCCGGCAGCAGGTCGCAATGCCTCCACCCGCGTCCCCACATTCTTGCGCCGCGAAATCAGCCCCAGCTCCTGTAACTCATCCAGGGCCTTGCGGACCGCGTAGCGGCTCAGACCATGTTCCTCGCACAAATCGAACTCGGTAGGTAAAAGTGTGCCGAGTGGGTACTTGCCGGCGGCAATGGCCTCGGCCAGTTGACGAGAAAGGTCGGTATGGGTGGTCTTGGTCATTCGGGGGGGCAGGGCGTGAACACCAGGGTAATCCCTGATTTTCATTTGTTCGAACATATCTACACTTGATTCATTCGAACATATTGATATGTTCGCATTTTGTCAACATATTCCGGATCCTTCTGATGTCACTCGCCCCTGCATCCAGCACTGTTCTCGACTCCATCCTGTTCCGCGACGCCTTCGGCACACCTGCCATGCGCGAAGTGTTCTCAGATGGTCGCCTCATTGCGCGCTACATCGAGGTAGAGGTGGCACTGGCCCGTGCAGAAGCACGGTGCGGTGTGATTCCCGCCGATGCTGCCGAAGTCATCGCCCGCGAATCGCGTCTGGATCGTATCGACTTCGAGCACATGCGCCACGAGACCGACATCGTGGGCTATCCCATCCTGCCGCTGGTGCATCAGTTGGTGGAAATGTGTGGCGAGGCAGGACGCTATGTGCACTGGGGTGCCACCACCCAGGACATCATGGATACCGCCAATGTCCTGCAAGTGCGTGATGCCCTGGACATCGTGGAAGCAGATATCCGCGCACTGCGTGGCATCCTTGCCGATCTGGCGAAAAAACACCGCGACACACCCATGGCGGGCCGCACCCATCTGCAGCAAGCGCTGCCCGTGACGTTCGGGTACAAGGTTGCGATCTGGCTGGCCATGTTTGACCGCCACCAGCAGCGTTTATCCCAGTTGCGCGAGCGCGTGCTTTGCGTAGAGTTTGCCGGCGCCGCCGGTACCTTGGCCTCGCTGGGCGACAAGGGTCTCGAAGTTCAGAAGGCGCTGGCCGAAGAACTGGGGCTGGCCGTGCCTGTCACCACCTGGCACGTGGCGCGTGATGGTTTCGCTGAGGCTGTGAACCTGCTGGCGTTGGTGACCGGCTCGCTGGGCAAGATTGCGCTGGACATCATGATCATGGCCTCGACCGAGTTCGCCGAGGTCTACGAGCCCTTCGTGAAGGGCCGGGGCGCCAGCAGCACCATGCCGCAAAAGCGCAACCCTATTTCCAGCGAGCTGATGCTGGCGGCTGCCAAGGGCGTGCGCCAACACGCAGGCCTGATGGTCGACGCGATGATCCAGGACTTCGAGCGCGCCACTGGCCCCTGGCATGCCGAGTGGATCGCCATTCCCGAGAGCTTCATCCTCACCGCCGGCGCGCTGCACCAGGCCAAGTTCGCTCTGGGCGGGCTGATCGTCGACACCGACCAAATGCGGCGCAACCTCGGAATCAGCCGCGGCCTGATCGTGGCCGAGGCCGTGATGATGGGTCTGGCCCCCGCCATTGGCCGCCAGCAGGCGCATGACGTCGTCTACGACGCTTGCCGCACCGTCAATGAAAAGGGCGGCTCGCTCGCCGAAGCACTGGCGGCCCTGCCAGCCGTCACCGCGCACTTCAACCGCGCCGCCCTCGACCGCCTCACCGACCCGGCCAACTACCTGGGCCTGTCCCCGCAGATGGTCGACCGCGCCCTGGCGGCCTCCGCGGCCTTGCCCCGTTGAATCCTCTTCCCCCCCCCGACCATTACCGGAGACACACCATGAAACTCACCAGGATTCTGAGCGTAACTGCCCTTGCATTGGCCACACAGCTGGCACAGGCCCAAGCCTGGCCCACCAAAAGCATGACCTGGATCGTTCCGTTTGCAGCTGGTGGCCCCACGGATGCCATGGCACGTGACATTGCCGATAAAGTGGGCAAACAAATCGGACAACCGGTCATCATCGAAAACGCCGCTGGTGCGGGAGGCACTATCGGCGCAGCCAAGGCGGCCAAGGCTTCGCCCGACGGCTACACCTTCCTGGTGGGCCATATGGGCTACATGGGAGCAGGTCCAGCCCTGTACAAGAAGCTGGCCTATGACCCGGTCAAGGATTTCGAGACCGTATTCCGCTTTCCCGACACCCCGCTGGTATTACTGGTCGGCAAGAACTCGCCCCACAAGACCGCAGGAGAATTGATTGCCGCTGCCAAGGCGAAGCCGGGTGTGGTGAACTTCGGCAACGCCGGCGTGGGCTCGACCTCGCATCTGATCGCTGCGCTGTTTGCGGCTAAAGCTGGCATCGACGTAACGCAGGTGGCCTACAAAGGTGCCGCGCCTGCCATCAACGATCTGATCGGCGGCCAGGTGGACGCCATGTTCGATCAGAGCAATACCGCGCTGCCCCAAGTGCAAGGTAATCGTTTGAACGCCATCGGACTCACCTCGCTCACGCCGATGCCGCAGCAGTACCCAGGCGTTGCGCCCCTCGCTGAAAAAACCCTTGCTGGCTTCGAAGCGGCCACTTGGTACGGCCTCTATGCTCCCAAGGGCACACCCAAGGACGTTGTGCAGAAGATGCACCAGGCATACATCAAGGCGCTGGCCGATAAGTCCTGGACCACCCGCATGGCAGGCCAAGGCATCCACCTGCTGCCAGAAGCGCAGTACGCTCCCGATGCCTTCGCCAAGCACACCGCCGCTGAAGTGGAGCGCTGGCGCAAAGTCGTTACCGACGCCAAGATTCAACTCGATTGACCTTTTATGACCCGCATTGCGCAGGAAGACCTTGAGGGCAGCCTGGCTGACGCCTTTCAATATGTCAGCCACCACCACCCGCCGGATTTCGTGCGTGCCTTGCGGCGCGCGTTCGATGCGGAGACCCATCCCCCCGCACGCGCCGCCATCGAGCAGTTGCTGGTGAACAGCCGGCTGGCGGCCTTGGGCCGCCGGCCTTTGTGTCAGGACACCGGTGTGGGCCAGGTGTTCCTGCGTATCGGCTGCGGCGTGCAGTTCTTCCGGCGTGACGGCCAGGCACCGCACAGCCTTCAGGCCGTAGCCGACGAGGGCGTACGCCGCGCCTATCGGGACCCGCACAACCCCCTGCGCGCCACCATGGTGGCGGATCCATTGGGCAAGCGCGCAAATACCCGCGACAACACGCCCGCCGTGGTGCATTGTGAGCTGGTCGAGGGCGATGCCCTGGAGGTGCTGGTGGTGGCCAAGGGGGGCGGCGGCGATGTCAAGGCGCGCTTTGCCACCCTCAATCCGAGCGACAGCGTGGCCGACTGGGTGATTTCTCAGCTGCCTGGAATGGGTGCCGGCTGGTGCCCGCCAGGAACCCTGGGTATAGGCATCGGTGGAACGCCAGAGCAAGCCATGCTGCTGGCAAAGCTCTCGCTGTTTGACCCTATCGACATGGATCTGCTGCAGGCTCAAGGTGCCACTTGTGCCGAAGAAGCCCTGCGCCTGCAATTGTTCGAGCGGGTCAACGCGTTGGGCATCGGAGCTCAGGGCCTGGGCGGCACTGCGGCGGTGCTTGATGTGAAGGTGCGCACCGCGCCTTGCCACGCCGCCACCATTCCGGTCGCTCTGATCCCCAATTGTGCGGCCACGCGCTATGCGCGCTTCACACTAGATGGGAGCGGCCCGGCGCGTATCGGCGAGTCCGACCCCGCAGTATGGGACGGCATTGCCGACCGTTTTGATGTTCCCGACGCGTTGCGCGTCCACCTCGACCAGCTAACCTCTGCCGAAGTGGCGCAATGGCGCATTGGCCAAACGCTGCTGCTCTCGGGCAAGGTGCTCACTGCGCGCGATGCAGCGCACAAGCGCCTGGTCGACCTGCTCGATCGGGGCGAGCCGTTGCCGGTGGATCTGCGAGGCCGCGTCGTCTACTACGTAGGGCCTGTCGACGCCATCGAAGGAGAGGCTGTCGGTCCAGCGGGGCCGACCACAGCCACACGCATGGACCGCTTTGTCGAACCGCTCATGGCGTGCGCGGGCCTGGTGGCGATGATTGGTAAGGCCGAACGTGGGCCGGAGGCTATTGAGTCGATTCGTCGTCACCAGGGCGCTTACCTTTGCGCCACGGGCGGCGCGGCCTACCTGATGTCCCGCGCCATCAAAGCGGCACGGGTGCTGGCCTTCGAGGACTTGGGCATGGAGGCGATCCACGAGTTCGAGTTGGCCGACTTCCCGGTGACGGTGGCGGTGGATAGCCGCGGCAGGACGATTCATGCGTTCGCCCAGCCTCCGGGCTCGAACTGATACCGCTTGCCAAAGCCCAGGACCCCGAGAACCAACGGCGTGGTGGAGAGGTTCTCCACGCCTGGAGATGCCCAACTGCTGCGTCGTCCCGCCGGTGCCCGCGTGACGAGGGACCAACCCTACCCATGGGGCGGACTGCCGAGCGGATTTGAATGCGCAGAAGTCCCCGACTGCCGCCACCAGCGCAGAGGCTGTCAGGTCTCCGATGCCAGGAATCTGCTGGATGGCCCGCATCTGTCGGTCCTTTAGGATCATGGCCACCAGCCGCTGGCCAATGTGGTCGATGTCCTCTGGCAAGCCATCGATGCGTCTGAGCCGCATCCTGGATGCAGCAGACCAGATCGGCAGGCAGGTGGCCCTTCTCCTGGGCCTCGGCGATTTCAGCCTGGATCGTCTTGAGCGATTGGTTGTGCCCTATGGGCATGGCAATGCAGAACTCGGCGAGGATGCCTCGCAGGGCATGGGTTGGCATGATGCGCATCTTCATCATCTAACGGCGCATGCCGTGCAGAGCCAGACAGGCTTGCTGGCGCTCCGATTTCACGGGGACCGGCAAGATGTGCGGCGGTTGCACCGCCACCCAGATTGCCTGTGCATCCATCGCATCGGTCTTGTCACGCAGCAAGAAGGCTTTGCCCTTGCATGAGCAGACGGGCGGTCATCTTTGCGTAATTGGAGAGGCTCGAGCGGAAAAGCACGGGCTCGTCCATGGACGACCGCAAGGATGTCAATCTGCCTGATCCGTGAACGGTCAGCGGTCTGGGAAAATTTCCGTCCGCATCGGAATCCCCTGAGCAAACCAGTCCCGCAAGAATTCCGCCAGCGCGCGTGTCTTGGCGGACAGGTCACTCTTGGTCGGGTAAACCAGCGTCACATCGGCGGCTGGCAATGCCCAGCCGGACAGCACACGCCGCAGCTGGCCCGAAGCCAGGTAGGGTGCAACATCCCATTCAGAGCGCATGAGCACGCCATGGCCGTCCAGGGCCCAGGTGGTGGCGGCACCGCCGTCATTGGTGCTGAGCATGCCGCGCACCTTCACCGTTTCTTGCCGTTCTCCCTGGAGCAGGTGCCAGGTGCCGTAGGTTTCATCGCTTTCGCGGATCACGATGCACTGGTGTGCCAGCAGGTCGGCAGGTTGGGCGGGTTCCCCCGCTCCTGCCAGGTAAGCAGGTGACGCGCACAGCACGCGCTGGTTAGCCAGAAGCCTGCGCGCTGTGAGGCGCGAGTCTGGCAGCTCCCCGAAGCGCACGGCTGCATCCAGCCCTTGCTCCACCAGATTCACCGGACGGTCGGTGAGGTGCAGTTGAACCTCCACTTCGGGGTAGGCCCGTGCAAAACCCGACAGGGCCGGAGCAATGTGCACGCGGCCAAAGCCCAGCGTGGCGGCCAGCTTGATGAGACCTCGCGGGGAACTGCGTGCGCCCGCTACTGTGCGCTCCAGTGCCTCCAGGTCGCTCAGGATGCGGGCGCCGTCCAGCAAATAGGTTTCGCCTTCTGGTGTCAAGCTGATGCGGCGGGTTGTTCGGTGCAGCAGCCGCACGCCCAGCCGATGTTCCAGTTGAGCCAATCGCCGACTCACGGCCGGAGGGGTAATGCCCATTTGCTGAGCGGCAGCAGCCAGGCTGCCCTCCTTCATCAGCAGCGCAAAAAAGCGCAGGTCTGTGAAACTGTTCATCGGTGGGGTTATTCGTTACTTTGATTTATGAATAAAGTAATTTTGAATGACTTTATGTTGTTTTCAATCACCCATAAGATGCGCCTCAGGCAGTGCCCAACAATCCTCTGCAGGAGACAACCCCATGAACCGAATCCACGTCTGGCCCTCACTGACCCGTCGCACGGCGGTCGCAGCGGCGTTTGCGCTGCTTTCTACCGCGGCCTTGGCGCAGGCCTACCCCACCAAGGCCATCAAGCTGGTGGTGCCCTATGCGCCCGGCGGCAGTGCCGACATTGCCGCACGGCTGGTAAGCGATGAATGGGCCAAGGCGCTGGGAGGTTCGATCTTTATTGAGAACAAGGGGGGCGCCGGTGGCAACATCGGGGTGGACATGGTGGCGAAGGCGGCCCCCGATGGCTACACCATCGGCTTACAAACCGTATCGCTGGCCATCAACCCCGCGCTCACGGCCAAGATGCCGTACGACACCCTCAAAGATCTGACCCCCATTGGTCTGGTGGCCAGCTCGCAGCATGTCCTGGTGGTCAACAATAGCCTGCCAGCAAAGAACATCCAGGAACTGGTGGCGCTGCTCAAGGCGCAACCGGGCAAGTATTCCTATGGCTCGGCCGGGGCGGGTAGCACCTTTCATATGTCTGCCGAGCTGTTCAAGGCGGTGGCGGGCGTGCCCATCGTGCACATTCCCTACCGGGGCGGCGGCCCGGCGATGATCGACACCATATCGGGCCAGGTGGCGCTGAGTTTTCCGGTGCTGTCGGCGGCACAGCCGCATGTACAGGCCGGCAAATTGCGCGCCCTGGGGGTGACGGGCCCCAAGCGCTCGGGCCTGATGCCCGATGTGCCCACCATTGCCGAGGCGGGCCTGCCCAATTATTCGTTTGAAACCTGGTTCATCGTGTTCGCCCCGGCGGGCACGCCCCAACCCGTCGTCGACAAGCTCAACACCGCACTGAACCAGGCGCTCGGCACCGTGGCGCTGAAAGAGCGCATGGCCAAGGACGGTTTTGACCCGATGCCCTCCACCCCGGAGCAAGCCCGCGCCAGACTGGAAAAGGAAATGCCTCTGTGGGCCAAGCTCATCAAGGAGCGCGGTATCACCAGCGAATGATGCGCCTCACTGGCCGACCGAACCACGTTAGCTCCGATGACCGACACCCCCTTGTTCCCCGGCTTTGCCCGGCAGCGCATCCCCACGCCCGACGGCCAGCAAATCCAGACGCTGGTGGGCGGCAATGGTCCCCCCTTGCTGCTGCTGCATGGGCACCCCCAGACTTCGGCCATCTGGCACAAGGTGGCGCCTGCGCTGGCACGGCAATTCACGCTGGTGCTGGCGGATCTGCGGGGCTATGGCGAATCGGCCAAGCCTGTGGGAGACGCGGATCACGCCAACTACAGCAAGCGCACCATGGCCGCCGACATGCTGGCTGTGATGCAGCACCTGGGCCACTCCCGCTTTGCGGTGCTGGCGCATGACCGGGGTGCGCGCGTGGCGCACCGGCTGGCGGCAGACCACCCCGGCGCCGTGCGCCGCATGGTGCTGCTGGACATTGCTCCCACCTTGGCCATGTACGAGCAGACCAGCGACGCCTTTGCCCGCGCCTACTGGCACTGGTTCTTCCTGATCCAGCCGGCCCCTCTGCCTGAGCGGTTGATAGAGGCCGACCCGGCAGCCTATATCCGCGATGTGATGGGTCGCCGCAGCGCGGGCCTGGCACCGTTCGATGTACGGGCACTGGCCGAGTACACCCGCTGCCTGGCGCTGCCGGGAACCGCCCACGGTATCTGCGAAGACTACCGCGCTGCTGCAGGCATTGACCTCGTGCATGACCGCGCCGACCGCGACGCGGGACACCGGCTTGGCATGCCGCTGCTGGCGCTGTGGGGCGAGCAGGGCGTGGTGCACCGGTGCTTCAAACCGCTGACCGAGTGGCAACGCGTGGCGGCCCACGTGCGTGGCCATGCCTTGCCCTGCGGGCACTACATCGCCGAAGAGGCGCCTGAAGCCCTGCTGGCAGCCGCCTTGCCTTTCTTGTTGGAAACCGACGCATGACCCACCCCTCCCTACCCGGCCAAACCCTCTACCAGAAGCTGGTGGCCTCGCACACCGTGGCGGCGCTGGACGAGCAGAACGTGCTGCTGTTCTGCGACCTGCACCTGATGAACGAATACACCAGCCCCCAGGCCTTTGCAGGCCTGCACGAGGCTGGGCGCGGCGTGCGCGTGCCGGGCCAGAACGTTGCCGTGGTGAGCCATATCATTCCCACCCACCCAGTGCGCCACCGCATCATCCAGGACCCACCGTCGGCCCTGCAGGCCAGCAACCTCAAGGCCAACTGTGATCGGCACCACATCCCGCTGTTTGACACCAACGACCCACTGCAGGGCATCGAGCATGTGGTCGCGCCCGAACATGGCATGGTGCGCCCGGGCATGGTCATCATCTGCGGCGACAGCCACACCACCACCTATGGCGCACTGGGGACCCTGGGCTTTGGCATTGGCACCTCCGAGGTCGAGCATGTACTGGCCACGCAGACCCTGGTCTATCGCATGGCCAAGGACATGCGCATCCGTGTGGATGGCCGTCTGCCGCCGGGCACCACGGCCAAGGACCTGATCCTCATGGTCATCAGCCGCATTGGCGCCCAGGGCGCGCGCGGCTATGCCGTGGAGTTTTGCGGCAGCGCCATCAGCGCCCTGTCCGTGGAGGCGCGGTTCACGCTGTGCAACATGGCCGTGGAGGCGGGTGCCCGCGGTGCATTGATTGCGCCAGATGACAAGGCCGTGGACTACGTGCTGGCCCGCGCCCCCGACATTGCCGGCGATCTGCGCGACCGCGCACTGGCGCAGTGGGCCGCCTTGCACAGTGACGCCAATGCCGTGTTTGAGGTGGAGCACCGATTGGATGCGAGTGAGGTAGCCCCCTTTGTCACCTGGGGCACCAGCCCCGACCAGGCCATGGCCATCAACGCCACCGTGCCACGGCCTGCCAGCATGCTGGATGCCGTGCAGCGCAGCAGCGCAGAGCAAGCATTGCGCTACACCGCGCTCGGCGCGGGGCAGGCCCTGCAGGGGGTGCCCGTGCAGCATGTATTCATCGGCTCGTGCACCAACGCGCGCATCGAAGACCTGCGCGAAGTGGTGAAAGTGGTGGGCACACGCCATGTGGCGCCAGGCGTGCGCGCCATGGTCGTGCCCGGCTCGGGTGCCGTGAAGGCCCAGGCCGAGGCTGAGGGCATTGCTGGCATCCTGCAGGCTGCGGGCTTTGAATGGCGCCAACCCGGCTGTTCCATGTGCCTGGCCATGAACGACGATGTGCTGGCACCAGGCCAGCGCTGTGCCTCCACCACCAATCGCAACTTCGAGGGCCGCCAGGGCAGAGGGGCCATCACCCACCTCATGAGTCCGGCCATGGCCGCGGCCGCGGCCGTTACCGGCTATATCACCGATGTGCGCACCCTGGAGACATTTCACGCATGACTGCTCGCACCGCAACCCCCACCGACAACACGGTGCTGCACGGCCACGCCGCCGTGCTGGCCACGCCCAACCTGGACACCGACCAGATCATGCCCAAGCAGTTTCTGCGCGGCATTGACAAGTCGGGCCTGGCCCCCGGCTTGCTGTACGACCTGCGCTTCGATAACGCAGGCCAGCCGCGCCCGGACTTCGTGCTCAACCAGCCCGCCTACGCGGCGGTGGATGTGCTGATTGCGGGCTCTAATTACGGTTGTGGTTCCAGCCGCGAGCATGCGGTGTGGGGCATGCAGCAATACGGCTTCAAGGCCGTGGTGGCATCGAGTTTTGGCGAAATCTTCTACTCCAATGCTTTGAACAACCGGCTGCTGCTGGCCATGGTGCCGGAGGCGGATGTGCAGGCCTTCATGCACGAAGCCGCACAACAGTCAGGTCCGTTGGCGCTGGAGATCGACGTGCAGCAGCGCCTGGTGCGCAGCGCGCAGCATCAGGCGAGCTTCACGCTTTCAGATCGGCATCAGCGCATGTTCTTGCAGGGACTGGACGTCATTGGCGCGTCGCTGTCTTATGCCGAGCAGATCAATGCTTTTGCCGCCAGGCACTGGGCGGCACAACCCTGGCTCAAAGACGTGGCGCAGGTGACGCGGGAGCGGCTGTCGGCCCTGACTCAGCGCTAGCCTTGCGGATGTGTCCAGTCTTGCACATCCCATCGTTGTCCATTTCCAGATGCGCGTCCAGATCGCTGAGTACATTGGCCTCGACGGTGGGCAGGAACTGCAGGAACTCGCTGCTGCGATGGCGCCGATGCCTCTCACCGATATCATTTGCGCGGGTCGAGGTCGAGCCACGCGATGAATGCCATGCCGGGCATTCTGCTCGGTCTGTTTTGAGCGCATCCGTCGCCAAGCCCTAGCGCCGCCTGCGTCAGGAAATCGGATGGGGGCGGATGGGTTGTCCGCGATTCAGGCATGCCATGCAGCTTCAGGCAGATACCCCTAAAAGCAGCAACAGTCCAAAGCTAGTGCCCGCAAGGCCCAGTGCAAGCAACCGGCTGCCGTGCAGCTTGGTCCACAACAGCACACCCGTCAGCGACAGTACGATTAAGGCACCGGCCAGCGTATCGGTCAGCAGGATCCAGGGCACCGAAGCGCCCGTGGCCATATGCAACCGATTCAACCGTGCCAACAGATTCGGGTCCATGCGCTTGACCGACACCGAGTTGTTGCCCACCCAGTACTCGGCGTTCACCGTGGCCCGGGGCGTAGCGAAGGCAATCACCCAATGTTCAGGCTGTACCGCCCCAGGCCAGGGGGTAGGCCCGGCCGGCGCCACTTTTTTCTGATGCGGTGGCTTGGCAATACCCAGCTCATGCTGCAGGTGAAGAACCAGTGCATCAATGTTGTCGGGCTTCCGGTCAAGACTGAGCTGCCATTGCGTGTTGGCATAGGCCGGGCCAGGAATTTTCATCGTGGCCCGGTGGTTAAGCAGCAGGCCAGTGGTGCCGAACAGCAAGCCCAGGACGCCGCCCCACATTCCCAGCCAGGCATGCGTGCGCCGCAGCCACTTGAGCACGGCGGGCCGATGCCAGCGCGCCGGCATGAACAGGTGACCACCCCCGCGGGGCTTTGCGGGATGCGGCCTCGCCGTGGCCTCCAGGTCCTGGCGTGAAGCGATGTCAATGGCTTGCTGCATGGCCTCAGAACCGGTAGCGTGCAACAACCTGTGCCGAGCGCGGGGCACCCGGCAGGTTCAGGTTGGGCGAACTGCCATGGCCCGCCACGATATAGCGGCGATCGAACAGGTTGTTGAGCTTGAGCTGCATATCCCAGGAGCCCATGCGGTAGTAGGCCATGGCGTCCACCGTGGTGTAGCCAGGCAAGGTGACCGTGTTGCCGGGGTTGGCGAACCGGGCGCCGGCATAGTTCAGGCCGCCACCCAGACCGAAGCCGTGGCCCAGCGCCTTGGTGACCCAGAGGTTGGCGCTGTGCCGGGGGGTCAGCGTAGGCCTTTTGCCCTGCACGGGCTGGCCGGCGTCAACGGCGGGCGAGGCGGTCATCTCGCCATCCAGGAAGGCATAACCGGCCCAGAGCTGCCAAGTGGGGGCAAGCTCGCCAGCAAAGGTCAATTCAAGCCCATTGGTACGCTGCACACCCAGGGGCACCAGGGTGTTGGTCACCGGATCGGTGCTCTTGATATTGGTGCGCTCCAGCTTGAACAGCGACGCCGTCAATGAGGATTTTCCGTCCGGCAGATCCCATTTGACCCCCACCTCCTGGTTGGTCGTTTCCTCGGGGGCGATCTGCGCATTGTTCGCCGCCAGGGAGAAGGCCTCGCCCGATGGCTGGAAAGACTTGCTCCACGAGGCGTAGTACGACCAGGTGGTCGAAGGCTGGTAGACCAGGCCGATGCGGGGACTCCATGAGGTGTCGGTCCTGCCCAGATTCGATTTACCAGGCATGCGTTCGTAGGTTTCCTGCTCGAAGCGGTCGTAGCGCAAGCCGGCAAGGGCCTTCCATTGCGCGCTGAGCTCCACCAGGTCCTGGGCGTAGAACGCCAGGGTCTTGAACGTGCCGAGGTTGTTCGCACCCGGCGTCTGGGATGTGCTGCGTGGCAGTGTCGGCAGCGCTGGGTTGAACAAGGCGAAGTTACGGATCCTGCCGTTGGCGTCGGTCACTGGCGCCGAGAAGTTCACCACGTCCTTGTTCTGCTGTCCCAGTTCAACGCCGTACAACACCTGGTGCTTCATGCCGAGGAGTTGCGTCTTCTGCGCCAGTTCGGTCTGGTTGAACCAGCCGTGCTCATCGCGGTAAACGTTGCCATGGTTGAGCGTGAACGTGAGATCCCGCGCGTTGACACTGCGCGTCAGCGTGTTGTTGCGATCCAGCGAGTAGGTGTAGTAGCGGAAGGCATTGCGCAGCGACAGGCTGTCGTTGAAGCGGTGATTGAGCGTGAGGCCGACCGAATCGACCTTGGAGGTGCTCACGTCCACATCCCGCGCATTGGCGGCGCCATAGTAGGCGCCCGCTCGAACATCGACGGGCCGGCCGTTCAAGGCCGGGATGCCGAAGTCCGTGATGCGGCTGTCCTTCAGATGGTCCATCTGCAGCAGCACGCTGGTGTCCGCACTGGCCTTGAACAGCAACGAGGCTGCCAGCGCCTCCCGATCCAGGAATTGCGGGTCGCGGAAGCTATCGGTGCGTTCCAGCGCACCGGTGATGCGGAAAGCAAAGCGACTGTCCTGCGGCGCGCGCGCCAGGTCGAACTCGCCGCGACGCTGATTCCAGCTGCCCAACGTCACTCCCACTTCGCTCAGGTTGATGCCCGGCTTTTTGGTAATGCGGTTGATCAGGCCGCCCGAAGAGCCCCGGCCGTAGAGCACGGACGCGGGCCCCTTGAGCACCTCGACCTGCTCGATGTTGGACAGATCCCGGAAGTACAGTGCATCGTCACGCAGGCCATCCACGAACTGGTCGGCAATGGCAGAGAACCCGCGGATCGTGACCTGATCGCGCTGGCCGTCGCCATGGGACAGGCCCACACCAGGCACGACCTTGAGCGCATCCTGCATGGACTGCGCGGCCTGGTCCCGCAGCAGGCTCTGGGGCACCACGTTCACCGTCTGCGGAATGTCGCGCAACGGCGCTTCGATCTTTGTCGCGCTGGTGGCTGTCGGTGGGTTGTAAGCGGGGTCCAATTCGCGATCGCTGCGAATCTGAACCTCCTTCAATGTAGGCTCAGGCGCTTGTTGCGCCACTGCCCCGCCGGAAAACGCCTGTGCCAGTGCCGCTACCAGCGGCAAATACCTGAATGTCATGGATGCCTTGTCGAATAAAGCTTGTTTGGTTCGGCATGGCGGATATCGACCAGGTACATATCCCGGCGTCAAATGGCTACTACCTGTCTTGCGCTGTGGAAGCGTGCGCATTGTAAATGCAAATCAATCTCGTTTTACACAATCTTTACATTCAAGAAATGCCTTGTTCGCAAGGGTGCAATGATGTGCGGGCAACTGGTGTAGCGACCATCCACTGCTGTCCCTGATGCACCGGCCGGACACCTGTAAGCGGCCATCCGTGAACGGCTCAACTGGGCCGGGAGTGTGCGTTCGATAGGCGTTCCCCATAGAAGACGTGCGGTTTGAGCGGCAAATCGGCTGGGCGCTGCTTCCGGTGAAGTGCATGAAATGGGGCAGGCCATGAACGGACCGCCACCAGAAAACGCTTTTGGCGGCGCCCATCATGGGCAACAGCGCTGACAGGGGTGGTCGAAGGTGCGGACTGCAGTGCCACTGCGGGTGTCTGCTTTTGAATGGAAGGCAAGCGGACACCGCGCGCAGCGAGCAAGGGCCGGCGATGAGTTGCGAGCGATCGCCGTAGCCGCGCGATGGGAAGAGGTGCTTTCTTGCCCCGCAGCGGCGGTCGTGCTAGAAAGATGGAACCATGGCAGCACAACGAAGGGGAGAATGATGGCAACCCCGATGCAAGTCAGCGAATCCGTCCAGGCCCACTACACCCGTTCCGGTCTGGGCGGTCTCATCCTCGATGCGCTCGCAAGGGCAGGCAAAGACTTGAACCGGCTCACGCCGGAAGACTTGGCGCCCATCGATGAATTCCACATTCGCGGTCGGACCGCAACGCTCGAACTTGCTCGGGCGGCGAAGGTCGATGCCACGAAACGCGTGCTCGATGTCGGCAGTGGCGTTGGCGGGACGTCCCGTTGTCTTGCTCGGGAATTCGGCTGCCGCGTCACCGGCATCGACCTGACAGAGGAGTACTGCAGCGCAGCTGCAATGCTTTCCGAACGCACTGGCCTGGGCAAACTCGTCGACTATCGCCACGGCGATGCAACGAGTTTGCCCTTTCCGGATGCTTCGTTTGACATCGTGTGGACAGAGCATGCTGCGATGAATATTCCGGACAAGCCGCAGCTCTACAAGGAGATGTATCGCGTCCTCAAACCCGGCGGCACGCTCGCGATCTACGACGTTCTTGCCGGGCCATCCGGCCCCGTGCTCTTTCCGACGCCTTGGGCACGCACCCCTGAAGCGAGCTTTCTCGCGACGCCGGACGAACTGCGCAGCCTTCTCGAAGCTGCCGGGTTCGCGATCGAGGCTTGGTTGGACACCACCGATACCGCACGGGCATGGTTCACAGCGCTGGCCGAAAAGATTCGTAAAGAGGGCGTCGCACCGCTCGGCTTTCATGTGCTCCTCGGGCCGGATTTCCCGGCCATGGCCCAGAACCAGCGGCGCAATCTCGAGGAGGCGCGGATTGTCTTGGCGCAAATCGTTGCCAGGCGGTGAGGGCAGCTGACTTCGGCGTGCTGCAGACGCCCGACGGAGGGCGCGGCTGAAGCCGAACGTTGAGCGTCGGCTTCCAGGCGACGATCGGTGGCGATGAACACCAGCAGAGGGTCATCGATGCGCCGCATTTGCACGTTGTTGATTTTCGCGCAAACCCGACCCACAGGGGGTGCGCTCGTACAACTTGGACCGCAAGTGGAACGGCAAGGCTCCTCCTGGCGCACTGAATGGCTGATAGCCCAGCGCGTCCAGGATCACCAGGTCCACATAGGCGAGCCAGTGTGCAATCTGTCCGGACTGGCGTTGGGCCTTCTCTTGCTCCAGTGCATGCACTAACTCCACCGTGGAGAAGAATCGCACGCGGCGGTGCTGGCGCTCGATAGCCCGCACTGCCCAGGGCTGTGGCAACGTGGGTCTTGCCCGTGCCCGGTCCTCCCACGAGAACCACGTGGTTGGCATCCTTCAGCAACTCGCACCAGAGCTTCATTGACCTCACTGTGGCGGAAGCCAAAGCCCGCCAGGTCTCGGTACGCGGGAGCCTGGCCACCTTGAACTGGTAGGCCGCTGAGCGCAGGTCCTGCGCGAAGACAACAACTTGCACGGGTATTGGCGTCGGCGATGTCCATGGAACACCTGAGCAATCCACTGCGCTGGCAGCGCCTTGTCCACCGCCGCCATCACGCTCGCCGCGCAGGTGTGCTCGAAACGCTCAACAACCGCTTGCCAGATTTTTAACTCCCGTTTTTCCCGGGTGGGAGATTGCGGGTTATTCCTCTCAAAGACGTTGGAAGGGGGGAGAACTCGATGATCGCTTCGTGCGTGATCCGATGTTCGCAGTTCTTGCTGAACACGGTGGCACCATCCCAGGGAAACTTTACGCACCGCCATGAAACATGGCTCATCGTCGCGGCCAGTCCTCTTTGGCGCTCTGAGAGCCTGTGCCTCGTCAACGGAACGCGTTTCCCTCTGTTTTCCCCGTGCAACCCCGCTGCGAAACGCAGGGTTTGCGAGCATTCATCGTTGCAGCCTCCACTGGCATGATGCTTGCTCATCAAAATTCAAGTTACTTGAATCACATGCACAAAACATGTAAATGAGATCAATTGACTTGAATGAAATTCTGTAACTACTTCGAAGGGGAAAGGTGCAAATGAAACATTCCGTCATTGCGGCCGCTATGCTGTCCGCCTCCGCCAGCATGATCTTGGTCAGCGCTCCCGTCGCCGCCAAGGATGTCGTCAAGATCGCATTCGTGGGCCCCCTTACGGGCGGCGTATCTGCCATCGGATTGGGTGGTCGCAACTCTGCCGATCTTGCGGTCCAGCTCCGCAACGCCGACCCCAAATCGAAATACACCTACCAGTTGGTGACCCAGGACGATGAGTGCCGCCCCAACGTCGGTGTGCAGGTTGCAACCAAGGTAGCGGCGGATCGCCACATCGTTGCGGGCGTGACGCATTTTTGCTCCGCCGTGGCGATGGGCACGGTGGGTGTCTACAACCGTTTCGGCATGCCAGCCGTGGTTTGGGGCGCCGTGCTGCCTGAAATCACCTACGCCAACGACTTCAAGGAAGTCCACCGTGTCAACGGCACGATGATCAACCAGAGCGAAGTCGCTGCGAAGTTCGTCACCAACCTCGGCTACAAGAAGTGGGCCGTGATCCACGACACGACTGACTACGGCAAGGGCCACAACAAGTATTTCAGCGAATTCCTGAAGAAAAACGGCGGCACCGTGATTAGCACCTTTGGCGTCACGGCGGACCAGCAGGACTTCACAACGGAGCTCACCAAAATCCGCGAAATGAAGCCAGACGTCATCTACTTCGGTGGCCTCACTCCCCTGGGCGTCCGCATCCGCACGCAAATGGACAAACTGGGCATCAAGGCACAGTTCCAAGGTACCTCGGGCGTCATGTCCGATGCCTATGTTCAGGGTGTTGGCGCAGAGCTTGCAGAAGGCTCGCTGTCTTTCCTGGAAGGGGCACCTCTGGAAAAGCTGCCGGGGGGCAAGTTCTTTTCCGAGAAGTACCAACAGCAAAAGTACAGCGAGCCACCGGAGGCCTATGGTCCGTTCGCCTTCGCTGCAGCCAACCTGATCATGGACGCAGTAGAAAAGGTAGGCCCAGACCGCAAGAAGGTCCGTGACGTGCTGAACGCCACCAAGGATGTCGACACCATCATCGGCAAGGTGACCTTCGACGACCACCGTCAGAACGTTGTGCCACTCGTGACCAAGTACGTGGTGGACAACGGCAAATGGGTTGTCTGGGAAGACAGCGCATATGCCACCGGCAAGAAGAAATTGGCGGGTCTGTAAAGAGGCTGCTGCGGACAGCCTTGGCTGTCCGCAGCATGACAGGGGAACACAATGAGCGAGTTGGGGCAATACATATTCAACGGCCTGATGCTTGGCATGATCTATGCCATGGTCGCCGTTGGCTTTACGCTGTTCTTCGGCGTATTGGACGTGATCAAGTTTTCACACGGCGATGTGCTTATGGTCGGTGCTTTCGCTGGTCTGGCCGCCTCCATCGGCATGACCATGCTAGACATCAGCTCGCCATGGCTCCAGCTGGTTGCCGTGGTCGGTTGTGCCATCTTCGTGACTGGCGTGCTCGGCGCCGGTATCGCCAAGTTTTTGATCTTGCCGCTGCGCAAAGCGCCACCACTGAATACGTTGCTCGCCACGCTGATGCTGGGCACTGTCATCCGTGAAGCCGTACGCCTTTTTTATCCGGATGGATCCAATCCCAAGCCGTTTCCACGTCTGCTGCCGTCGGATGTCATCGAATCGGGCAATTTCGCCCTGCGGGTGGATAACCTGATTCTTCTGGTGACCGGAGCCGCCGTGATCGTCGGCGTGCATCTGCTCATCACACGTTCCCGTCTGGGTATGGCCATTCGTGCCGTTGCGCAGGATGGTGAAACCGCTCGCCTCATGGGCATCAACTTCGAAGCGGTGGTGCTGCTCACCTTTGCGCTGGGCTCCGCCATGGCCGCACTGGCTGGCGTGATGAACGGCCTTTATTACAACGAAATCAACTTCAACGTCGGATTGCTGCTGGGTGTAATCGGTTTTGCCGCGGCCATTCTGGGTGGCCTGGGCAACATCTATGGCGCCATCATCGGCGGTTTCCTGTTCGCGGCATTGCAGGTGCTCGGTAGTGCGGCGCTCCCCGCGCTGATCCCCGACATCCCGAGCGCATACAAGGACGTCTTCGCTTTTGCGGTGGTCATCATTCTGATGGCCTGGAAACCAACCGGCCTTATCGCCGAAAAATCCAGCGAGCGGGTTTAACACCATGACCAGATCAACACGCAACGCGGCCATGGTGCTGGCCTTCACCAGCATCGCACTGACTCTCTACATGTGGCTGTTTCTGCATGCCGAAACACAGATCGGTATCGCCATACTGCTCGCCGTGGCGGCGATCGCTGTGGTCATTGCACGAAAGACAGGGATCACCGGACAGATTGAAGCCGCAGGCTCCAGCCGTCCTGGACTGGCCCAAATCTGGGCGGTGGGCTCCACCCTCGCCCTGATCGCGCTGTTCTATGACCAGCATTTCGTGCTGCTCATGATCTGCGCAGTGCTGCTCTACACAACGGCTGGCCTCGGCCTCACGCTGCAGTTCGGATTCTCGGGGGTGGCCAATTTTGCGGGCGCGGCATTCTTCGGCATCGGTGCCTATGCCACTGCTGTTCTGGCCACGCACACGGGTATCCCGCATCTGCTGATTGTGGTGATCTCCGGCCTGATTGCGGCAGTCATCGGCTCGGTGCTGATTACCCCCGTGTTACGCACCCGCGGGCACTATGCGGCGTTGGTGACCATCGCCTTTGGCATCCTTTTCAAGACCTTCATCGAAGTGAACGACGTGCTGGGTGGGCCTCAGGGCTTGCAGGTTCCGAGCATGAGGTTGTTCGGCCACTCTCTCAATGAGTCCTTCTCGATCTTCGGTCATGAGGCATCGTTCTATGTGAGCTATGCCGTGCTGAGCCTGGTGGTGTGCAGCGGAATCTTCCTGATCGTCAAGGCGCTGGAGCGCTCATGGATCGGTCTGAGCATGGACGTGGTGCGCACCGACGAGACGGCGGCGGCCACGTTCGGTCTGCACATTGCGCGCTGGAAGGTCATCGCTTTCATGATGGGCAACTTCTTCGCTGGCATTGCCGGCAGTGTGTACGGCATGCTCACGGGCTTTGTTGCGCCGAACAACTTCACCTTTTCCGACTCGCTGCTCATGCTGTCGATCGTGATTCTGGGTGGACTGGGAAATGCCGTGGGTCTGATTCCGGCGGCCGTGATTGTGCTGGTGCTGCCTGAAAAACTGCAGTTCATCCAGGAATACCGCTTCCTGTTCTATGCAGCGCTGGTGATCGTCATTCTCCTGTTCCGCCCCGACGGGCTGCTGCCGCGCAAGACACGCCTGTTCTTCAGCCAGGAGACCTCACGATGAGCCCAAAGAAAACACTGGTCGAAGTCAAGGATCTGACGATGCGTTTCGGTGGCCTCACGGCACTCGATAACCTCAATATGTCGATTTTTGAAGGGGAAGTGCTGGGCCTGCTCGGTCCCAACGGTTCGGGTAAGACCACGTTCTTCAACGTGCTGACCGGACTGTACAAAGCCAGCAGCGGTAGCGCGCTCTACAGGGGTGAAAACGTCCTTGGAAAGACACCGCAGGAGATTTACCGCAGCGGCGTGGCCCGCACATTCCAGCGTTCACGCCTGTCGCTGCCCCTCACGGTGTTTGACAACATCGTCATCGGTGACTACCAGCACATGCACCACGGACTGATCTTCAATCTGTTCCGCCGCAAGGCGTTCCGTGCAGAGTATGACGCCTACGTGCAGAAGGTCCGCGACCTGCTCGAAATTTTCAGCCCGCCGTTGGTGGAGCGAATGTTTGAGCCGGTGGAAACCTTCACCATGATCGACCGCCGCCGCATTGAAGTGTGCCGTGCCTTGTTGAGTCAACCGCGCCTGCTGCTGCTTGACGAGCCATCGGCTGGCATGACGCACGATGAAACACATGCGCTGATGAGCGACATCCTCGATGTACGCAGGAAGCTCAACAACCTGACCGTGGTGCTGATCGAGCATGAGATGAATGTGATCGAACGCATCACCGACCGCTGCGTCGTTTTTAACTACGGCAAAAAAATCGCCGAGGGAACCTACGCGCAGATCACATCCGATCCGAACGTGCAGACTGCCTATCTGGGAGAGGAAACCGTATGAGCGCGCTGACAGTAAAAGGCTTGACCACGGGCTATGACAAGGTGAACGTGCTGCACGACGTGTCCATCGAGGTCGCGCCCGGCAAGATCACCTGCATTCTGGGCGCCAACGGCGCCGGCAAAAGCACCCTGATTCGCGCCATTCTGGGTCTGACCCCACCGCGCCAGGGTCAGATCCTGTGGAACGGTCGTGACCTGGCAGGAGAAAAGACACACAAGATCGTGGCGGGCGGCATCTCATGCATCCCCGAAGGTCGCAAGGTCTTCCCGCGCATGACGGTGGCTGAAAACCTCGCTCTCGGTGCATTCTTGGAAAAGAACCGTGCCCTGGTGCGCGAGCGTCTGGAGAAGGTCTACACCATTTTCCCGCGCCTCAAGGAACGTGCAATCCAGCTGGCGGGTACGATGTCCGGCGGCGAGCAGGCCATGGTTTCCATCGGTCGTGGACTGATGGCCGAACCCCAGTTGCTGGTGATCGATGAACCTTCTCTGGGACTATCACCACTGTACGTGAAAGAAAACTTCAACGTCATCAAGCAAATCAACGCCATGGGCATGACGGTACTGCTGGTGGAGCAGAACGCACGGCAGACGCTGGCCATCGCGCACTATGGCTATGTGCTGTCGCAAGGCCGGGTGATGGCCGAAGGCACTGCCCAAGCGCTGGCTGCCAACGACGAAGTGAGAGCGGCCTACTTCGGCTGAACCCTGGAGCACGCAATGAGCGACTGTCTTCGCTGGTCCGCACGCGAACTCGTCACCCGCCTTGCCCGCCGTGAAATACCGGTACTGGCCGCTGTTGAAGCGTTCATAGAGCGCATCGACGCCATAGAGCCTGGCATCCGGGCGTGGCAGCACTTTGACCCCGCACAGGTGCGGGCACAGGCCCGCGCATTGGATTCAGGAACGGCAAGCGGTTCCCTTCACGGCCTGCCTGTCGGGGTGAAAGACCTGATGGATACGAGCGATATGCCCACCACTTATGGCTCACCCATCTATGCGGGACATCGCCCTGCTGTGGATGCGGGGTGTGTGGCCGCTTCCCGGAGCGCGGGGGCCATCGTCATGGGCAAGACCGTCACGACGGAATTTGCCACGTTCCAACCTGGCCCCACGCGCAATCCTCGCAGTACGGTGTCCGCCCTCCGAACCCCAGGCGGGTCGTCAAGCGGATCCGCAGCCGCCGTTGCGGCGGGCATGGTGCCTGTAGCGTTTGGCACACAGACGGCAGGTTCGATCGTCCGCCCTGCTGCCTATTGCGGGGTCGTGGGCTACAAGCCCACGCACGGCACCCTGCCACTGGCTGGCATCAAACCACTTTCCCCCAGTCTGGACACGGTGGGCACCCTAGCGCGCACCGTGGACGACGCCGCGTTTTTCGTAGGAATACTGGCGCGCCTGCCGCTGGATCCCCAGCCAACGGCCAGCCTGCGTATAGGCCTGTGTCAAACGCCGTATTGGGATCGGGCGAGTGAAGACACGCGTCAGGCCATGGCAACGGCGAGCCGCCTATTCGAGCGCAATGGCGCGCGCCTGGGCGACATCGCCTTGCCCTCATATTTCGCACCGCTGAACGACGCGCAAATCGATATCATGGGCTACGAGGCTGCTGCAGCCTTCGCGCCCGAATTGCGTACGGCAGCAGACCGTTTCAGCCCGGCTTTCGCGGCCGTACTGGCCAACGGCCGGGGCATTGACGGAAACCGCTTCTTTGCAGCGCTCGCCCAGGCCCGGCGGGCGCGCAATGCACTGGATGCCATGTTCGAGCCGTTCGATGTCATCCTTGCGCCCAGCACCGAGGGCACGGCGCCCGCCGGGTTGCAAGCGACGGGAGACCCGGTGTTCAACCGTATGTGGTCCCTGCTGGGAAATCCATGCGTTCATGTCCCGGTCGGTACCGGCCGGGACGGGATGCCGATCGGCGTCACGCTGGTAGGACGGACCTTCCACGATGCCCAAGTTCTCGCTGCCGCGCATGCGCTGGAACGCAGCTTGGCATAAAAATTTCAGGTAACCATAGTGAACCAGCAACTCTCTTCGTCAGCCGCAGCGCTGGCCCAAGACTCTATCAACAACGAGCGCTTGCAAGCATTCATCGCTTCGTTGGCGACCTTTGGTGGCCGCGCGGACGGTGGCGTTTCGCGTGAGACGCTCACTGGCATTGATCTGGCCTCGCGCCGCTACTTGATTGACCAGGCCCGCGACCTGGGGTGCGAAGTCATGGTTGACGACTGTGCCAACCTGTTTTTCCGCCGGCCTGGTCAGCGCAATGATCTGCCTGCCGTGTTGACTGGAAGTCACGGGGATACCCAACCCGTAGGCGGCAAACTGGATGGCGCGTATGGCGTGGTGGCAGGTTTTGAAGTCATCGCCGCGCTCAACGACGCAGGCATCACCACCCTGCGACCCATCGAGGTCGTAGCCTGGACCAACGAAGAAGGCAGTCGCTTCGGTCCCGGCGCCATGGGCTCCAGCGCCTTCGTCAATCCTTCGAGCTTGGATGGTTATCTGGATGCCGTGGATCAGAACAAGGTACGGTTTTCCGAGGCATTGCAGGCTGCGTTGGATTCCACGCCCGACGTTCCGCGCTGCGCGATGCAACGCCCAATGTCTGCTTGCGTCGAACTCCACATTGAACAAGGCCCTGTGCTGGAACGGGCAGGCATTCCTCTGGGCGTGGTGACGGGCATCCAGGCGGTACGCTGGTTCAGCGTCACATGCCATGGGTCAATGGCCCATGCTGGGACCACCCCCATGGATGAGCGCCGCGATGCCATGGCTGCCGCCGTGGCGTTGGCACAGAAGCTCTACGACTTTGCTGCCGCGGAGGCAGCTAACCAATTGCGCCTGACGCTGGGCCGCTGGCAGGTCGTCCCCAATTCCGTCAACACGATTCCAGGCCGTGTCGATTTCACCGTCGACATGCGCTGCCTGACCGACAGCGTGCTCGACCGTTTCGAAGCGTTCCTGCGTGGCCTGGCCGCCGAGTCGAATGATGCGGTGTCTCTTGAGCGATTCTTCCAACGTGCGCCGACCCATTTTCCACGCCCCATTCTGGACCTCATCCAGACGGCGGCCGAACGTGCGTGCACGCAGGCAGGTCTGCCCGCACCGATGTCCATCACCTCGGGTGCATTCCATGATGCGATGTATCTTGCCGACCATTGCCCCACGGCGATGATCTTTGTTCCTAGCATCAAGGGCATCAGTCACAACGCGGCCGAAGCCACTGACCCGCGTGATCTGCTCCTGGGCGTGCAGGCACTCGCCTACACTGTGACCGCTCTGGCAAATCAAGAACCATAACCACAACCGGATGGAGACCCTGTGACGATCAGCACCGATCCCGTGCAACCCGTCCCATCGAAAGGCCGCCCCAGCCCCACCAGCATGTTGGGTACACGACTGCGACATGCACGGTTGGTGGCCGGCTACACGCTGATGGAACTCGCGCGCAAAGCCGAATGCTCCGAGAGCCTGATTTCCAAGATTGAGCGTGGCTTTGCCACTCCATCGCTGGCGATGCTGCACCGGCTGGCAGTGGCGCTGGACACCAATATCGCAGCGCTGACCTCAGAGGGGACACCCAACGCCGGTCCGATATTTCGGGTCGGTGCACGCCCTGTGATTCGCACTGGGGGTATAGCACTCGAACGGTTGGTGTTGCCCCAACGGGGTGGCTTATTGCAGGCCAACATCCACATCATGGAGCCCGGTCAAAGCAGTGACGGACAGATCGAGCACATGGGCGAAGAAATGGGTTACGTACTGGAAGGATCGGTGGAGTTGCAACTCGCCGATGAGCGTTTTGTTGTGCATGCGGGAGACGTGTTCACATTTTCCAGCCAGGTTCCGCACGGTTATTCCAATGTGGGCACTGGCTTGGCGCGTATCTTGTGGGTGAATTCACCAGCGACATTTTGAAGACGCAGTGGCGCATCACATCCACCAGGCCCGCGCGATCACGATTTCTACGCAAACCTCAGGCGATGTTGCAAAAGTCCCCGCTGCACCTGCCACCTGGGTAAATTACAGGGCCTGAAACAGCAGGCCCTCGCCACGGCAGCCGACATGCAGCCGGGTGTTAACCATCCCGCAAATACACGCGGCGCAATGAATGCCTCAGGAACATGGCGGCACTGGTGTCCCGGGCTGGGCGATGAAATGGCGCCGCACGATCCCAAGGCCCGCAAGCGTGGCGATACCTGCCTGCGAACGCTGCTGATCCATGGTGCACGGCCAGCGATTCTGGCTGCCCAACGCAAGACCATGAGGGAAGGCAGCTGGCTGGGGAAATTGCTGCAGCGACGAAAGCCGAACGTCGCTGAGGTGGCGCTTGCCAACCAAAACGCTCGCGTCGTATGGGCCTTGCTTGCGAAAGATCGCATGTATCGCAGCGAACCGTCGTGAACTGAAAGCTTGGCAAACCGGGGGGGGGCGTCCATGCATGGTATTTCGGTATGAAGCTGCACATTGGTGTGGATAGCCAAACCGTGCTGACCCACAGTGCGGTAGTCACGGCGGCCAACGTACATGACAAACACCCGCTGCCTGATTTGCTGCACGGCAACGAACGGCGCATCTATGGCGACTCGGCCTATACCCGCCAGAAAGCACTGATAGCGAGCAAGGCACCCAGGGCGAATGGTTTTACCAACCAGCGCACGCACCGTGCCAGCGAGGTGGACGAAGTTCAGCGGGCCAAGAACCGCAACAAGCCACGGGTACGTGCCCGGGTCGAGCATGTTCTTGCGGTGGTCAAGCGCCCGTGGGGGCTTGCCAAGGTGCGCTACCGCGGGCGACAGAAGAACGCCACGCGCGCATTCACGGCCCTGGCTTTGGCCAGTATCTACCTGTGCCGAGGGCGCCTGCAGGGGCAGATGCGCCCGTAAGGGCGGAAATCGGGTCTCAAGGCCTCGCGAACGGCCCGAATCGGCTGCTCGAGAGGCCTCAAAGTTCAAAAACAGCATCTCCAGGTTTGCGTGAAAAATTTCGATGGCGCTGTTCAGTGCAGCCTTAATTTCCCCAAAGCTTTTGAACGACCCCTCCAGAGACGGCAAGGGTTGCCTCGCGACAGCGTTCACGCAGGTCTTCGCAAAGCGCCTGCAGGGAGTTTTGTGAAAACTGTGTGCTGAAACCGACCGCGCTTACCGCCATCAGGGGGCGGCGCTGGCTATCTAGGATGGGCGACGAAACAGTGATCACGCCCCTGACATAGTTGCCATGGTCAACGGCATAGCCATGCTGGCGGACCTGCTCCACCTCGCTCATATAGGTTTCGAAGCTGGGGCCATCCTCCCAGCGCAGCTCGCTGACCTTGCGCCGTATTTCCAGGGTGCTCAGGCCGGAATGCGCGGCCATGCAGCGGCCTAGGGCGGCGATGTACATCGGCAGGCGTTGGCCGATGCTCATGTGGACACGCAACGCGGAGTTACTTTCCGCCAGATCGACGAGCACCACGCGGTCATCACGCGCGACCTGCCACAAGGTCGTGGTGATGTTGTGGCGGCTGGCAAGCTCCTGCAGGTGCGGGCGCATCATGCGCGCATAAGAGGCCTTCTCCAGGGTCCCCTTCGCCAACTCCACCAGCCCCAGGCCCATGCTGTAGGTTTTGGTGGACTCGTCGAATGTCACCAGCCGCTCATGGACCAGGGTCTTGAGCAGATTGAAGCAGGTGCTGGCATTGAGATCCAGATCCTTGGCAATGCGCGTAACTCCCACGGGGTTGGGAGACTTGGCGAGGTAACGAAGAACCTTGAGGCCAGAACTCAGAGCCCCCACCAATTTTTCGGGGAGAGGTGCATCAGTCATGTAAGGGGACATCCGATAAAAAAGCGGCCCCATGCGCTGGTACATGGGTTGGGAGGTTCTCAACGGCCGACTTGGGACTGCGGGAAGAAGCGGCAAATATTATCAATGCGGCGATGAGGCTTCTCGTGGTTGTGCTCGGGTGTTCAATCCATCGCCAAAGGCGTGATCAGGGCGTCCAGTGCCCACACCTGGCTGCCCTGGATGACCAGCGGGTTGATTTCCAGCTCACGCAGCGGTTGCTGCAAAAACCACTCGCTCAGATCCGCAATGCGGCGTGCCACTGCGGGTATGTCGGCTCCGGGCTTGCCGCGAAAGCCCTGCAGCAGCCTGAAGCAGCGCAGGCGGCCGAGCATTTGTGCAATGTCGTCGGCGTTGGCGGGCAACAGCAGGTTGACCACGTCGGGGTCCAGCTCGGCTTCGATGCCGCCGCGCGCCAGGGTCAGTACCGGACCGAAGCGCGGGTCGCGGCGCAGGCCCAGCAGCAGCTCATGGTCGAAGGGCAGCATCTGCTCCACCAGGATGCCCTGCACCGGGATGCCGAGCCCGGTGCCCACCTTCTGCAGGCGTGCCATGGCTTCCTGCAGCGATGGATCGTTCTGGATGCGCAGCACCACGCCGCCTGCATCGCTTTTGTGCAGCAGTTGGTCCGACTGCAGCTTGGCGACGACCGGGTAGGGCAGGCCGGCGGGGAGTGCAGCGCCGGCCTGCAGCAGCCAGCCCGCGGGGATTTGCACGCTGTGCTGGCGGGCGAGCAACTGCTTGCCATCCCATTCGGACAGTGTCCGCAGCGATTGGCCGCTGTCGGCCACCGGGGCCGCTGCCAGGGCCTCTGGGCGCTGGATGATCTGCGCGCGGGTGCGCTGCATCTGCAGGCAGCGGGCCACGGCTTGCATGGCCTGGGGGATGTCGAGGAACACCGGAATGCCGGCCGCTTCCAGGGCGTGGATGCTGCTGTCCATGGCGCCGACCCAGACCACGATGATGGGGCAGTGCACGTGGGCGCGCGCCTGAGACAACGCCTGTACAAAGGCGTCCGCGATGCTGTGCATCATGCCGATGAACAGCACGATGGCGTGGGTCTCGGTGTCGGTGGCCAGCGCCTGCATGGCGCGGCCGATCATCGGCGTGTCCTGCAGCACGTTGCCGGTGATGTCCAGCGGATTGCTGGGGTGCACAAAGCTTGGGAGCACCGGCACCAGCGCCTGCGCCACCTCGGGCTTGAGCGCGGGCAGCTGCAGGCCCAGGGGCTCGCTGGCGTCGGCGATCAATACCCCGGCGCCGCCCGATACGGTCATCACCGCCAGGCGTGGTCCCACGGGCGCGGCGTCGTGCAGCAGCAAGCGGGCTGCATCCATCATTTCGGTGAGGCTGCGCACGCGCAGCGCACCGTGCTGCTGCAGGCACGCTTCATACAGGGCATCGTTGCCGGCCAGCGCGCCGGTGTGGGAGGCCGCTGCAGCGGCTCCGGCGCTGGAGCTGCCGGCCTTGATGGCAATCACGGGCTTGCCGGCGCGGGCGGCCCGGTCCAGCGCCGCACGGAAGGCGCCGATGCGGCGGATGTCCTCGATATACAGGCCAATCACCCGGGTATCGGGGTCAGCGACCAGGAAGTCAATGGCTTCGGCCGCGTCCACGTCGCATTCATTGCCCGTGGTCACCCACTGGCTGAAGCCGACGCCGCTGCGCAGCACGATGTCCATCCAGTAGGCGCCCAGTGCGCCGCTTTGGCTGACGAACGAAAAGCCCCCTGGCTGCAGCGCATGGCGTTCCAGCGCCGTGGTGAAGGTGGCCAGCAGGCCGGAGCGGCAGTTGGCGATGCCCAGGCAGTTGGGGCCGACGATGGCAACGTTGTGCGCTTTGGCCAACGCGGTGAGACGCCCTTGCAAGGCGCGTCCGGCTTCGTCCAGCTCGGCAAAGCCGGACGAAAACACCACGAAGGCCTTCACGCCGGCGGCAATGCCTTCGCAGATGGCGCCCTCCACATGCGCGGCGGCCGTGCCGATGATGGCCAGATCCACGGGCTGGCCGATGGCTGCAATGCTGGGATAGCAGCGCAGGCCCTGCACCTCTTCGCGGCCGGGATTCACCGGGTAGATGGCCCCGGTGTAGCCACGGGCGTGCATGTAGGCGATGGGGCGGCCGGAGATCTTTGCGGGGTCGGCACTGGCGCCGATGACCGCCACGCTGCGCGCGTTGAGCAGGGCCTCCAGGCGATGCGAGCGACCGACGGAAACATTTTGGTTGGCATGAAACATTGCGTTTTAAATTCTATATAAAGAATAAAAATGTTTTTTGAGAATTAAATAATGAATTGTTCTGCGCTTATCTAAGGGAAAACACCTAGATTTTTGTTAACTTGATCGAATTACATTCTCTATTAAGAAGTTTTTTATCGAAGCGTATGAGCCTGAATTTCTCTTTTTCACCCGAACACGAAGCCGTGCGCGACACGGTGCGTCGCCTGTGCCGTGAAGAACTTGCTGCGCTGGTGGAGGAGGCGGAAGAAAACGAGCACTTCCCCAAGCATGTGTTCAAGCGCTGGGGCGAGCTGGGTTTGCTGGGGGTGCGCTATCCCGCAGCAGACGGTGGCAGCGACATGGACAAGGTCAGCGACTGCATCGTGCGCGAAGAGCTCAGCTATATGAGCCAGGCCTTCGCCACCAGCTGGTCGGCACAGACCCATCTGTCCATCTGGCCCATCTGGAAGATTGGCACCGCAGGCCAGAAGGAGCGTTTTTTCAAGCCGGCGCTGGCGGGCGACAAGATCGCCGGCTTTGCGCTTTCCGAGCCCGATGGCGGCTCCAATATTCGCGCCATGAAGACCAAGGCTGAGAAGGTGGAGGGCGGCTGGCGGCTCAGCGGCAGCAAGCTCTACATCACCAATGCGCCGATCGCCGACTTCCTGATGGTGGCGGCACGCACCTCGCCCGAACTCAAGCCCGATGCCATCAGCCTGTTCATCGTCGAACTGCCGCACAGGGGTTTCGACATCCACAAGCTCAAGAAAGAGGGTATCCGTGGCTCCGAGACCGCGCTGATCCACATCGAAGACGCCTTTGTGCCCGACGACTGCCTGCTGGGCGAGCAGACCGGCACCTACCCGCTGCTGCTGGAATGCCTGAGCGAGAACCGCGTGGGCGTGGCCGCCAACGCCCTGGGCATGGCCCGCGCCGCCTTCGATGCCGCCAAGGCATTTGCCGACGACCGCATCGTGGCGGGCAAGCGCATCGGCGACTACCAGGCCGTGGCCCACAAGCTGGCCGACATGGCGGCCGACATTGAAGCGGCCAAGTGGCTGGTGTACTACGGCGCCTGGCTGGTGGATCAGAACCGCCTGGACGCAGCCACTGCCGCCAAGGTCAAGCTGATCGCCACCGAAACGGCGCTGAAGGTCAGCGAACAGGCCATCCGCATCCATGGCGGCGCCGGCATCATGCGCGAGTACCCCGTGGGCCGCATCCACCGCGATGCCTTCGTCTATGTGATCGGCGAGGGCACCAGCGACATCCAGCGCAACATCATCGCGCGCGACCTGGGCTTCAAGCCCTGAGGTGGCAGCGATGACCATGAATGCATTCATCACGGGCGCCTACGACACGGCCGTCGGCGAGCTGCCCGGCAGCAGTTGCATGGCCCTGCATGCCGAAGCGGCGATGGGCGCGGTGGCCGACGCCGGCCTCCAGCTTTCCGACATCGACGGCGTGCTGTGCGCCTATTCGTTCACCGAGCCGCACCTGATGCTGGCCTCGGTGTTCTGTGAATACCTGGGCATCCATCCCGGTACCTGCCTGGCGATCCAGGCCGGCGGTGCCAGCGCCTGCATCATGATCATGCAGGCTGCGGCCCTGGTGGCCAGCGGCCAGTGCGAGCATGTGCTGGTGGTCACCGGCGACAACCGCCTGACCGGCATGTCGCGCGACGGTGCCGTGGCGGCATTGTCCGAGGTCGGCCATCCCCAGTTCGAGCGGCCGTTCGGCATTAGCGTGCCGGCTTCCTACGCCCTGGTGGCCAAGCACTACATGCACCAGTATGGCGTGACGTCCGAGCAACTCGCGGCGATCGCCGTGGAGCACCGCCGCCATGCGGGTCGCCACCCCAAGGCCCACAAGCGCGATCCCATCACCGTGGATCAGGTGCTGAGCTCCAAGATGATCGCCGACCCGCTGCACATGCTGGACTGCTGCCTGATCTCCGATGGCGGCGCGGCCCTGGTGGTCAGCAGCCGCGCCGCGGCCCGCGACACCAAGGGCCAGGCCATCGAGATTCTCGGCGCCGGCCAGGGGCACACCCATGAGCACATCGTGGCCGCGCCCAGCCTGGTGGACTTCGGCTGCAAGACCTCCTCGGCCATGGCCTTCGCCCGCGCCGGTGTGACGCCGGGCGATATCGACGTGGCGCAGATCTATGACTCCTTCACCATCACGCTGGCGGTGGAACTGGAATCCATAGGCTTCTTCGAGCGCGGCCAGGCCGGTGTCGCGGCCGCGGCCGGCGAACTGGGCCTGGGCGGCAAGCTGCCTTGCAACACGCACGGGGGGCTGATGTCGTACGCGCACTCCGGCGCGGCCGGCGGCATGTTCCATGCCGTAGAGGCGGTGCACCAGCTGCGCGGCAGCGCCGATGCCCGCCAGGTGCAGAACGCGAAGCTGGCCTTCGTACACGGTGACGGCGGCATTCTGTCCGCGCACTGTTCCTTGGTCCTGGGAGCCTGAGATGACGACAGCCGCTTACCCCTTGCCCCGTCCCAATGCTTAC
The DNA here is from genome assembly GCF_000426205.1 of Acidovorax sp. JHL-9. Taxonomy (NCBI): domain Bacteria; kingdom Pseudomonadati; phylum Pseudomonadota; class Betaproteobacteria; order Burkholderiales; family Comamonadaceae; genus Acidovorax; species Acidovorax sp. JHL-9. Next base: position 32,666 of record NZ_AUEX01000029.1, read on the forward strand.
ACCCGGCCCTACTGGGAGGGTGCCGCCGCCGGCGAACTGCGCTACCAACGCTGTGCCGATTGTGGCCATGTGCAGCTTATTCCGCGCAGCCTGTGCGAGCAATGCCATGGCAGTCGGCTCGATTGGCAAGTCTCGCAACGCACCGGCACCGTGCTGACATTCACCACCGTGTACCGGGCGCCCTTGCCGGCCTTCAAGGACATGGTGCCCTACGTGATCGCCATCGTGGACATGGACGTGGGCTTCCGCGTCATGGCCAACGCCCTGCCACAAGGCCGTGAGGACCTGGAGATCGGCGCGCGCGTGCGCATCGGATTCCAGGAGGTGCATGGCATGGTTCTCCCCGTGGTCGAAGCGGTTCAGGAGGTGTCTGCATGAAGGTCGATCCGATCCTCTTTGACGACTTCCAACCCGGCGTGCCGATGGGCGAATACGAGGAAGTCTATGACGCGCAGCAGGCTGGGCGCTGGCAGTCCATCTTTGGCTCCAGCGCGCTGGAAGGCGCCAATGCCGCGCCCGAGGCCGCTAGCATGGCCGTGGTGGCCATGATGCGTGCCTACCTGCATGTGGTGGCACCGCGGCCTCCCGGCAACGTACATGCCAGGCAGCAGTTGCAGATGCACGCCTTGCCACGCCTGGGCGAATCCATGCGCATTGCCGTGGCCTGCGAGGGCAAGGAGATCCGGCGTGAACGCCGTTATGTGGACCTGGGTGTGCGGGCCACCGGGGATGGCGGCCGCGCATTGTTCGAGGGCCGCATTTCGCTCATCTGGGCTGCATAAGCAAGGAGTCCACCATGCAATCCCCCATTACTTTGCACAGTACCAGCCTCGCGGTCACGCAGGCCACGATTGCCGCGTATGCCGAGCTGACGGATGATTTCAATCCCATCCACCTGGATGCGGAATTCGCTGCCAGAACCCCCATGGGGCGCCCCATTGCCCATGGAACCATGTCGCTGTGCCTGCTGTGGCAATGCCTGGGCAGCAGCTTTCCGGCGCAGGCGCTGGAGACGATGCAGCTGGACATCCGCTTCGTGAAGCCCGTGTACATCGGCGACCAGCTCACCGCCGGTGGCGAGGCAGTGAGCGGTGTTGCGGGGCAATGGAATGTCTGGGTGCGTGGCCAGGACGGAACGGACCGGATCGTGGGCCTGGCTTCCACCCCCTCTTGCTGATTCCAGGCAAGGGCTGCTCTCACAGTCGATCCGCATGCCACCTCACCCGAGCCTATGGAGAGAAATCCCGTGAAATCCCGCAAACAAGACACAGGGACGGTCGAAGGGTTGACCGCGCTCTACCGCACCATGAGCCTGATACGCCAGGTGGAGACCGCGCTGACCCGCCTGTTTGCCAACAGTGAAGTGCCAGGCTTCATCCACCTGAGCATTGGCCAGGAGGCCGTGGCCGCCGGCATCGCCAGCGCCCTGCTGCCCCAGGACTCCCTGGCCACCACCCACCGCGGCCATGGCCATGTGCTGGCACGCGGCATGGACGTGACGGGCTTCATGAAGGAAATCATGGGCCGCGAAGGTGGCCTGTGCAAGGGGCGCGGCGGCTCCATGCATGTGGCGGACCTGAGCCTGGGCATCCTGGGGGCCAACGGCATCGTCGGTGCCGGTATCCCGATTGCCCTGGGCAGCGCCATGGCGCACCAGGCGCGCAAGACCGGCGGCGTGGCCGTGGCCTTCTTTGGCGATGGCGCCATGGCCGAGGGCGTGCTGCACGAGACGCTGAACATGGCCGCCCTGTGGAAATGCCCGCTGCTGCTGGTCTGCGAGAACAACGGCTGGTCCGAGTTCTCGCCCACGTCGCGCCAGTTTGCGGCGCAGCTGGAGAAGCTAGCCGCCGCCTTTGGCGTCAGCTACGCCAAGGCGGACGGCAACAACGTGCTGGCCGTGGCCGATGCCGCTGCGCAGGCCACCGCCCAGCTGCGTGCGGGCAACGGCCCCTTCGTGCTGGAGTGCATGACCACCCGCGTGCGTGGCCACTTCGAGGGCGATGCGCAAAAGTACCGCGATGCCGGCGAGCTGGAGTCCGTGCATGGGCACGACCCACTGACCGCCGCGCGTGCCCAGTTGCATGCCGAGGGCGTGGACACCGCCGCCATCGACCAGGCCATTGCGGCCGAGGTGGAGGCGGCCGTGGAAGCGGCACGCGCTGATGCGCTGCCGAGCTTGGAGCGCGCCATTCAGGACGTTTACACCCAGACCGCGCAGGAGGCCGCGCATGAGCAGCACCACTGAAATGCGTTACGTGAACGCTGTCACGCAGGCCCTGCGCGACAGCATGGAGCAGGACCCCAGCGTCGTGGTGCTGGGCGAGGACGTGGCGAATGCCGGCGGGTCGTTCAAGGCCACGCGCGGCCTGCTCGATGCCTTCGGCGCCCAGCGTGTGATCGACACGCCGATTTCCGAATCGTCCATCACCTCGGCGGCCGTGGGCATGGCCCTGACCGGCCTCAAGCCTGTGGTCGAGATCATGTTCATGGACTTCATCACCCTGTCCATGGATGCCCTGGTCAACCAGGCGGCCAAGGCCCGCTACATGTTCGGCGGCCAGGGCTCGGTGCCCATGGTGCTGCGCACGCCCCACGGCGGTGGCCTGTCGGCCGGCCCCCAGCACTCGCAGTGCCTGGAGGCCTGGCTGGCCCATATTCCGGGCCTGAAGGTGGTATGTCCCTCCAATCCGCAGGACGCCTACAGCCTGCTGCGTGCGGCCATTGCCGATCCGGACCCGGTGATGTTCATCGAGCACAAGGCCATGTATGCCACCAAGGGCCCGGTGGACACCACGCAAGCCGACCGCATCGGCACCGCCCGCATTGCTCGCGCGGGCCGCGACGTGACGCTGGTGACCTATGGCGCCACGGTTTCGGTGTGCCTGCAGGCGGCCGATGAACTGGCCAAGCAAGGGGTGGAGGCGGAGGTGGTGGATTTGCGCTCCCTCCAGCCCTGGGACAAGGCCACGGTGCTGGCGTCGCTGTCGCGCACCCACCGCGCCGTGGTGGTGCACGAGGCCGTGCAGTCCTTCGGCGTGGGCGCGGAGATCGTGGCCACCATCGCCGACGAAGGCTTTGACGAGCTGGACGCCCCCGTGCTGCGCGTGGCCGCGCCCTTCATGCCCGCCCCGTTCGCCAGCTCGCTGGAGAAGGGCTACGTGGTCACCGTGGAGCGTGTGATCGACGCCGTGCGCAAGACGCTGGCCTGAGCGAGCCGCCTGAAACAACGACTGAAGGAGATTCCAAATGTCCGAAGAACTGAACCCCATCCTGTGCGAACGCCAGGGCGCCGTGGGTGTGCTGACCATCAACCGGCCGAAAACCCTCAATGCCCTGAACACGCCCACGCTGCTGGCGCTGGAGGCCGCGCTGACAGATCTGGAGCGCGATGACAGCGTGCGCGTGATCGTCATCACCGGCGCCGGCGACAAGGCCTTTGTGGCCGGCGGCGATATTGCCGACCTGAAAAGCCGCCAGGGCCTGCAGCACTATGAGGAGTTCGCGGAGGTGATCCACCGCGTGTTCCGCCGCTTCGAAATTTCCGACAAGCCCACCATCGGCGCCATCAACGGCTGGGCGCTGGGGGGCGGCACCGAGCTGCTGCTGACGCTGGACATCCGCCTGGTGGCCGAAGAGGCCAAGCTGGGCCTGCCCGAGATCAACCTGGGCCTGTTCCCGGGCGCCGGCGGCTCGCAGCGCATCATCCGCCAAGTGCCGCTGTGCCGCGCCAAGGAGCTGATGTTCACCGGCAACCAGATCACGGCCGCCGAGGCCGTTGACCTTGGCCTGTGCAACCGCACCGTGCCTCGCGAGACGCTGCTGGACGAGGCCATGGCCCTGGCCCAGCAGATTGCGCAGAAGTCGCCGCTGACGCTCAAGCTGCTCAAGCGTGCCCTGCGCGATGGCGCGGAAATGCCGCTGGGCGCGGCGCTGGCGCACGAGCAGGCCATCATCGGCCTGGTACTCGACAGCCAGGACGCCCACGAAGGCTGCAGCGCCTTCCTGGAAAAGCGCAAGGCGCAATTCACCGGAAGGTAAGCCATGCGCCGTGAACTCCTGGTGCCCAAGCTCGGACTGACCATGTCCGAGGGGGTCTTGGTCGAATGGATGGTTCAGCCCGGTGAGGCCTTCAAGGCGGACCAGGGCCTGTTCGTGATCGAGTCGGAAAAGGCTGCCAACGAGATCGGTGCCGAAGCCGACGGCGTGCTGCTGGAAGTCACCGCCCAGGCGGGCGAGAACCTGCCCTGCGGCACGGTGATCGGCTACTGGGACGATGGCCTGGTCGGCGAGGGTGTGCCGGCCCCCAGCGTGCCGCCTGTCCCAACGCATGCTGCTGCCGCCGCTGGCGCGCTCCCCTTGGTTGCCGCCCTGGTGGCCACGGTGCCGAGCGGCCAGCGCATCCCCGTCACCCCGCTGGCGCGCCGCCTGGCAGCCCAGCAGGGCGTGGACCTGGGCGATGTCGCCGGTTCCGGCCCCCGAGGCCGCATCCGTGCCAGGGATGTGCTTGCAAAAGTGGAGCGATTGGCGCTTGCGGAACAAGGGGGGGAGGCCAATAGCGCTCAACATTCACCGTCGGCAGTGGTAGCGCCTGCCCATGGTGCGCTGCGCGCCCCCAGCAACCTGGAGCGCACCGTGGCCCAGCGCCTGACGGCGGCCAAGCAGCAGGTGCCGCACTTTTACCTGGCGGTGGAGGCCGAGATGAGCGCCGTGATGGCCTTGCGTGGGCAGATCAATGCGGCCCAGACCCGCCAGCGCCTGACACTCAACCATTTCGTGCTGGCTGCCGTGGGCCAGGCCCTGGAGGCCATGCCCGAGGTGAACCGTGTGTGGACGGACGAGGGCATCCTGAGCCTGGACGGATCCGACGTGGGCATGGCGGTGAACACCGACAAGGGCCTGCTGGTGCCGGTGCTGCGCGGCGTGGGCCGGCAGCCGCTGGGCGCACTGGCCCAGCAGGCGGGCGAGCTGATCGGCCGGGCGCAGGCGGGCCGACTGGGCAGCGCCGACATGCAGGGCGGTGCCATCACCGTGTCGAACGCCGGCATGCACGACGTGACGTACATGACGTCCATCATCAACCCCGGCCAGTCGATGATTCTTGGCGTGGGCAGCATCCGCGAGCTGTTCCGCCCCGACCAGAACGGCCAGCCCGTCATCCGACGTGAGATGGGTATGGTGCTTTCAGCCGACCACCGCGTGCTCGATGGTGTCAGCGGCTTGAAATTCCTCAAGCTCGTGGTGCAGGCCTTGCAACAGCCCATGGGCTTGCTGGTGGCGTGAGGTGGGTGTGATGGTTCAACCAGCACAGCACTTCGATGTGGTCGTCATCGGCGGTGGCCCCGGCGGCTACGTGGCTGCGCTGCGTGCCGCGCAGCTCAAGCTGCGCACCGCGCTGGTGGAGCGCGAAAGCCTGGGGGGCATCTGCCTGAACTGGGGCTGCATTCCCACCAAGGCGTTGCTGCACTCGGCCGACACCCTGCGCCGCATCCGCCATGCGGGTGCGCAGGGCATCACGGTGTCCGAGCCGCAGGTGGACTTTGGCAAGGTCGTGGCGCGCTCGCGCCAGGTCTCGCAGCGCCTCAACCGTGGCGTGGCGCATCTGCTCAAAAAAGCCGGTGTGACCGTCTTCATGGGCACGGCCGCCTTGCAGCCCGGCAAGCAGGTGCGGGTGACGGATGGCGAGGGCCAGCAGCAAATGCTGCAGGCGAAGAATGTGCTCATCGCCACCGGGGCGCGGGCGCGCGAACTTCCCATGCTGCCGTTTGACGGCGAGCGCGTCTGGGGCTACCGCGATGCCCTGTCGGCCAGGGCATTGCCCAAGTCATTGGTGGTGATTGGTGCCGGCGCCATCGGCATGGAGTTCGCGAGCTTTTACGCCACGCTGGGCACGCAGGTGACGGTGCTGGAGGCGGCCACCCGCGTGCTGCCCGCCAGCGATGAGGAAGTGAGCGCCTTCGCCCAGCAGGCGATGGCCGGGGGCGGCATTCAGTTCCTGACCGCCGCCAGGCTGGTGGCTGGCCGGGTGCAGGCCGATGGCGTGCAGCTGACGGTGGAGCAGGGAGGTGCGAGCCGGCAACTGCAGGCCGAGCGGGTGCTGGTGGCGGTGGGGCTGGTGGGCAATTCCGAAGGCCTGGGACTGGAACATACGCGTGTGGTCGTGGAGCAGGGCCTGATCCAGGCGGCCGATTGGGGCGTGACCGCCGAGCCCGGCATCTACGCCATCGGCGACATCACGGGCGCGCCCATGCTGGCCCACAAGGCCAGCCACGAGGGGGTTGCGGCCGTGGAGCATATCGCCGGCCTGCGCTCGGGAGCGCAGCACCACGCGCCAATTCCTTCATGCGTCTACAGCTACCCGCAAAGCGCCGCAGTGGGCCTGACCGAGGCACAGGCGCGGCAGTCGGGCGCCCCGGTGCGCGTGGGCAAGTTCCCACTGGAGGGCAATGGCAAGGCCATCGCCATCGACGAGGCCGCAGGCTTCATCAAGACGGTGTTCAACGAAGCCACGGGCGAATTGCTGGGCGCCCATCTGGTGGGCCCGGAGGCGACCGAGCTGGTGCACGGCTACACGCTGGCAGCGACCCTGGAGGCAACCGAGGCGGAGCTGATGGAAACCATCTTCCCGCACCCCACCCTGAGCGAGGCGATGCATGAGGCCGTGCTGGCGGCCTATGGGCGGGCGCTGCATATCTGAAAGTTTTGATTTCTAGCGGGCACAACATGGGGGCGCAGACCACCCGGTGGCCAATTTCAATCCAAGGAGACAAGCATGACTTTTTTGCGTAAAACACTCACCCTGGCCGCTGCGGCCGTGGCCGTTCTGGGGACTTCGGCGCAGGCACAGCCCATCGCGGAAGGCAAGCAAATGCGCATCATCGTGCCGTATTCGGCCGGTGGCACATCGGACATCCTGGGCCGCAAGCTGGCGCAGCAGCTGGGCGAGCGGCTGGGGCGCCAGGTGATCGTGGACAACAAGGCCGGTGCGGGAGGCTCCATCGGTACCGAAGCGACGGTGCGCGCAGATGCCGATGGCACCACCATCCTGCTGCACAGCGGCGCCATTGCCACCGAGCCCGCCATCAAGTCCAAGCTGCCCTACGACGTGACCAAGGATCTGGCTGCCGTCACGACCGTGGTCCGGGGGCCGTTTGCGCTGGTGGTGAGCAATGAGTTGCCGGTGAAGAGCGTGGGCGATCTGATGGCCTATGCCAAGGCCAACCCTGGCAAGGTGAATTTCGGCACGCCTGGTGTGGGCACTTCCGTGCATTTCGCGTCGGAGTATTTCAAGACCATGGCCAAGCTGCCATTGACCCATGTGCCCTACAAGGGCGCAAGCGCTGCACTCACGGCGTTGATGGGCAACGAGGTGCAAATGGTCATTGACCCGCTGGCAACGGCCAAGAAATATGCCGAGGCCGGCAAGATGCGCGCGCTGGCCGTGACCACGGCGCAGCGCACCAGCCTGTGGCCGCAGATGCCCACCGTGGCCGAAGGGGGCGTGCCTGGCTTTGACACCGCGGTCTGGTACGGCATGTACGTGCCCGCCAAAACGCCGGCACCGATTGTGGAAAGGCTCAACAAAGAGATGGTCGCCATTCTGAAATCCGACGAAATGCGCAAATGGCTGAGCAACGAGGGTCTGGAGCCCGTGGCCGATACGCCCGCGCAATCCCAGGCTTTCCTGCGCGACGACATCGAGCGCTGGAAGGCCCTGGCGAAGTCCGCCGGCATCCAGCCCGAGTAATTCCCAGCGCGGCGCGCCGCCGCATCTTCCTACCTTCACGAGAGCGACACCATGGACTTCCGACTCAATGACGAACAGCGCATGATGATCGAGACCGCGCGCCAGATTGGCGAGGGTTTCGGCCTGGAGTACTGGCGCAAGCACGATGCCGAGAAAGCCTTTCCGAAGGCGTATTGGAAGGCGGTGTGCGATGCAGGCCTGGCGGGCGTGGCGCTGCCCGAGGCGCATGGCGGCAGCGGCCTGGGCATGATGGAAATGACACTCATCGTCGAGGCGCTGTCGGCCACGGGCGGTGGCTCCACCGTGGGGCAGCTGTTCATGGTCAACCCCATCTTCGGTGGTGTTTCCATATCGCGCTTCGGCAACGACAAGATGAAGAAGGAGTTGCTGCCAAAGGTCATCAGCGGTGAGATGAACTTTTGCATGGCGCTGACCGAGCCGGACGCCGGCACCAACACCCTGGAGATCAAGACCTTCGCCGCCGCCGATGGTGACGGCTGGCGCCTCAACGGACGCAAGATCTGGATCACGGGCGTGGAGTCGGCCGACAAGATGCTGGTGATCGCCCGCACCAAGAAGCTGCAGGATGCCGAGTCGCGCACCGACGGCCTGACCATGTTCATGATCGACGTGAAGCGCGAGGGGCTGAGCCACACACCCATCGACAAGCTGGGCACCTGCACCCTGGATTCGAGCAGCGTGTTTTTCGACAACGTGCGCGTGGAGCCCGATGAGCTGATCGGCACGCTGCACAAGGGCTGGCGTGAACTGCTGGACGTGCTGAACACCGAGCGCATGGTGACCACCGCCGGCCTGGTGGGCACGGGCGAGCTGGCCATCAAGCTGGCCGTGGACTACGCCAACGACCGCAAGGTGTTCGGCGGCCGCCCCATCAGTGCCTACCAGGGCCTGCAGTTCCCGTTGGCGCAGTGCCATGTGGAGGTGGAATCGGCGCGCCTGCTCAACTACAAGGCCGCGACCAATTTCGACATGGGGCTGCCTTACAGCAACGAGGCCAATGCGGCCAAGCTGATTGCCGCCCAGGCGGTGGCCCGTGCCACCGAGCGCGCCATGCAGACCATGGGGGGCATGGGCTATGCCAAGGAATTCCATGTGGAGCGCCTGTGGCGCGACTGCCGCCTGTTCCGCTTCGCGCCCGTGTCGGAAGAGATGCTGCTGAACTACGTGGCCAACCACGAATTGAAGATGCCCAAGGGCTACTGAAACACAAGCCAAAAAAGTACGGAGAAGCTGCGCGGCGCCATGGGGCGGTGCGCGGTGGCGGTGAACAAGGAGTTTCCTGATGGTCTCAGTCTCAGCCAGCGTGGCCTGGTGGGCCCGCACGCAACCCGAGCGTCTGGCACTCGTGTACGGCGAGCAGCGATTGACATACGCGGATCTGCAGCAGCGCGTGGATCATGCCGCCGCCATGCTGCAAGCACAAGGCATCGTCGCGGGCGATGTGGTCGCCCTGCTGATGAAGAACAGTGCCGCCTTTCTGGAGTTGTCACTGGCCATCTCCCATGTGGGCGCCGTGCTGTTGCCGGTGAATTACCGGCTGGGCGCGGAAGAGGTGGGGTACATCGCAGACCATGCCGGCGTGAAGTTTCTCTTTGCCGACGATGAATTGCAGGCGGGTGTGCCCGATGGCCTGGCAACGCTGCTGGTGGATGCCGCAGCGCAGCGTGACAGCCGATTGCTGTATCGGCAGTCTGTGCAGCATGTGCCCCTGACCCACACGGCGACCCCGGACACCTTGTATCGCCTGATGTACACCAGCGGCACGACCGACCGTCCCAAAGGCGTGATGCACACCTACGGCAACATGGCCTGGAAGTGCATGGATCACATCACGGCGCTCGGTATGGGGCGCGACGACCGCTTGCTGGTGGTTGGCCCGCTCTACCATGTGGGCGCCCATGATCTGCCGGGGGTGGCGCTGTGGCTGCTGGGGGGCGCGCTGGTGCTTGAGCGCGATTTCGATGCCGAGCGGGCCTTGGCATTGATCGAGCGCGAGCAAATCACAGGTACCTGGATGGCTCCGGTGATGCTCAACCGTTGCCTTGCCAGCCCGGCCCGGTCGGTACATGCGCTCGACAGCCTCAAGTGGGTGGTCGGCGGTGGAGAGCGCACGCCGGAAGAGCGCATCCGCGAGTTCACCAGCGTGTTCCGCCGGGCGCGGTATATCGATGCCTATGGCCTGACGGAGTCCTGCTCGGGCGACACCCTGATGGAGGCCGGGCGCGAGATCGAGAAGATCGGCTCCACCGGACGCGCCCTGGCGCATGTCGAACTGGCCATCATGGACAGCGATGGCCAGCCATTGCCGGCAGGCACCGAAGGTGAGGTCTGCCTGCGCGGCCCCAAGGTCACGCGAGGCTATTGGCGCGACGAGGCCAAGACCCGCGCGAGCTTCTGGGGTGACTGGTTCCGCACCGGCGACATCGGGTACCTGGACACGGAAGGCTTCCTGTATCTCACCGACCGCAAGAAGGACATGATCATCAGCGGTGGAGAAAACATCGCCTCGTCCGAGGTGGAGCGCGTGCTGCACCAGTTGCCGCAGGTCGCAGAGGCTGCGGTGATCGGCGTGCCTGATGAGCGATGGGGTGAATGCGTCACGGCCGTGGTGGTGCTCCGCCCTGGAACGGGCCTCACGCTGGAGGAGCTGCGCAGCTACTGCTCGGGCCGGCTGGGAGGATTCAAGACACCCAAGCAACTGGAGTTGCGGGAAGCGCTGCCTCGCAACCCCTCGGGCAAGGTGCTCAAACGGACGCTGCGTGAGGAGCTGGCAGGTTTGGCTGGCAAGGAGCGTTCATGACCATCGATCTTGCTGGAAAAACGGCGCTTGTCACGGGTGGGGCCAGCGGCATCGGGCTGGCTTGTGCGCGGCAGTTGGTCGCATGCGGGGCGAAGGTGGTGATTGCCGACAAGAACCTGGAAGCAGCACAGCGGGTCGCAGCCGAACTGGATGCCCTTTCAGTGGCGATGGATGTCGGCGAGGAGTCATCTGTGGATGGGGCCGCGGCCGACATCGAGGGGCGGCTGGGTTTCGTCGATGTGCTGGTGAACTGCGCTGGTGTTCTGCAGCGTACGCTGCCACCGGGGGAGTTGACACTCAAGGAGTGGGACTTCGTCGCGCGGATCGATCTGCGCGGGACCTATCTGTGCTGTGCACGTTTCGGAGCGCGCATGGCGCAGCGAGGTCAGGGCGCGATTGTGAACATCGCTTCTGTTGCCGGCATGCGCTCGGGGCCGCTGCATTCCTACGCGCCGTCCAAAGCTGGCGTCATCAATCTGACGGAATGCTTGGCAGGCGAATGGGGCCCCAAGGGCGTTCGCGTCAATTGCGTGTCCCCCGGATTCACGCAAACGCCAGCACTCGATAAAGGCTTTGCGACCCGTGCCTTGGAGGTTCGGGCATTGTCCAGTCATTCGGCGCTGGGGCGTTTGGTCCATGCCGACGAGATCGCACATGCTGTGACTTTCCTCGCGTCGAACTGGGCCTCAGCGATCACCGGAATCAATCTCCCAGTAGATGCCGGCCACCTGGTGGCTGGGTCGTGGGGATGTTATGGAGGACTGCGCTGAGATGCGGAAAACCGCATTCAGTTTGGCAAGAAGAGCCGCCATGCTCCAGGGATGAGGAATTCTTGGCACATGAGATACCTCTTCCCAGAGCCATGATTCAACCCGGTCAGTAATCGAACCCTTTCCATCGGTTTCGTTGCTGAAATCTCGATGAAGAATTAACAGGAGACAAGCATGAATCAATCCGTGTTGCGCAACCGTCGGAACAGCCTCTCATTTTTGGCCGGGGCGGCGATGGTGTTGTCGTGTGGGGCTACCTGGGCCAACGAATGGCCCACCAAGCCTCTCAAGGTGTTTGTGCCATACGCGGCAGGGGGGCCGGTGGACACTGTCACCCGCATGTTGATGGAAACGGTTTCCAAGTCGCTTGGCCAGCCCGTCCTGGTTGAGAACAAGCCGGGCGCCAATACCACGGTATCCACGACTGCGCTGGCACGTGCTACGCCAGACGGTTATACCTTCGGGGTCGTGCCGGCTGCGTATACAACCAACCGGGTGCTGGTGAAGAATCTGCCGTACAAGCCTACGGATTTCGCGACCGTCAGTCATATGGTCAACATTCCATTGTTCCTGTACACCAGTGCTGCGACGCCTGTCAGCAATGTGGCTGAATTCGTGGCATGGGCCCATAAAAAACAACCCAGCTATGCCTCCACCGGGCCGGGATCCACCGGCCATTTGCTGGGGGAGATGTTTTCCTTGTCCGCCAATCTCAAGGGCGTGCATGTTGGATACAACGGTAGCGCAAAGGCCATGCCTGATTTGATGGCTGGTCTGGTGGACTATTTTTTTGATCCTGCCAGCGGCGGTATGCCCCAGGTGAAGGCCGGCAAGCTGAAGGTGCTGGCAGTGAGCTTGCCCAAGCGGTGTGAGTGTGCTCCGGATGTGCCCACCATGGCCGAGGCAGGCTTCCCCGATATCGTCCAAAGCTCCTGGATCGGCTTGATGGCGCCAGCGGGCACACCGAAAGAAGCGGTCGATCGCATCTCGAAGGAGATCGCCAACGCCGTGAGAGGCCAGGAGTTGTCCGCACGTCTCCAGAGCATGGGTTTTGGCCCGGTAGGAAGCACACCGGCGCAATTCCAATCGCTCATTGAAAGTGAAATCTCCGTTTATGGGGCGATTTCTCGTAAAGCCAACATCAGTCTCGACAACTGAAGCCTCCCAGGCTGTTTCGGTCGGCCTTCCTGAGAACTTGGCCCTCGCCCTGTACTTTTGCAATTACCCCATCGCAACGGAAATCGATCAACTATGCGTGAAGCCGTCATCGTTTCTTACGCCCGCACGCCCCTCACCAAGGCGTTGCGTGGCGAATTCAACACCATGTCAGGCCCGGAACTTGGCGCGCTTTCCATCGTGGCAGCCGTCGAGCGCGCTGGCGTCGACGGGGCCAGCGTCGATGACGTGATTCTGGGCTGTGCCAACCCCTACGGGCGCACCGGGAAAAACGTCGCGCATCTCGCTGCGCACCGCGCAGGTCTACCCGTGACGGTCAGTGGAGCGACCATTAACCGCTTCTGCTCCTCTGGCCTGCAGTCGATTGCCATGTTGGCTGGGCGTATTGCTCTGGACGGCGTGGAGGTGGCGATCGCCGGTGGAGTGGAGAGCGTGACGGGCACTCGCAGCATGGCCCGCAGTCCTGCCGAAGACGCCAAAGACTTGGATGCTTGGCTGTTGGCGCACAAGCCGTCCGTGTATCTGCCCATGATCGAAACGGCCGACATCGTGGCCCGCCGCTATGGCATCACCCGCGACGAGCAGGACGTTTTTTCGCAGCGCAGCCAGCAGCGCATCGCCAAGGCGCAGGCAGAAGGCCTGTTCTCCTCGGAGATCATCCGTGTGACAACAGAAATGGAAGTCGTGGACAAAGTGACGGGTGCGACCTCGCGCCAAGCCGTGGAAGTTACGCAGGACACTTGCAACCGTCCGGAGACCACGCTCGAGAGCCTGTTGGCGCTCAAGCCTGTGCGTGGCGAGGGGCAATACGTGACCGCCGGCAATGCGTCCCAGTTGTCGGATGGCTCCGCTGCCGTCGTGATGATGGAAGCCAAGCAAGCCGAGCGCCGGGGCCTTCGGGCCATGGGCGCTTTCCGTGGCTTTGCCGTGGCGGGGTGCGAACCCGATGAGATGGGTATTGGCCCCGTGTTCGCCATTCCTAAACTGCTCAAGCGCTTTGGATTGAACGTGGACGATATCGATCTATGGGAAATCAACGAAGCCTTCGCCTCGCAGGTGCTGTATTGCCAGAAGCGGCTGGGTATTCCCCTCGAGCGCCTGAATGTCAATGGTGGAGCCATCGCCATCGGTCACCCCTTCGGTGTTAGCGGCACCCGCATGGCGGGTCATCTGTTGCTGGAAGGCCAGCGCCGCAAGGCGAAATGGGGAGTGGTCTCCATGTGTGTCGGTGGTGGCATGGGTGCAGCCGGTCTGTTCGAAATTTTTTGAGGCAGCATGACCATGTCCGAGGCAGCGGAAAGGGGCGATGCTTTGCGTCAGCGTATTCGATGGTTTGCACTTCATCACCACTATTCAGCTGCCGTATCCTGGCCGATCATATGGCCGCTTGTGGAGCAGATGCGGTTGAGTCTGGTGCCGGTCTTTCATGGCCTGCATCGGCGTTTTGCTTTGGAGCGCTGACTGCGGCAGTTGGTGGTTGTACAAGGCCACATGGCGCAGCAAGGCCTGCTCCATGCCCACCGTCTTGGGGAACACCCGCTTTGATGGCATCGGGGAAGCCCTTGAGTCCATTGAAGCAGGCGCGAAGTTTTCCCGCACAGCCGCTCACCATTTCCTGCTGAGTGCACTGCCGGTCATTGTTCCTCCAGCGGGGTGATGTTCTTGTTCACCGCGCGTATGTCGGTTGAACCCTTCCGCTCCACCATGGCACCGGGTGGATAGAGGTGCACCTGGAGGCTTCGGATGCTTGGAGTCAATGAGGCTGCTGAGGGAGTTGTAGGCGTGCTTGTCAACATGCGGCCTCTCGATTTCCCTGGGCGGAGATCCGTGCAGGAACAAGACGCTAGCGGCCGAGAGTCAACAGCTCAGGGGGCATGTCGGGCAGTTTTTGCAAGCCAAGCGCGACAATTTGAGTCAATTGGGCGTAGATCCGCGGCTAGAATGTCCCTCTTGGGTGCGCTGGATACCTTTGTAATCAACGGGTTGCATCGGTTTTCGAGTGTTGAAGTGGAAAAATTGCAGCTGATGCGCAGCAATTTTCTGCTTTCAGACCCTTCAGGTGTTTGTGAGGTGTCTCGTAGAGGCTGAAATCAGTGCTATAATTCGAAATTCTTCGGAGGGGTGCCCGAGTGGCTAAAGGGGGCAGACTGTAAATCTGTTGGCTTACGCCTACACTGGTTCGAATCCAGTCCCCTCCACCAGTTTTTGGATGATATGTCGGTGATGCCTGGCAAGTGCTGGGCGGCGCAGATGCGGTGAAGGCTGCTGATGCGGGAGTAGTTCAATGGTAGAACCCTAGCCTTCCAAGCTAATGACGCGGGTTCGATTCCCGTCTCCCGCTCCATTGTCTGTTGGCTGGTTTGTAGAGTTTGAAAAAGTCTTTGGTGCTGCTTCGGTGGTTCCAAATGGCCCATGTGGCTCAGTGGTAGAGCACTCCCTTGGTAAGGGAGAGGTCGCGGGTCCGATTCCCGCCATGGGCACCAATTCTGGTGCGTCCGAATTCGGTTGCGCCGAAATCCTGTTTTGTTGGCATAGATTTTTTTCGGAGTCGGAAAAATGGCAAAAGGCAAATTCGAGCGCACCAAGCCCCACGTCAACGTGGGCACGATCGGTCACGTGGACCATGGCAAGACGACGCTGACGGCGGCCATCGCCACGGTGCTGTCGGCCAAGTTTGGCGGCGAAGCCAAGGCCTACGACCAGATCGACGCGGCACCTGAAGAAAAGGCCCGCGGCATCACGATCAACACCGCCCACGTGGAATACGAGACGGCCAACCGCCACTATGCCCACGTGGACTGCCCCGGCCACGCCGACTACGTGAAGAACATGATCACCGGCGCAGCCCAGATGGACGGCGCCATTTTGGTGTGCTCGGCCGCTGACGGCCCCATGCCCCAGACCCGCGAACACATCCTGCTGGCCCGCCAGGTGGGCGTGCCCTACATCATCGTGTTCCTGAACAAGTGCGACATGGTGGACGACGAAGAGCTGCTCGAACTCGTCGAAATGGAAGTGCGCGAACTCCTCGACAAGTACAACTTCCCTGGCGACGACACCCCGATCATCCGCGGTTCCGCCAAGCTCGCCCTGGAAGGCGACAAGGGCAAGCTGGGTGAAGAAGCCATCATGAAGCTGGCCGAAGCCCTGGACACCTACATCCCCAC